>SLJW01000132.1 GCA_007134865.1 Paracoccaceae bacterium | reverse complement strand
GGGGCGGCTGGATATCCACCTGCCCGACGGGCGCGCCTTTCGGGTCGAGGGCAAGGCACCGGGTCATGTCGCCGAGATCCATATCCATGATGCGGATTTCTTTGGCCGGCTGATCCGCGAGGGCGATATCGGCTTTGCCGAAAGCTATATGGAGGGCGGCTGGAGCACGCCTGACCTGCAAGCTTTCATGGACCTCGTGAATGATGACAACCCTGCGCTCTATGACGAGGTGCTGGCCACCAAACTGGTGCGGGTGCTGGAACGTCTGCGCCATTGGCTGCGGGCGAACTCGAAGACGCGCGCGCGCAAGAACATCTCCTATCATTATGATCTCGGGAATGATTTCTACGCACTCTGGCTTGACGAGAGCATGACCTATTCCTCGGGTATTTTCACCACCGGGCAGGAGAGCCTGGAGGCCGCGCAGGAAGCGAAATATGCCGCAATGGTGGACCGGATGGCTGTGCAACCGGGCGATCATGTGCTGGAAATCGGCTGCGGCTGGGGGGGATTTGCCGAATATGCCGCCGCCAAGCGCGGGTTGAAGGTCACGGGGCTGACGATCTCTCAGGCGCAGCATGATTACGCGGTCGCGCGCATGGCGCGCGCTGGGCTGTCAGACAGGGTCGAGATCCGGATGCAGGATTACCGCGACACAAAAGGCCAGTTCGACGGCATCGCCTCGATCGAGATGTTCGAGGCGGTGGGCGAGAAATACTGGCCGCGCTATTTCCGCGCCGTGCGCGACCGGCTGAAACCCGGCGCGCAAGCGGTCATCCAGATCATCATGGTGCCGGACCTGCGTTTTCCCACCTATCGTGATTATGTCGATTTCATCCAGAAATACATCTTCCCCGGCGGGATGCTGGGCGCACCGACCCCAGTGCGGCAGGTGGCCGAAGCGCAGGGCCTGGCCTTTCGCGGCACGCATGACTTCGGCCCGAGCTACAGCCTGACGCTACGGCGCTGGAACGAGGTGTTTCAGGCCCGCTGGCCCGAAATTTCTGCGATGGGTTATGATGCACGGTTCAAGCGGATGTGGGAGTATTACCTGACCTCCTGCGCAAGCGCATTCCAGAGCGGAGTCTGTGATGTGACGCAACTGGTGTTGCAGCGACCGACGCAGTCCTGAACTCTGCGTGGTAGCTGCGTTGCGTGAAATGCGTTTCGCGTCTATCCTGATTGTATCGGGACAGTCACGAAAGAGGCAGACATGCCCACGTTCACACGGCTTGCAGCGTTGATCCTCTTTGGCGTTGCCATGTACTATGCCAGCACACAGTATTACCTGCTTTACGACGAGCCGCCGCGCTCAGGTCGCGGGCATGTCTTTGTTGCGCTGACGGCCGCCTTTATCGGCTGGAGTTTCGTCGGTAAGCGGATCACTGGGTCGATGGTCCGCAACTTCACGGTTGTCATTCAGGGATATATCGCAGGGCTACTGCTGACGCTGTTTCTCTATGGCGTCTATAACGCGTTTACCGAAGGCTATGCGCGCCGATACCGCGACCTTGAAGAGGCGCTGGAAGGTGTCTTCCGGGTCTCGACCGAACATCTGATCCGGATGAGCGACAGTGGTTTTCTGTTGCTGCTGCTGGGTTTGGGCGTCGGCATGACAGTTCTGCTGACGATCTTTCATCGCTACGCCGAATTCCGACGTCTCGCGCGATAGGCATGATCGTATTCCTTTTTGGCCGCCTGCTCGACGAGGCCTTGCGCGCGGCAGTTCTGGGGGCGGAGGTGGAGGCGCGCACAGCGCAGCTTGCGGGCTATGTGCGATGCGGTGAGATCGCAGCGTCTGCGGGACCAGAACTGATCGCGGCAGAGGGCGCCGAACTGGCGGGGACTCTCGTGTCGTTGGAGGCTGGGGCCCGCGGGCGGCTGGAGCGTTTCGCAGGGCTCGCCGGCTGCTGCCCCTGCGATATGCAGGTGATCTGTGACGGTGAGGCTGTCACTGCGCGGCTCTATGTGCCGGAGGATGCCTCGGCCTGCGGAGAGCCTGGCTGGAGCCTGCAGATATGGCAGGCTCAATTCGGCCGCGCCACCTGCCTTGCCGTTCACGAACTCCTGGACCTGACACCACGCCACCCGGTGGACGTATTGCGCGCGCGCTTCCCGATGGCGCTGAGACATGCGGCCTCGCGCCTGCGCGCGGCAGAGATGCCCGAGCCCGCGAACCTGCGCGGAGACTGGCAGCGCGACGCGATCCGCCCGATCCGCGAGACGCGGCCCTACGCATGGTTCTTCAGCGTGGCCGAAGATGATCTGCAGTTTCGACGTTTTGACGGCGACTGGAGCGCCGAGGTCAAACGCGCGGGCTTCGCCGTCTGCGATGCGGTGACGGTGCTGCCTTATGACCCGGTCCGCGATGTGGTGCTGCTGATCGAGCAGTTCCGCTTCGGCCCATGGCTGCGCGGGGCGCGGAATTGCTGGTCGCTGGAGCCGATCGCCGGGCATATCGACGCGGGCGAAAGCCCGCATGATGCCGCCTTGCGCGAGGCATGCGAGGAGGCGCAGATCACGCTCCGGCAGGAAGATCTGTTACCTGTGGCCGATGTCTACCCCTCCCCCGGCGCCGTGTCTGAATTCCTGTTTCAGTTCGTCGCGCTCTGTGATCTGCCAAAATCGCTGGAAGGGGTGTCGGGGCTGGCGTCGGAGACCGAGAATATCCGCAGCCATATCCTGCCTTTCGACGTGCTGTTGAGTCTGATCGAGAGCCGCGAGGTCCAGAACGGTCCGCTGGTGCTGACTGCCTTCTGGCTCGCGACGCAGCGCGAACAGTTGCGCCGCTCGGCTCAGGGGCGGTGAGCGCGCCAGTCTGCCCAGGCCTCGGGCGTGTCGAGGTCGAGGATCGCGCGCCGGCCGGGCAGAGGGTGCAGCCGAGGCCGGTGGCGGGCAAGCAGGGCGCGTGCGCCGGTATCGCCCGAAAGCGTCAGCAACTCCGGCAACATCGCGTGCGGCAGCACTGTCGGATGGCCGGGGTGTTGCGCGGCATCACAGGCCCGCAGCGGTTCTGTCGGATGCGACGCGTGTAGTTGGATGAGCTTGCGCATGTCATCGGCGGTGATCTCGGGCATGTCGGGCAGCACGATCATCAGCGCCTGCACCGGCAGTTGCATGGCCCAGCTTGCCCCCTTGCGCAGCGAGCCCGCCATGCCCTCAGTGGCATCCGGCACCATCAGTCGCGTGACCGTCAGCCCATCCAGCGCCCGCGCGCGCTCGGGCGCATCTGGCGGCAAGGTGACGGCAACGCGGGCACTCGCCTGCAGCGCGCGTTCCGCCATCAGCCGCAGGATGGTTCGCCCCTCGACCTCTTGCAGCAGCTTGTCCGCCCCCCGCATGCGCCGCGATGCACCCGCAGCGGGCAAGAGGATCGCGCATTGATGCATCAGCGTTCCGGGATCAGCCCGCGCGGCGCGAAGCGCAGCATCAGCAGCAGCGCAACCCCCATGGTCAGAAGCCGCATATAGGCTGCCGAGTCGAGCAGGTGGCGACGCAGATCCGAGCCGACATCCATATTCGAGGTGATGGTCTCCATCACCCAGCGCCCTGCCGGTTCGACCTGCACCCAGAGGAACCAGATCACGAAGGCCCCCAGCACCGAGCCCCAGTTATTGCCCGATCCGCCCACGATCACCATAACCCAGATCAGGAAGGTGAAGCGCAGCGGCTCATAGCTGCCTGGCGTCAACTGGCCATCCATCGAGACCATCATCGCGCCCGCCAGCCCGCAGACCGCCGAGCCCAGCACGAAGATCATCAGGTGACGGCGGGTGACATCCTTGCCCATGGCGCGGGCCGAGACCTCGTTGTCGCGAATGGCGCGCATCATCCGGCCCCAGGGCGAGTTGAGTGCGCGCTCGGCGAGCCAGATGAGGATGCCCAGCACGATCAGGAACAGCGCCGAATAGCCCAGCCCCGAGACGATGGAGGCCGTTTGCGACAGGCTCCAGCCCATCGTATCGGCCAGCGATTGCACCCAGGGCAGGGGCTGCAACTCGACGGGGCGGGGCACAGGGCGGTCGATGCCGGTCACATTATTGACCCCGCGTGCCAGCCAGCGCTCATGCTTGAGAACGGCAATCACGATCTCCGAGATACCCAGCGTGGCAATGGCAAGGTAATCCGAACGCAGACCAAGGCTCACCTTGCCCACCAGCCAGGCAACCCCGGCCGCAAAGACGGCGCCCACCGGCCAGGACAGGATCACCGGCAGGTTCGCGCCGCCCAGATAGCCGGTCGCGGCCGGGTTGACCGCCTGCACGGCTTGTTTCGCGGGCCCGAAGACCTGCGATGTGATGAAATACCCGACCACCAGCACCGCGAAGATCGCCAGCCCCCGTAAGGCGCCCGGAGTCATGCGCTTGTAGACCAGCACAGCCGCGAGAATCGTCGCAACCCCCAGCATCAGCCCCAGCAGGATACCCAGACCCCCCGCGGCCCAGGCCTCTGGCACGGGCGGCATGGCGATCAGCACCACGGCCACCCCGCCGACTGCGGTAAAGCCCATGATGCCGACATTGAACAGCCCGGCATAGCCCCATTGCATGTTCACACCCAGCGCCATGATCGCCGAAATCAGGCTCATGTTGAGGATGGTGATGGCAAGCTGCGGGCTCTGGAACATGGCGACCATTGCCAGCACAACGCCCATGATGGCAAAGAGACCCAGATCGCGTGCGGTCAGGCTCATATCACTTTCCCCCTGAAGATACCGGTGGGGCGGAACAGCAGCACGATGACCAGAATGGCGAAGGTCACGGCGAATTTGTAATCAACCGGTAGGAGTTGCATCATCGAGGTCGGCTCCATCCCCTCGGGGGCGAGGTAGCTGAAGACGCGCCGCCAGGCGAAGGTGATGCCCAACTCGGCAAAGGCCACGACATAGGCTCCGACAATCGCGCCCAGTGGCGAGCCCAAGCCCCCGAGGATGGCGGCAGCAAACATCGGCAGCAGAAGCTGGAAGTAGTTGAAGGGCCGGAACCCCTTGTCGAGCCCGTAAAGCGTGCCCGCCAGCACCAGCAGTATGGCCGTGATCGTCCAGGTGATGACCACCACCCGCTCGGGGTTGATCCCGGACAGGAGCGCCAGATCCTCATTGTCGGAATAGGCGCGCATCGACTTGCCGGCGCGGGTGCGGTTCAGGAACCAGAACAGGATCACCATCACCACCAGCGCCGTGATGATCGTGATCGCCTGTGCCGAACGCAGCGCCATGCCTTCGGCCAGCCCGGTGAACTCGCGAAACTCGCGCACAGTGAAGATGAAGCGCTCCCCGTCCTCGAAGCGCGTTTCGCCGACGCCCATGAACAGCCGGGTCAGACCGTTGGTGACGAACATGACACCGAGGCTGGCCATAACGAAGGTCAGCGGCTTGGCTTTCACCTGGCGGAAATAGCGATAGACCATCCGGTCGGCAGCCAGCAGATAGAGGATCATCACCACGATGCCGATGGGAATCGCCAGCAGCGCTGTCGGCAGCGGGCTGATGCCGATGCCTTGCGACTGAAAGAAGAATGTCCCGCCGATCACCGCCGCCGTGCCCAGCGCCATCGTGTCGCCATGGGCGAAATGCGCGAAGCGCAGGATCGAGAAGATCAGCGTGATCCCCAGCGCACCCAGCGCCAATTGGCTGCCATAGGCGAGCGCCGGGATGAGCATGAAGTTCGAGACGCTGACCAGCGCGTTGAGCGGTTCCATGATCCTCAGCCCCCCAGAAAGGATTTGCGCACTTCGGGATCGGCCAGAAGCGCCTCGCCCGTGTCGGTATAGCGGTTCTCGCCCTGCACCATGACATAGCCCTTGTCGGCGATGCCCAGCGCCTGGCGAGCGTTCTGTTCCACCATCAGGATCGAGATGCCGGTGCGGGCAATCTCGATGATGCGGTCGAACAATTCGTCCATCACGATCGGGCTGACACCGGCGGTCGGCTCGTCGAGCATCAGCACCGAAGGCTGCGTCATCAGCGCGCGCCCGACCGCGACCTGCTGGCGCTGGCCACCCGACAACTCGCCCGCCGCCTGCCGCCGTTTGTCGCGCAGGATGGGGAAGAGCGTGTAGACCTGTTCCATCGTAGAGCCAATGTCATCATCGCGGATGAAGGCACCCATTTCGAGATTCTCTTCGACTGTCATCGACGGGAAGATATTCGAGGTTTGCGGCACAAAGCCCATGCCCTTGCGGACCCGCGCCTGTGGGCTCAGGGCGGTGATATCCTCGCCGCCCAGTCGGACCGAGCCCTGCCGCAGGTTGAGCATGCCGAAAACGGCTTTCATCGCGGTGGATTTGCCTGCACCATTGGGCCCGACGATCACGGCGATCTCGCCTTTCTCGACCGCGATGGTGCAGTCATGCAGAATGTCGGGGCCATTGCCATAGCCGCCGGTCATGTTTTCGCCGATCAGAACCGGTTCTGCCATGTCAGTTCTCCATTGCGGGGCGTAGGGCCGCAGCAGTGACCTCGGTCAGCGCCTGCAGTTCCTGTTGCGCTTCGGGTCTGTCAGCCTGCAGGTTGCCCAGCGACCAGGCCACTCGGCCACCGCCATCTGCAATATCAGCGAGCAGCAGCGCCCCCAGATAGGTTTCGCCTTCTTCTTCGACCTGCGCGATAAACCGTTCGACCGTGGCGTGCACAGCCTCGAAACTATCGCGCAACAGCGTCTCGGTTTGAGGGGCGCCAGCTTCGGCGAGAGTGCTGGCCAGCAGGCTGTCCAGCGCGGCGGCAAGCGGTCCGCTGGTGGCGGCAGCGGTCAGGGCCGGGTTGAACTCGATCCAGAACGCCTCATCCTCGAAAACCACAACGCCGTCGATATCCTGCGCGCGCATCCCGGCCAGCGGGCTCCCCTCAGCGCAGAATTCCAGCTGCGGGGAGATTGTCGTGCAAGCAAGGACAGGAGCGGCATGCGCCATCGCAAGCCCAAGTCCAAGCCCGGCCGCAGCGAACCCGGCGCGGATCACAGGGTCGTCTCCTCTTGCTTCACCACCTTGTTCTTGAGACCCGTGCCCAGATACGCTTCGATCACCTGTTCATTTGCCTTGATCTCGTCCAGCGTGCCTTCGGCGAGCACCTTGCCCTCGGCCATGCAGATCACCGGGTCGCAGATGCGACCAATGAAGTCCATGTCATGCTCGATCACGACGAATGTGTAGCCCTTTTCCTCGTTCAGCCGGACAATCGCATCGGCAATGGTATTCAGCAGCGTGCGGTTCACACCGGCCCCGACCTCATCGAGAAACACGATCTTGGCGTCGGTCATCATGGTGCGGCCAAGCTCCAGAAGTTTCTTTTGACCACCGGAAATCTGGCCTGCCTTCTGGTCTGCGATATGACTGATGGTGAGGAATTCCAGAACTTCGTTGGCGCGCGCGCGGATGCGGCGCTCTTCTTCGCGCACGCGTCCACCATGAAACCACGCCGACCAGAGGTTCTCGCCCGACTGGTTGGGCGGCACCATCATCAGGTTTTCGCGCACCGTCATGGTGTGAAATTCATGTGCAATCTGAAAAGTGCGCAGCAAGCCCTTGGAAAACAACACATGTGGGGGCAATCCGGTGATGTCTTCGCCTTGCATGAAGACCTGTCCGGAGGTCGGTGGAAGAACGCCTGCTATCACATTGAATAATGTTGTTTTTCCGGCGCCATTGGGGCCAATCAGACCGGTAATCGACCCTTTGGCGATTTCCAGTGATGCACCATCGACGGCATGGAACCCACCAAAATGCTTGTGCAGGTTCTCGACCCGGATCATCGGTTCAGTGCTCATGGCCAAGCCCTCCTGCTGGTGCCATTGCCATCGCTCGAATACTTGTATTTGCAGAAATGGCCCGGGGTCTTGCCACCCCGGGCCGGAAGGATCCTGTCGGATCCGGTATGTGTCAGTGGAAGCGGATCGTCACGAACTCGCCGCCCTCGACCACATGCTCACGGAAGCTGCCAGCTGCCTCACCGGGGCCGACCAGTTCCACATTTGTCGCGCCGATATAGTTGATCTCGCCACCTTCGCGCAGGATCTCGAGGCCGCGGGCCAGTTCACCCGGCATGATTTCCTCGCCCGGCGCATTGGCCACGTTGAGGATATTGGCGGCGATGCCCTCGGGTGTCGCTTCGCCCGCAGCTTCGGCGGCAAAGGCCAGCAGGGCCGCTGCATCATAGCTCTCACCCGTGAACGAGCTGTCGGTCAGCACGTTATTGGCTTCGCCCAATGCGGCGAAAGCATCGGCGCTCGGGCCCTCGACACCGGGCAGCGTGCCGACTGTGCCTTCGATGGCTTCACCTGTCGCCGCGATCAGTTCCTGGCCAAACATGCCATCGCCGATGAAGAATTGCTCGAACGCGCCAAGCTCATAGGCCGTGCGCAGCATCGAACCGCCACCATCGACATAGCCCAGGATCACCAGTGCATCGCCACCGGCTGAGGCAAGCTGGCCGACTTCGGCGGAATAGTCGCCGCGCGCTTCTTCATGTGCGACCTGCGATGTTACAGTGCCGCCCAGCGCTTCGAAGTTTTCGACAAATGCATTCGCGAAGCCCGCGCCATAGTCGTTATTGGTGAAGGTAACCGCCACAGTGTCGAAACCGCGATCCATGACGATATTGGCCAAGACGGCACCCTGACGCGCGTCAGAGGGCGCAGTGCGGAAGAACAGACCGTTCGACTCTGTCGTGGTGAAAGCGGGCGAGGTTGCCGACGGCGAGATCATCGGCACACCGGCTGCCATCGCCACATTCTGCAGCACGGACATCGTCACGCCCGAGCAATCCGCGCCCATGATTGCGACCACATTATCCGCCGAGATCAAGCGCTCTGCGGCAGCCTGTGCAGCGCTCGAGTCGATGCAGGTCGAATCTGCGCGAACCGAGCGGATCATTTGCCCACCGAGGATGCCGCCGGCTTCGTTGATTTCGGCCCACGCCATTTCGGCCGAATCCGCCATATGCGGCGTGACAGATTCAATAGGTCCGGTGAAGCCAAGCAGCACGCCCATATTGATCTCGTCGGCCATTGCCATGCCAGCCGAGAATGCCAGCGCCGTGCTGGCAAGAAGCAGTTTCTTCATCTGATATCTCCCAAGGTTTTGTTATCGTTCCTCCGCCCGCGTCTGCGGACAGGAGTGGTGATTTGTCTCACCCTGTTGACATGCGTAGCATGGAGAATTGGCCTAGAAAAGAGGCTTTGCGCAGTGGTGCTGTCGGAAAAAGCCCTCTCACGCAGAGGTTTGCATTCGTGAGCGCGCGCCTATTCCAACTCTATCGTGCCGGGGGGTTTCGAGGTGCAGTCATAGAACACCCGGTTGATCCCGCGCACCTCATTGATGATCCGCGTCGCGGTCTCGCCCAGAAACTCGTGGCTGAAGGGGTAGTAATCGGCGGTCATGCCATCGACTGATGTGACCGCGCGCAGCGCCAGTGCGTAATCATAGGTCCGACCGTCACCCATGACCCCCACAGTGCGCATCGGCAGGATCGCGGCAAAGGCCTGCCAGATCTCGTCATAGAGCCCGTGGCGGCGGATCTGGTCGATATAAATGGCATCGGCCTTGCGTAGAATTTCCAGCTTGTCGCGGGTGATCTCGCCCGGACAGCGGATGGCGAGGCCAGGGCCGGGGAAGGGGTGGCGGCCGATGAAGTGATCGGGCAGGCCCAACTCGCGCCCCAGCGCGCGGACCTCATCCTTGAACAACTCGCGTAAGGGCTCCACGAGCTTCAGCCCCATCTTCTCGGGCAGCCCGCCGACATTATGGTGGCTCTTGATCGTGACCGATGGCCCGCCCGAGAAGCTGACGCTCTCGATAACGTCCGGGTAAAGCGTGCCTTGCGCCAGAAACTCGGCGCCTTCGATCTCGCCCGCGTATTTCTGGAACACGTCGATGAACAATTTGCCGATTGTCTTGCGTTTTGTTTCCGGGTCGGAAACACCTTCGAGCGCGCCGAGGAACAGATCGGCCTCATCGGCATGAATCAGCGGGATGTTGTAATGATCGCGGAACATCGTGACGACATCCTGCGCCTCGTTCTGGCGCAAGAGCCCGTGATCCACGAACACACAGGTCAGTTGGTCGCCGATGGCTTCATGGATCAGTACGGCGGCGACCGAGGAATCGACCCCGCCCGACAGCCCGCAGATCACCCGCTTGTCGCCCACTTGCTCCCGGATCTTCGCGATGGCCTCGGCACGATAGGCGCCCATCGTCCAGTCGCCCTTGAACCCAGCCAGCGCCAGGAAATTGCCCAGCATCCGCGCGCCCTGCGGTGTGTGATGCACCTCGGGGTGGAACTGCACCGCATAGAAATGCCGCGCCTCATCCGCGATCATCGCGAAAGGCGCATTGGGTGAGGTGCCGATCACCTCGAAACCCGGCGCAAGTTTCGTCACGCGGTCGCCATGGCTCATCCAGACCTGCTCGCGCCCGGTCCCGAACAGCCCTGCGAAAATGCCGTCCTCGCGATGGCCTGCCGCAGGCTCGACCCAGGCGCGCCCGAATTCCGCGTGATGGCCCGATTCGACGCGCCCGCCAAGCTGGTCCATCATCACCTGCTGGCCATAGCAGATGCCAAAGACCGGCACGCCCATTTCGAACAGGTATTGCGGCGCGCGCGGGCTGCCGGCCTCGGGCACCGAGCCCGGGCCGCCCGAGAGGATCACCGCTTTGGGCGCACGCGCCTTAAGGAATGCCTCATCGACATTCTGAAACGGGTGAATCTCGCAATAGACGCGCGCCTCGCGCAGGCGCCGCGCGATCAGTTGCGTGACTTGCGAGCCGAAATCGATGATGAGGCAGAAATCATGCTGGGTCATGGCGCTTCGCTTATGCCAAGCCCGCCGCGCTCGCAAGAGCCTTGGTCAAGCGACGCGCGCAGCCGCCTCGGCGCGGCAGAGCATCCCGAACAGATCGCGCGACTCGTCCGGGTCCGCGATCATGTCCAGTTCCTGAAACAGCCCCGTTCCCTGCAGCCGCGCATGGATGTAGCGCAGCGCGCTGAAATCCTCGATGGCGAAGCCGACCGAGTCGAACAGCGTCACCTGCCCGGCACTCGCGCGCCCCGGAGCCGCGCCCGTGATGACCTGCCAGAGTTCGGTGACAGGGTGGTCGGGTGCAAGCTGCTGGATTTCGCCCTCGATCCTTGTCTGGGGCGGGTATTCGACGAAGATGCCCGCGCGCAGCAGGATGTCACGGTGCAGCTCGGTCTTGCCGGGGCAGTCGCCGCCGACCGCGTTGATATGCACCCCGCCGCCGACCATGTTGTCGGTCAGGATGGTGGCATATTGCTTGTCGGCGGTGCAGGTGGTGATGATTTGTGCGCCGAGAATGGCATCCTCGGCGGTTGCGCAAGGGGTCACGCGCAGCCCGCGGCCAGCGAGATTCGCCGCGCATTTGCGGGTTGCAGCGGGGTCGATGTCATATAGCCGGACCTCTTCGATTCCGCAAATTGCCTTCATCGCGAGCGCCTGAAACTCGGCCTGCGCGCCATTGCCGATCATCGCCATGACACGCGAGTCGCACGGTGCGAGCCATTTCGCGGCCATGGCAGAGGTCGCGGCGGTGCGCAGCGCGGTGAGGATGGTCATTTCAGACAGCAGCAGCGGGTAGCCCGTCGCGACATCCGCCAGCACACCAAAGGCGGTGACCGTCTGCAAGCCCTGCCGCATATTGGCAGGGTGGCCATTGACATATTTGAAGCCGTAATGCTGCCCGTCCGAGGTGGGCATGAGTTCGATCACCCCGATATCGGAATGGCTGGCGACGCGAGGGGTCTTGTCGAATTGTGGCCAGCGGCGGAAATCGGCCTCTATGGCCTCGGCCAACTCGACCATCATCTGCTCGATGCCGACATGAAGAACCAGCCGCATCATGTTGTCAACGCTGATAAAAGGAACAAGGGCGGTGCGCGATGGCAGGGACATGGGACGGGCTCCTTCAGGCATAGAGTCGGGTTGGGCGGTCAAAGACCTTGCGGCCCATCAGAGAGCCCAGAAGATCGACCATCAGCCGCGCGGTGCGGCCACGGTCATCGAGAAAGGGGTTCAACTCGACCAGATCGAGCGAGGTCATGAGGCCGGTTTCATGGATCATCTCGCAGACCAGATGCGCCTCGCGGAAGGTCGCGCCGCCGGGGACCGTGGTGCCGACAGCAGGCGCGATACCGGGGTCGAGGAAATCGACGTCGAGGCTGACATGCAGCATCCCGTTCTCGGCCTGCACAAGGTCGAGGAAAGCGCGCAGCGGCGCGGCGATGCCCTGCTCATCGAGCACGCGCATGTCATTGACGGCGATGTCGCATTCGGCGAGGGCGGCGTGTTCCGCCGGGTCCACGCTGCGGATACCGAAAAGGCACATGCGCTCCGGCGGCAGCGGCGCGGGGAAGGGCGGGAAGGGGTCGAAGCCGTCGCGGCCTGCGGCATAGGCGACAGGCGTGCCGTGAAGATTGCCGCTGGTGGTGCTGCGCGGGGTGTGGAAATCGCTATGCGCGTCGAGCCAGAGCAGGAACAGGGGGCGTCCTGCGCGCGTGGCATGCGCGCTCGCGCCTGCAACCGAGCCGAGCGCGACGGAATGATCACCGCCCAGCAGAATCGGCAGGCGGCCCTCGGCCAGTTCAGCCTCGACAGCCTCGCGGATGGTTGCTGTCCAGGCAAGCGTTGCGGGCAGTTGGTCAAGCGCCCGGTTGGGGCTGTCGCAGGCGGGCAGGCTCTCGGGCAGGGCGAGGTCGCCCCGGTCCAGCGCCGGGTGGCCGAGCGCGGCGAGGGTTTCGCGCAGCCCGGCGACGCGCAACGCAGCCGGGCCCATCAGGCAACCGGGCTGGCGCTGACCGCTATCCACGGGCGCACCGATGAGAGAGGGCGGGTTCATGGTCATCTCCTGTTTCGCAGAGATATGTCGCGCGAATCGAGAAGGTATCAACTGGACTTTCTGAAAATTTGGCGACTAGAATGCGCATATTGGTAGGCAAAGGTGACAATTTGGACGATACGGATCAGCAGTTGATCGCCGAGTTGCGGCGCGACGGGCGAGCTTCGGTGCAGACCCTCGCCGAGCGGCTGGGCGTCAGTCGCGCGACCGTGCGCGCGCGGCTGTCCAAGTTGCAGACGCAGGGCGAGATACTGGGCTTTACCGTGCTGACGCGCGGCGATGCGGCGGATGCCCCTGTGCGCGGGTTGATGATGATCGGAATCGAGGGGCGCGGCACCGAGCGGATCATGGCGCGGCTGTCGGGACTGCCGCAGGTCACGGCGGTGCATTCGACCAATGGCCGCTGGGATCTGATCGTGGAACTGGCCGCGCAATCACTGGCGGAACTGGATCAGGTGCTGACCCGCATCCGCGCCTTTGACGGGGTGATGGCGTCAGAGACGAATTTGCTGCTGTCGACGCGGCGCGCACGGTCGCGCTAAGGGCGGTCAGTCGCGCGACAGGATCTGCAAATCCGCGACATTGGTGCCGGTCGCGCCGGTGATCAGAAGCGCATCTGCCAGCTTCAGCGCGTGATAGCTGTCGTTGTTTTCAAGGAAACTCTCGGGGGCCGCGCCTGCGGCGCGGATGCGCGCAATGGTCTGGCCATCGACAATGGCACCCGCGGCATCGGTCGGCCCGTCACGCCCATCGGTGCCGCCCGAAAGGAACCGCCAGCCGGGCTGCCCGTCGAGCGCCAGCGCCACGCGCAGCGCCAGTTCCTGATTGCGCCCGCCCATGCCATTGCCGCGCAGGGTGACGGTCGTCTCGCCGCCGAACAGGGCGAGGGGGTGAGACTTTTGCTGCGCCGTGCGCACCACGAATTGCGCGGCCTCTTCGACATCGCCGATCAGCGTTGACGAGACGATTTCCGCCTCAGGCCGCGCCTGCGCCATCGCCTCCAGAGATTGCCGGTTCGAGCCGATCAGCCGGTTATCCGCGCCAAGCGGTGGCAGGTCTTCCTCGGGGCGGGTCAGGGCCTTCTGCGCGCGCTCCGGCAGCTTGCTCCAGACGCCGGTCGCGCGCAGCATCTCGACCACATGCGGGCGCGGGGCAATCGGGGCGACGGTCGGGCCCGAGGCGATGGCACGCAGGTCATCGCCGATCACATCCGAGAGGATCAGCGCCGTGACCGGAGCAGGATGCGCCGCGCGCAACAGGCCGCCACCCTTGAGCCGCGACAGATGCTGCCGGACAGCGTTCATCGCGACGATATCCATTCCAGCGGCAAGCAGGATGCGGTTGACCTCGGCTTTCTCCTCCAGGCTCAACCCCTCGACCGGGGCAGGCAGCAAGGCCGAGCCACCGCCCGAGACCAGCACGAGCACCCGGTCACCCTCCCCGGCCTCGGCCAGCAGGGTCTCGGCGCCCTGCGCTGCGCGCAGGCCATTCTCGTCCGGCACCGGATGGCCTGCAGCCATGACCTCGGCCCCGGCAAGCGGCGCGGCATTTTCGTAATTCGTAACGGCAAGGACGCGGGCGGGCTGGGGCAGGATCTCGATGGCAGCCTCGGCCATGGCACAGGCGGCCTTGCCCAGCGACAACACGAAGAGCCGCGCATGCGCGGGCATGGGCTCGGCGTGGAGCGAGGCGCGCACCGCCGCGCGCGGGTCGGCGGCCTGCACACCGATCTGAAATAGCGCCCCCAACTCGTCACGGGTCAGCATGGTTTCTCCTCCCTTGTCCCCTGCCAATGCAGTGTTTTCCCGAGCGGCGTCATGCTGACAAGCCACAACTTCGTCATGGTCAGGCGCAGGCTGGATTGCTATAGACCGCGCCTGAACGCGCCGAGCGCGCGGCAATGTGGAGGGATAAGGTATGGCCATGTTCGATCTGACAGGAAAAAGCGCGCTCGTCACCGGGGCCTCGGGTGGAATCGGGGCGGCGATTGCGCGCGCGCTGCATGGGGCCGGGGCCACGGTCGCGCTGTCGGGAACGCGCCAAGCCCCCCTGCAGGCACTGGCGCAAGTACTGGGCGAGCGCGCGCATGTTCTGCCCTGCAACCTGTCGGAGCCCGAGGCGGTCGAGGCGCTGCCCAAGGCGGCGAGCAGTGCCATGGGCGGGCTGGATATTCTGGTGAACAACGCTGGTATCACCCGCGACACGTTGATGATGCGCATGTCTGATGAGCAATGGGCGCAGGTCATGGATGTGAACCTGACCGCGGCCATGCGGCTGATGCGCGGATCCCTGCGCGGCATGATGAAGGCGCGCTGGGGGCGGATTGTGAATGTCGCCTCGGTCGTGGGGGTGATCGGTAATCCGGGGCAGGCGAACTATGTCGCCTCCAAGGCGGGGCTGGTGGGGCTCTCGAAGGCGCTGGCGCAGGAAGTGGCGACGCGCGGGATCACGGTCAATTGCGTGGCGCCCGGCTTCATCGCCACCGCCATGACCGAGGCGCTGACAGAGGACCAGCAGGCGGTGATCAATGCGCGCATTCCGGCAGGGCGCATGGGCAGCCCCGAAGAGGTCGCCGCCGCAGCGCTTTATCTGGCCAGCCCCGAGGCCGCTTACGTCACTGGCGCCACCTTGCATGTGAATGGCGGCATGGCGATGCTCTGAGGTATCGCAACCCCTCTTTGTGGCAGCCCTGCGCTGTGATATGGAAACCTGTCATCTGCCTGTGGAGGCACCCTTGACGGATCGCGCGATACCCCCTATTGGGCGCGCAACGAAGGGTCGCAGGTGCGGCTTGCGAGGGACATTCAAGGCCGGAAACCGGCAAAACCTAAGGGGAAGAACATGAGCGATATCGCGGATCGTGTGAAGAAGATCGTGGTCGAGCATCTGGGCGTGGACGAGGGCAAGATCACCGATGGTGCCTCCTTTATCGACGATCTTGGCGCTGACAGCCTTGACACGGTTGAGCTGGTCATGGCCTTTGAAGAGGAATTCGGCATCGAGATTCCGGATGATGCCGCCGAGAACATCCAGACCTTCGGCGATGCCGTGAAGTTCATCACCGAAGCTGCCTGAGCCGTCCGGCATTTCGAGTATCGCAAGCGCCACCCCTGCGGGGTGGCGTTTCGTTTTTGGACGTCCGGACTGCCATTGGGGACCAACCAGCTTCCAGCATGACAAATCAGCGAAACGCTGCCAGAGACAGGCCCTCGCCTCTTTCCCCGCTGGCCAAATCCCGGTATCACTCCAGAAAACAGGAGTGATCTGACAGGAGCAGGGCACATGCGCAGAGTGGTCATCACGGGGCTGGGGCTGGTCACGCCCTTGGGCTGCGGGGTCGAGGCGACCTGGGCGCGGTTGCTGGCGGGCGAGTCAGGCGCAGGGCCGATCACGCGCTTTGACGCCAGCCGACTGGCGACAACCTATGCCTGTGAGGTGCCGCGCGGCGATGGCAGTGGTGGCAGCTTCAACCCCGATGACTGGATGGAGCCGAAAGAGGCGCGCAAGGTCGATGAGTTCATCCTCTATGGCATGGCTGCCGCCGAACAGGCGGTGCGCGATTCGGGCTGGATGCCCGAGGATGAAGAATCCCGCTGCCGCACGGGTGTGATGATCGGCTCGGGCATCGGCGGGCTGTCGGCCATTGCCGATACAGCCGTGCTGCTGAAGGAACGCGGGCCGCGCCGGGTCTCGCCCTTCTTCATCCCCTCGGCGCTGATCAATCTGGTCTCCGGACAGGTGAGCATCCGCCACGGGTTCAAGGGGCCGAACCATGCGGTGGTGACGGCATGCTCGACCGGCGCCCATGCCATTGGCGATGCGGCGCGGCTCATCCAGTGGGGGGATGCCGATGTGATGATCGCGGGCGGTGCGGAAAGCCCGATTTCCGAGATCGGGATCGCCGGGTTCAACGCCTGCAAGGCGCTCTCGACCAAGCGCGCGGATGACCCGCAAGCGGCTTCGCGCCCCTATGACACCGATCGCGATGGCTTTGTCATGGGCGAGGGGGCCGGGGTTGTCGTGCTGGAGGATTACGAGCACGCCAAGGCACGCGGCGCGAAAATCTATGCCGAGGTGCTGGGCTATGGCATGTCTGGCGATGCCTATCACATCACCGCCCCCTCGGAAGATGGCGACGGGGCCCTGCGCTCGATGAAGGCCGCGGTCGCGCGGGCCGGGATCAGGCCTGACCAGATCGACTACATCAATGCGCATGGCACCTCGACCATGGCCGATGTGATCGAACTGGCCGCCGTCGAGAAACTGCTGGGCAATGCCGCCGCCAAGGCCACGATGTCATCGACCAAATCGGCCATCGGGCATCTGCTCGGCGCCGCCGGGTCGGTGGAGGCGATCTTCTGCGTGCTGGCGATCCGCGATCAGGTGGCACCGCCGACACTCAATCTCGACACGCCCGCCGTGGAAACACCGCTCGATCTGGCACCCAAGGCCGCCCAGAAGCGCGAGATCAGCATCGCGCTGTCCAACAGTTTCGGGTTCGGCGGCACCAATGCCAGCCTGATCCTCGGCAAGGTGGCGTAACGCATGATCCGCCATGTCGTCGCCAACGCGCTGACACTGATGATCGTCGGGCTGATCGGTCTTGCGATTCTGATCTCTGTCGGGCAGCGCAGTTTCTACGCCGAGGGGCCGCTGGAACAGGCGATCTGTTTCCGTGTCGCGCCAGGGTCATCGCTGCGCGTGGTCTCGTCGGGGCTCGCCCAGCAGGGCGCCATCGGGTCCGAGCAGGTCTTTCGCATCGGCGCGCAATATACCGACCGGGCGGAGGCTCTGCGCTTCGGCTCTTATCTGATCCCCGAGCGCGCCTCGATGGATGAGATCATGGATCTGCTGACGCGTGGAGGAGCCTCGACCTGCGGCACCGAGATCCATTACCGGATCGGGGTGACGCGGATCGACACGCTGGTGCGTGAGCTCGACCCCGCGACTCAGACCTTCCAGACGGTGGTGCAGTTCACTTCGGAGGAGGACCCGCCCGAGGAGTATGCGCGTTTCACCGGACAGGCCGATATCCAGTATCGCATCACGGTGGCCGAAGGCGCGACAAGCTGGCAGGTCTGGGAAGGGGTGCGTCTGGCCGAGTTTCTCTCGGGGGATCCGGGCGAGGTGCCGCGCGAGGGCTGGCTGGCGCCGGACAGCTATGCGGTGGCGCGCGGAGCGGACCGCCAGACCCTGCTGGCCGAGATGGAAACGCGGCAGGAGCGCATTCTCGCCGAGTTGTGGGAGACCCGCGCCGAGGGTCTGCCCTATGACAGCCCCGAAGAGGCGCTGATCATGGCCTCGATCGTCGAGAAGGAGACCGGGGTTGCTGATGAACGTCGGCAGGTGGCGAGCGTCTTCGTCAACCGGCTGCGCATCCCGATGCGGCTGCAGACCGATCCGACCGTGATCTATGGCATCACCATGGGGCAGGGCACTCTGGGGCGCGGCTTGCGGCGTTCGGAGCTGGACGCAGTGACGCCCTATAACACCTATCGCATCGACGGGATGCCTCCGACGCCTATTGCCAATCCCGGCCGTGCCGCGATTGCAGCGGCGCTCGACCCCGATGATACGCCTTATCTCTATTTCGTCGCCGATGGCACGGGCGGGCATACCTTCTCGACCAATCTTCAGGATCATAACCGCGCGGTCGCGCGCTGGCGCGAGATCGAGGCGCAGCAGCGGCAGGGAAACTGACGCAAGCCGAGGCCGCCCGAGCCCCGCGCGCGCTGAGCTTGGCTCACTTGCCGTTCTTGCCGCGGCGCAACAGCCTGCCGATCAGGAACGAGGTGCGCGGCACGTAAGTGTAGCGCGTGCGGTCCTGCGGGGCAGGGCGCATGCGCATGCGGATCAGTCCGAAGATGACCAACACCAGATGCGCGAGAGCGATGAAGGCGAACATCGCAGGCGGGCCCTGCAGGTCGATCAGCCAGGCCGCAATCAGCGGGCTCGCAATAGCGCCGACGGCATAGAGGAACATCAGCGCGGCAGAGAGTTCCACTGCCTCGGTCGGATCGGTGAAGTCATGCGCATGCGCGGCCGAGATCGAATAGATCGGGAAAGTCGTCAGCCCGAAGAATCCGGCGGCGAGGAAGATGGCAAGAACCCCCTGGCCAGCACTGGCCACCGTTGCGGCGCAGGCCACCAGCGAGGCGACCGACAGCCAGATCAACACCACGCGGCGGTCATATTTGTCCGCAAGCCAGCCAACTGGAATCTGCGCCAGTGCGCCCCCCAGCACATAGGCCGCCAGAAACAGCGCGATCACTTCCGCGCGCAGCCCGACCGAGAGCGCATAAAGCGGCCCCACCATGCGAAAGGCCGCCCCCGTGATTCCCGAGACCACGACCCCGGCGGCGGCGAGCGGCGAGCGCTCCCAGGCGAGCATCGGGCGCAGGCGCGGCGCATCGCCGACTTGCGGGGCTTCGGCGCGGGTCAGCACCAGTGGGAAGAGCGCCGCGCAGCATAAAAGCGCAAGCAGGTTGTAGGAGACATAAGAGGCCGGGGTCAGCACCCCGATCAGAAGCTGCGCCCCCAGTGAGCCCACGATATCGACCACCCGGTAGACGCCCATCGCGCGCCCGCGGGTCTCATTGGTGAGTTTGGCCTGTAACCATGCCTCGATGATCGTGTAGCAGCCCG
This sequence comes from Paracoccaceae bacterium, assembly GCA_007134865.1. Lineage (GTDB taxonomy): Bacteria > Pseudomonadota > Alphaproteobacteria > Rhodobacterales > Rhodobacteraceae > Roseinatronobacter. Next base: position 580 of record SLJW01000132.1, on the reverse strand, counting down.
CAATCGCCAGTCCCGAGGCCATCCGCAACACCGCCCACGCCAGTGGATGAATCACCAGCATATGGGCCAGAATCCCGATGGTTCCTGCAGCAGTGAGCGCGGCGAAAGCGCGCGAATGACCGACCTGGCCCATCAGGCGCGGCGCCCACCAGCAGCCGATGAAAAAACCAACGAAATGCGCCGAGCCGAGCAGGCCGATCTCACCGGCGCTGAACCCCAGTTCTACTCCTGACAGCGCATCAAGCGGCGCGACGCCGCCGAGCCCCAGTTGCAGCAGGACAACGGACAGGAATAGCGCTGCGAAAGAGATGAGAAGCCGCATGCCGACTCGCGAATCGAACCCGCGCCAAGACTGCGCCGGATGCAGGAGGAAGGCCAGAGACAAAGCGGCGGGCGCATGGCGGATCAAAGAAACATGGAATTTTCATGACATCCCGCAAATTTTTTCCACTTGGATTGATTTTCCTACTTGCGGTGTGTGTTGAGAGTATCTAGATAGCGCTTCACCGGCGGCGCTGAGATGTGGTTGTCGGTGGTGGGGTTTGCGGCTGTGGATGGCTGCGGGTTCTGCGGGATAAAT
>SLJW01000085.1 GCA_007134865.1 Paracoccaceae bacterium | reverse complement strand
TGCTACGCGCATATCCGTCAGCGCCTCGATCTGGACCGCGCTGGTCTGGCCGTCGGCAGAAGACGGGTCGAAAAGCTCGTAAGGCATTATGAAATCAACGATCTGCCGTGACCCGTCCGGCATCGACTTCGAAACCATCAACCACCCAGAGAGTAAACAGAACACTGCCGCGCTCGCGTCACCCTCATGAACAAGGACCTCGCCGGAAGGCAGGTGACAACAATGGGCAGCGAGGACGCGCTCAAGTGGTTCCGATGCGCCATGCCTGGGGCCTCGCTCGACCGGTGCACCCCGGTCGTCCAGTCTCACATCGGAGGATTCGAACTCATCCATCTGCCACTCCTAGACCAGTTAGAGTCCGGGCTCTTCATCGGACATACAGTTTGCCGGGCAACAGGGAACGCCAAGTTTCACACTTGAAAGCAGGGTGCCACGCTCTTCTGCTGGTTGCAACGTTTCGCCTTCGCCACGATACGTGCTTGAGATTGCAGCAACGCCTCGCAACCGAGGCAATATCGCGTGTGCGCGGTGAGTTACTGCGCTAGCTGGCCCGCTCGGCTGATGGTGCTGGCGTGGAAGCGGCGGTATTCGTTGGAAAACACGCGCATTGCCGCAGGTCTTCTCATCAGCACGAGCGGATGTCTGCCGATATCGTCCCAAAGCCAAATCACCGACCGCTGAAAGCGTCAATGAAACCGCGCTGCCGCAACATTGATCAAGGTTAAGGACCGAATCACCCGAATGTGGCATATTGTTTCTTGGGAGAGGAATACACCTGTCGTGAAAGGGCAAGGGTGCCGTTGCTGATGGCCGCGAAACAATCCGGCCAACAGCCGGCACGTCGCTAGAGCGCCTTGGTGGTGCAACAGGACCTGTTCAGGTTCTGCCTCAGGTGTTGTCCTGGTTTCGCGACGCGGAGGGAACGACAATGACGATGAAGTCAGTTACGAAGCCCGACGACATGTCGGTGGGGGCTGATGCGGTCAGCGCTCTCGTTTCCGGCATACGTCCGCACAAGAAAGTGGGGTTTGCGAACATCCTGACCTGCCTTGATGCTTCGTCGCAGGACGGCGCTGTACTGGCATGGGCAAATGCGCTGTCCAGATACCTACATGCGAGGTTACGCGCGCTTTCGGTGCTAGAGACAACACCCGAGTCCGCTGCTCCGCTCGACCCGATCAATGTAGAGATGCGCCGGTTGGCGACAGTCGCGCGCATCGCGCGGCTAAGTGCGCAGGCCGGCCTCGACGAGGAGGCGATCGCCGGGATCGAGGTGGCGGTCGGGCCCGTTCAACAACGGGTGACAGACTGTCTTGGCACGCGCAAAGTGGATCTCTGCGTGATCAGCGCCAACAGCGAGGGCAAGCAGAGCGCTCGTGTCCTCGGTGACATGGCGCGGCATATTGTTGAAACCGCACCTTGTTCGGTGCTGTTGGTTCCGCCCAGCACCAGTGGTGCAGCGGCGCCGACTTCTATCGCAATCAGGCGCTTGATGGTTCCGCTCGACTGTTCGCGACGTGCAGAAAGCGCTCTGCCCGCGGCAATCGCGATCGCCGATGCCTTTGACGCCGAAACTGTCATGGCGCATGCCCTACCCGAACCCATGATCACCGAGATCGGTCCACCCGACGCAACCGGGATTGCCTTGCGCCAAACAGTTGCGAAGCACAATCACGATGCGGCAGCGCGCTATATGAGTCTGCTACGCGCGCGGCTGGTGCTCGAGCGCCGGGCGATCCGAACGCTGATCGTGAACGGGGCCGATCCACGCCACCGACTCGCGCGCGTCGCCAGCGAAGAGGCAATAGATCTGGTCGTGATCTCGGCCAAGGGCGCAGGCAGTTACGCTGATCAGAGGCTGGGCAGCGTGACTGATTATCTGGTCAACCATATTCGCCTGCCACTGCTTATCGTTCGGGCGGGTTGTACCGGACAAAGCAGTGTCGACATACCAATGCGCCCCAGCGGTGCTGAGAGGCTCCGGCCAGACAGTCAGACCTGATACCGATGCAGCATCCGGAACCTGCGGATTCCGCGCGTCTGATTGCACAGAACCTGTCGCGCGACCATGCGATCGCGGCTGGACCGCCGATTCCTCTGCCGATCTTGGCAAGGGGCGACGGACTGTCGTTTTGGCTGGCGCAAGCACGGCGCCGCGCTGCTGATCCGCCAGAAGATGCTGCCAAGGCAGCAGAGTGGCTGACCGACAATGATTATATCCTCAGGCGCACGCTCCGGGCGTTACGCAGCGATATGCCGCAACGGTTCTACAGTCGGCTGCCGCGGCTGACCGATCATTCCTCCGACGGTCTGCCACGGGTGCTGGTCGTCGCACGGGCCGCGCTCGATGCTTTGGAGATGCAGCCAAGCCTCGATGCGCTTGTCGCTTTCGTCAGCGCCTATCAGGAAGGCAGCGAACTGACGATCTCCGAGCTCTGGGCGCTGCCAGTCATGTTGCGTCTGTCTTGTCTGGAAACGCTGATCCTCGCGTCGGGAGAGGTTTTCCCGGGCCTTGATTTGCCGATTACGGCCCGGTCGGATTGCAGCTGGTCATCAAACCATGATCCGACCGAACGTATCGCCAGGTCGATTATGGCACTGACCGCGCTGGCAGCGATCCCGTGGAAAGATTTCTTCGACCGAACAAGCCTCGTCGACGCAGGCCTCCGTCGCGACCCGGCGGGGATTTACGAGAATATGGATTTCGACAGCTGTGACCTATACCGCAAGGCCGTCGAGAAATTGGCACGCTACAGCGGCCAGACTGAAACCGAGGTCGTGCAACTCGCACTGGCAAAATGCAGGGCACCACCGGCAGAAGCGCGCCACCAGCATGTCGGATACTGGTTGATCGGTCCGGGCCAACCGGAGATGGAGGCCGCGTGCAACTACCGAGCACCACTGCCGGCGCTTGCCCACCGCATCGTCCGTAGCAATGCGCAGCTGTTTTATTTTGGCGCGCTGCTGCTTTTCACGTGCGTCGCGCTGGCACTGCCCGCGGCCCTCCTGTGGGATCATGGCGCCGGAGCAGCATGGCTGACCCTGGGTTTACTGCTATCGCTGGTCCCGGCGGGGATCGTGGCGGTGACGCTCGTTCACTGGTTGATCACGCAGATCCTACCACCACAGATCCTGCCCAAGCTCGACTTCGAGGCAGGCCTGCCGAAAGGCCATCAGGCCGCTGTCGCTATCCCGGTGATTTTCCGTAACACCGCCGAGATCGCGCCGCTGCTCGAACTCGCCGAGACCAACTGGTTGACCAACCCGGTCGCAGGACTTCGCTTCGTGATCCTGAGTGATGTCGCTGATGCTGAAACGCCCGAACGGCCCGATGACGCAGAGATCGTCGAGGCGCTCCGAAGCGGGATCGATAGCCTCAATGCCCGCTACCCCGAGCATAGGCCTTTCGTCCTGTTGCACCGTTGTCGGCATTTCAACAAGGCCGACGGTGTCTGGATGGGCTGGGAGCGCAAGCGCGGCAAGCTGACACAGTTCAACGATTTCTTGACCAGTGGCGACGATGCTGGGTTCCCCGTTCAAGCTGGTGAAGCCGCACGCCTTGTCGGGACGCCCCATGTGATCACGCTCGATGCCGACACGATACTGCCACCGGGGGCCGCGCACCGTCTGCTGGGGACCCTCGCCCATCCACTGAACCAGCCAGTCTTCGATGAGGCAACAGATCGTGTGACCGAAGGCTATACCTTCATCCAACCTCGTGTGGAAATCGCGCCGGAAGCTGGCACGCGGTCGCTGTTCACTCGGTTCTATACTGGCGACACCTCCATCGATATCTACAGCCGAGCGGTCTCGGACGTCTATCAGGATCTGTTCGGCGAGGCGGTCTTCACTGGCAAGGGGGCCTATCACGTGGCAGCCTTTCGCCGCGCGACTGCGGGCCGGGTGCCAGAAAATGCAATCCTGAGCCATGACCTGTTTGAAGGTCTGCACGGACGCACTGCACTCGCCAGCGACATCGTACTCTATGAGGATTTCCCCGCTGACTATCTCGGCTTTGCCAGACGCAGTCACCGTTGGATCCGCGGCGACTGGCAGCTTCTGCCCTGGCTCAAGCGGCGTGTGCCGGGCGCCGGGAGCGAGCACCTGCCAAGCCGCTTTGGCCTACTTGACCGCTGGCGGATTATCGACAATCTCCGGCGGAGCCTGATCCCTCCGGGCATGGTGGTGTTCGCTGCCGCCGGCTGGCTGGTTCTGCCCGGTGCCGCCTGGTTGTGGACCGCGCTGACAATCGCCGCGCCGGGGGCCTATCTGTTCACCGATCTGGTTGCTGGGCTGGCCCGCGGGCGCAGACGGGGCACTGTGCGCGGTCGCTTACGATTGCAGCGCAACAATGCCGGACGCTGGGCGCTGGCCATCGTTTTCATGGCGCACGAGGCTGCCTTGGCCCTAGACGCCATCGGTCGTGCGCTTTGGCGCGGCTACCTCAGTCGCCGCGGGATGCTGGACTGGACGACCGCTGCACATTCCAGGGCGCACGGCACAAGCGGGCTCTGGCGCGAGATGTGGGCCGCACCCGCTCTGGCCTTGATCCTCACACTGCTGATCCTGACAACGAATTATGCCGCGTTGCCCGGCGCCGCGCCACTGCTGGCGCTCTGGTTCTTCTCACCCGCCATTGCGGCCAGGATCGCACGCCCTCCCGCTTTATCCGAGGCCCCCCTCGCCACCACAGACCGGCGTTTCCTGCGCAAGATCGCTCGGCGGACCTGGTATTTCTTCGAAGTCTTCGCCGGACCGCATGACAACTGGCTACCGCCGGATAATGTCCAACTCGAGCCGGGTAAGGAAATCGCGCACCGTACCTCGCCGACCAATATCGGCATGATGATGCTGTCCGCGCTGTCCGCGCGTGATCTCGGCCACGAGACCCTGCGCAGCTTCACTCTGCGTGCCCGCCAACTTCTTGACTCGATGGACCGTATGGAGCGGCATCGCGGACATTGGCTGAACTGGTACGATACCCGCACATTGGAGCCGCTGGAGCCGCGCTATGTCTCAACAGTGGACAGCGGCAATCTGGCAGTGTCGCTTGTCTCCCTCGCCGAGGGGTGCAGAGAGTTTGCCGACACACCAGTCCTGCCCGCATCTCTGTGGTCGGGCGCGGTAGATACCCTTGATCTGCTGTCAGAATCTCTGGAACGACTGCCGGGCGCACAGGGAGACCGACTGCGTGCGGAGATCGCGCAGATTGCACGACGCATCGAGAACATGGGATCGCTCCCGTCACATGCAGCGCTTTTGGCGTTGCAAAAAGAGGATTTCGCCCGTCTGGGGCCAAGGCTGTTAGAGCTTCTGGCGCAGAGCAGATCGGATCCTGGCACCGACTTTGACGAGGTGAGGATCTGGTTCGAGCGTTGCGCGCATCACCTGCAGACAGTTCAGGCTGAAATTGAGTCGTTGCTACCATGGATGGTTCTGACAGATCAGGCGCCAGACGGACAGGAGGCGTTGTCCCGCCTGATACGAGACGAATTGGGCCCCGATCAGCCGCTTCTCGCTGCGGCCTCCCGGGTCGAAACTGTGTGCGAAGCGGTCGCTGGAGCACGCACAGGCGCAAACGCAGGACCACTGGATGAAAAAACCGCACTCTGGCTCGACCAACTCGATGAGGCGCTTTCGACCGGGCTGACCGCACAAGAGGATCTGGCCAGAGAACTCCAGGGCCTTGCGACCCGTGCGACTGCCGCCGCAGACGGAATGGATTTCGCAATGCTCTACGACCGTGAGCGGCGGATCTTTCACATCGGCTACAATCTGGCGGCGGGCCAGTTGGACCCACATTACTACGATCTGCTGCTAAGCGAGGCCCGACTGGCCAGCTACTTCGCTATCGCTCGGCGCGATGTTCCAGCTGAACACTGGTTCCACCTGGGGCGGCCGATAAGCAGGGTGGGCGGTGAACTGACCGCGTTGTCCTGGAACGGCTCAATGTTCGAATACCTGATGCCTGCGCTGGTTCTGGGCACCGAGGAGGGCCGGCTGCTGGGGCGCAGCGAGCGGGCATCGGTGACAATCCAGCAGGCGTATGCTGCGCGACAGGGTCTCCCATGGGGGGTGTCAGAGTCCGGTTTCGCGCTGCGCGACTCGGCGCAAGTCTACCAGTATCAGGCCTTCGGCGTCCCTGGGCTCGGGCTCAAGCGGGGGCTCGAGGAAGACTATGTGGTCGCACCTTATGCCAGCGGCCTTGCGCTGGCAGTTGCGCCCCGGGCCGCAGTCGACAATCTGCGTGAACTCGAAAGGATGGGACTATGCGGCGTCTACGGTATGTTCGAGGCCGTGGACTTCACCCCGGCACGCAGACCCCCTGGTGCCCGCTTGGCTCCGGTGGTGAGCCACATGGCGCATCATCAGGGGATGCTGCTGGCTGCAATCGGCAATTGTCTGACTGACGACGCCCTGCAGCGTCGCTTCCTAGCCGACCGGCGGATGCGCGCGGTCGCAATGCTGTTGCAGGAACGCGTGCCCTGGGACGCACCGCGCGAGCCCGGTCGCACTGACGTCACGGAGCTGCCCGATCTTGTCCGCGGCGCGCCCGTGCCCGATCTCGGTGTCTGGGAACCACCGCGCCGCTTCCCCCCCGAGAGCCTGATCATGGGCAATGGGCGGCTGTCCTGCACCTGGACCACCGCTGGGGCCGGTTCTGCGTCATGGCAGGGCCGGGCGCTGACCCGTGGCCTGACCCACGGCCCGATCGAAGATAACGCCGCAGCCATCTATCTGCAGGATCTCGACAACGGCGCGATCTGGCGGATGGGCCGGGGCCCGGGGACAAAGGCTCGGTTCCATGCCCATATGGCCGAGATTCAACACCGCGAAGCTGGGATCAATGCAACACTGGAGGTCTGCGTCGCACCCCGCGACGACATTGAAATCCGGCGCATTAATCTGGTCAATACGAGTGGCCAGCCCCGCGAGATCGCCGTGACCAGCTTCGCTGAGCCGGTACTGGCGCGAACCGAAGATCACGAGCGGCACCCAGCCTTCAGCAAGTTGTTCTTGGCGGCCGAGTATCTTGCTGAAGACCGAGCGTTGATCTTCTCGCGACGACCGCGTCAGGCGCAGGACCGTCCACCGGTTCTGCTGCATCGAATTCTTGGCAACACTCACAAGCCGGCAGAGGTCAGTTTCACAACTGATCGCTGGACCTTCCTCGGTCGTGACGGAAACCCCGCGCAACCCTCTGGCCTGATCAGTGGGCGCGGCAGCGGTCTTGATGGCAGACTTGGCTATAGCCTTGACCCGGTGATCGCCTTGCAGGGGCGCTTGCGATTGGCCCCGGGCGAACAATGCCGGCTGGCCTTTGTAACAGTTGCCGCGGCCTCGCGCGAGACGGCCTTGGACATCGCCCGGCGATACGGCGACGACGCAGCGCTTGGCTGGGCCCAGGACGAGGCGCGGCGCGCCGCCGCAATAGAAGCTGCGGGACTCTCGCTTGCACAGCCCGATCTTGCCTTGGCACAGGGGCTTGCAAGCCGCCTGATGACCGGAACAGATAGCTTGCGCCAACCCCGCCCTGCGCTGCGCGACTCGTTGTCTGGCCAGCCTGCTTTGTGGAGCATGGGGCTCTCAGGTGATCTGCCGATTGTCGTGATCAGCAAAGCGGACGATACGCCCGATGCGATCCTGACGCGGATGGTGCAGATCCACCGCTGGTGGCACCGGCGCGGGTTTCTCGTGGATCTCTTGGTGCTGCGTCAGGGGGCGGCAGGCTATGACGAGCCGGTCAGGCAGCAACTCTCGGCCGCAATGCGCGAGGCGGGAGTCGTCGAGGGGCTGGGCGAGCGCGGCGGCATCCATCTGCGAGTCTCCGAACAAATCGGCACCGCGGCCCTGCAGGCGCTACAGAGCGCGGCGCGCGTCTGGATCGACGGCAGCAGCGCCAACCTTTCGGAGGCTCTTCGCGAGCCACCGCAGGATCGCGAGCCGGCACCACTCTTTGTCCCTGTTACTGGCCCTGAGCCCAGGGCTTTGCCCGAGGTAGACCGACCTGCCAATCTGCAGTTCGACAACGGTCTCGGCGGGTTCACGCCCGAGGGCGACTATATGATCCATCTTTCTGCGGGCGCCAAGACGCCGCAGCCCTGGTGCAACGTGATCGCCAACGACAGCTTCGGCACCGTTGTTACCGAGGCCGGGGGCGGCTTCACCTGGGCGGGAAATAGCGGCGAAAACCGACTGACACCCTGGAGTAACGATCCTGTCGCAGACCCGCCGGGCGAGACGCTTTATCTGCGCGACGAGGAAACCGCCGATATCTGGAGCGTCACCCCCGAACCCTGCGGCGATGCCACGGCCTGCAACGTGACCCATGCACCGGGTGTGACAGAGTGGCAGCGCACTAGCCGTGGCCTGCGGAAGACTCTCGCGGTCTTTGTTCCACCCGAGGCGCCTGTGAAGCTCTTTGTGCTGGAGATCACCAATCCCGGCAACCATCCTCGCCGCTTAACCGCGACCTGCTATGTCGAGTGGGTTCTGGGCGCAGTGACCGAGCTATCGCGCCCGCATGTTATCTGTGACTACGACCCCGACAGCCAGGCACTTCTGGCCCGGAGCGGCTGGAACCCGGAATTCGCCGCGCATACCGCCTTCCTGACCTCCAGTCATCCGCCACATAGCCTGAGTTGCGATCGACGCAGCTTTCTCGGAGCCGAGGGCCGCCGCGATACTCCCGCCGCGCTGCGCTCCTGGGATCTAGGCGGTCGGTTTAGCAATGTGACCGACCCCTGCGGAGCCTATCAGGTCCACCTCGACCTTGCCCCCGGCGCGACAGAGCGCGTGGTCTTTGCGCTGGGACAAGGTGAAGATCCGCATGACGCTTTGCGCATTGCCCGTGCGTGGCAGGATGTCGACTGCGCAGACGCTGCGCGCGCAGCAGTGGCCGGGCTCTGGGACCGCCGGTTGGGTGCGGTGCAGGTCCACACTCCTGACCCTGCCTTCGACCTGATGGTGAACCGCTGGCTACTCTATCAAGCCTTCGCCTCACGCATTCTCGCGCGATCAGGCTTCCACCAGTCCGGCGGGGCTTATGGGTTCCGCGACCAGTTGCAGGATATGCTGGCGCTCCTGCATGTCGAACCGGACCGGGTGCGGGCGCATTTGCTGGAATGTGCGGCGCACCAATTCGAGGAGGGCGACGTGCTTCACTGGTGGCACCCACCTTCAGGTCGGGGCGTGCGTACGCGCTGTTCGGACGACATGCTCTGGTTGCCATATGTCACCGCTGAATATGTGCGCGCTACTGGTGACCGGGCCGTCCTGGAGGAGCCGATTCCCTTCCTCGCCGCCCCTGAGTTGCGGCCCGAGGAGCACGACCGCTATGCCGTCTTCGAGGCCGGAACGGAGGTCGCGCCCCTGCTCGACCACTGTCTTCGAGCGCTGGAACGCGGGGTCACCGCCGGGGTGCGGGGCCTGCCGCTGATTGCAGGCGGTGACTGGAACGATGGTATGGACGGCATCGGACGGCATGGACGAGGCGAAAGCGTGTGGCTGGGATGGTTCGCTGCGGCGACCGCCGACAGATTCGCCGATCTCGCCGAAGGGGCTGGCCGCGAAGTCGTTGCCGAACTATGGCGCGGTCGCGCCCTGCAACTTCGCGAGACTGCTGATCGCGAAGGTTGGGACGGTGACTGGTATCGGCGCGCCTTTGACGACGAGGGCATCCCTTGGGGTTCCACCGATAATGAGGAATGCCGGATTGATTCCATTGCCCAGAGCTGGTCGGTGCTTTCGGGGCCCGATCCCAACCCGCGCGCCTTACGGGCCATGGAGAGTCTTGCCGAGCATCTAATTGACGACGAGGCCCGTTTGGTGCGCCTGCTGACGCCACCTTTCGAGAAAACGCCGCGAGATCCGGGATATATCCGCGCTTATCCGCCAGGGGTGCGCGAAAACGGCGGCCAGTACAGTCACGCTGCGACCTGGACTGGTCTCGCCTTTGCCGCCTTGGGTGATGGCGACACAGCTTTGCGGGTATTCGACATCATCAATCCCATCCGCCGCGCTGATACGCCTGAAAAGGCAGCGCTGTACCGGGGCGAACCTTATGTTCTGCCCGGCGACGTGCTGGGTGCGGCGCCGCATATCGGTCGAGCCGGCTGGACCTGGTATACCGGCGCGGCTTCCTGGACCTGGAAGCTGGCTGTCGAGGGAATCCTCGGTGTCAGGTTGATCGACGGAAAGCTTGATCTGCGCCCCTGTTTGCCCAGCACATGGCCAAAGGCTGAGTTATGCCTTTCACTGGGCGAAGGAATTATCCACCTGACGGTCAAGCGTCAGGACACCCCTGTCGCGAATGGGGTTGAGCTGCGAGTTGATGGCCAGCCTTGGACGAATGGGCCGATCCCGTTTCCGCCCAACGGAAAGAAGCGCCACGTAGAGGCCCGAACAGGGCCGGGTTTCGGTTCAAACGAACCCGACTGACTGGCCAGCCATCGCCCTGCTCTTGCATCAGAACTGAGCCTTCAACCAGTTCGAAACCTTGAGCCAACATGCTCTGGTGTTGCACTCAAGCACTGGCGACGGGCATGGGTGGTCGGTCGTGCTCTGTCAACGATCACGTTCTCAGTCATCTTGAGAGGCGCTTGCCAGCTTGGTCCTGCTCTCACCGCATCTCAGCCTGGGTCATCGCCTGCAGCCAGTTGATGTAGATGCGCTCGGCCACGGCATTCATCGCCGCCATGCCGGCGGCTGCATCCGCCTCGAGTTGCGTCGCCCCCCCGGAGCCCAATGCCTCGTGTAGCGCCTTCGCGTATTCGGGTATCTGCAACCATTCGCGAACAGTATCTGGCTCAATCTCGACATGAAATTGCAACCCCAGCGCACGCGGCCCCCATTGCAGCGCCTGCACTGCGCAGGCCGGAGAGGTCGCCAGAATGCGTGCGCCTTCGGGTGGAGTCTGGACCTCGGCTCCGTGCCACTGCAGCACGGGAATCGGCCCTTCGATCCCGTCGAAGAAAAGGCTGTCCATGCCTGCCTCGGTATAACTGACCGGCAGCACGCCAACTTCGGTGCCGCCCTTCCCGACCTTGCCACCAAGAGCATCGGCCAGAAGTTGATGACCCAGACAGACCCCGAGAAACGGCAAGCCCCGTTCGGCCACAGCGGCGCGGATAAACCGTTTTTCCTCGGCCAGCCACGGAAACTGGTCCTCCTGCCAGACATCCATCGGCCCTCCCATTGCCCAGAGCACCTCGACTTCGTCCAGCAGGGGCAGCGCGTCTCCGCGATGCAGGTTGATCGCCTGCATCTCGTGACCGTCCTCGATCAGGAACTGGCGCAAGCTTCCGGGATGTTCGGTATCCGCGTGTTGCAGGACCGTGATCTGCATGGCACCTCCTAAGGCTAAGCTTCTCTACGTTTAAGGACAGGATGGCCAAACAATGCCGGTCATGCAACTTGCTGGTGCATGACGCGGCCCCGGTCAGTCAGGGGCCGCGTATTCCTGCTGCATCGCGCGTCACCCGCGCGGTGATGGTCAGCCTCTGGTTTCAGGCCCCATCGGCGCACCGCGCGGGGCCGTTCCACCACCAGTTGCCGCCTGTTCCTGGATTTCGGCCAGTGTCTGCACATCTGTCTTGATATCCCAGAAACGCGCATCCAGACCATCGACCTGCATGCCATCCTCCACGCGCAGACCTGTCGTCCGCTCGAGGATCAGGGACAGGATGAATGCGGTCACCACGCCCGCAGCGATCACCGCGGCCACCCCTGCAAGTTGCATCATCAGACTGATTTCGGCATGCTGAAAGGCGAAATCCCCGTCCTCGAACCCAAGATAACCGCTGCGTGGGGTGCCAGCCTTGAAGATACCGACCATGATCAGCCCGTATACCCCCGCACCCAGAAAGAGCGGGATCAGTTTGTGTTCATCGATCAGGCGCTTGTAGGTGAATTCATAGACCAGATAGGCCACGATTGGGGCACCCAGCGCCACGACAAAGGTCTGCCACGGCATCCACACATCAAAGCCCGACGCGCCCGAAACATAGCCCGCCAACGGCCCGAGCAGCAGGTAAGTGTATTTCCGCGTCGCATAGGCGATGACCGCACCGGTGATCGCGCCCCCGGCCCATGCCAGCCCGTAATTGTTGAAAGCCACCCCGACGCTGGCCTCTGCCATGGTGACAGAGACTGCCAGCGCCTCTGGGTCGAAGAAAAACAGACAGGACAGGATGACCATGGGAAGACCTGCGAAGATCGTCATCACGCCCGCGGCGGCGAGCCCGATGCTCGGCGGATAGTAGCCGGACACTCGCGGGTGCGGCGTGAAATAACCTGGCCGCGCGCCCAGTTTCTTGGCAAAGACGATGCCCATCGCTGCAGGGAAGATATAGACGAAGCCCACACCGAAGAAATCATGGAAACCCGGGTTGGTCAGCGGCCCGACCGAACCCCAGGTCAGGAAGCTGAGATAGGACGAGACCAAAGTCGCCACCACGCAAGAGATGTAATAGGCCGAGGCCTTCATCCGCTCGGAGACAGCATAGTGCAGCAGCACGTTCACGATGCCCGCAAAACAGGCGAGGAAGAACACGAAGATCTGGAAGTTGTTCAGCCCGGGGAACACATCCGGATCCACGTCCTGGGCATAGACATTGACCATTCCGCCGCCGAGCCACCAATCGGCGATGGCATCGCCCATCGTGGCGCCTTCCATGATGTAATACTGCGCCGCCCAGAGCGCGAAACCGATCACGAAATAGGTGGCAAACCCGATGAAAAAGCCCACTACCTTCTCGATCGTGGTGCTGAAGAGATTCTGTCGTCGAACCATACCGGCGTCGATCAATAGCAGACCCACGACAACAAAAATGGCACCAACGGTGCCAGATGCGTAGACCAGATTCTGCACGAGCGCGTTCAGGGTGACCTGATCCGCGAATAGGCTCACTTCCGATTCCATACCACCTCTCCCACCAATTTTGGACCGAATTAGTTTTACACAGATAACATTTCTGTCAAGTGTTCATTTTCGGTATATTTTTGGCGAGGCATTCTATCATTGGTTTGGATCGTTTTTCCAACGAAGTCATGTTCTTGAAAGCTGGTTTGCACAGGTGAATACCTTTGCGGTCAACCGGTTCTTCCGCAGATCGCGCGAACCCACTGTGCCATCCGGTTGCACAGAATGGACCGCATCAGATCATCAAGTACAGACGGCAACCACCCGTCAGCGGCACACCTGTGCGCCGCTCGAAAGGTGACCGCGTGGTGTTCAACTCCAAATCTCAGGACGGTCGAAACCAAGGGGGTGGGCAATGGCACTGATGCATTGTCAAAGTCGCAGGATACGGCCCTCAGGATCGAACGGGGGCGCATCAAGCTGCACGGCGCGATGCGGGCGGCCCAGGATTGCGACGTCGAATTCGGCGCCTGCGCGCGCGTGTTCGGCGCGGATATAGGCGATGGCCAGCGACTTGCCGACACTATAGCCGTAAGCGCCGGAACTGACCTGCCCCACGGGCGTGCCATTGGGCAGGAATACCGGCTCAGCCCCAGTGGCATCGGCGTTCGAGGCGGCCGCGGCCTGGGCGTCCACCTCCAGCATCACCATCACGTCGCGGGGCGCGTTTCCAGCCACGCCCTCATAGGCCGCGCGGTTCAGGAAATCGCCCTTGTCCATCTTGATGAGCCCCGCGAGCCCGCTTTCCTGCGGCCAGTATTCGGGGCTGTATTCGCGCCCCCAACTGCCATAGCCCTTCTCCACCCGCAGCGACATCAGCGCGCGCGACCCAACTGGCCCTGCGCCAAACTCGCGCCCGGCCTCCAGAAGCGCGGTGTAAAGCGCAACCTGATCACCCTCGGCGCAATGCAACTCCCAGCCCAGATCTCCGGTGAAACTGACGCGGATGGCGATGCAGTCGATCCCCGCCACGGTGATGCGAGCCGAACGCATGAAGGCGAAATCCTCGGTCGCGAGCGAGGCATTGGTCAGCCGCGAGATCAGCGCGCGGGATTGCGGCCCGGCGACGTTAAAGCCGCATAGCGCCTCGGTCTGCGACTCGAAGCTGGTGCCCTCGGGCAGCGGCACGGCACTGAAGAACCGCTGGTGATAGCGCTCGGCCATGCCCGAGCCGATCATAAGGAACTCGTCCTCGGCCAGCCGCGTGACAGTGAAATCCCCCGCCACGCCGCCGCGCACACCGATCAGCGGCGACAGGCAGGACCGGCCCACCTGGCGCGGCATTCGGTTGGCTAGCAACGCGTTCAGCCAATCCTCGGCCCCCGGCCCTTTCACGCGATACTTGGCGAAGTTCGAAATATCGATGATCCCCGCCTTCTCGCGCAGCATCCGGCACTCGGCGCCCACCGGCTCCCACCAGTCCTGCCGGGTGAAGCCATAGCTCTCCTGCGCCTTCTCTGCGCTGCCCGCGAACCACAGCGGATGTTCCCAGCCGTAGTTGAGGCCGAAGACCGCGCCCATCTCGCGCTGCATGGCATGGGCCGGGCGGGTGCGGACGGGGCGGCCCGCGGCGCGTTCCTCATTGGGGAAGTGGATCTTGAAGCGGTTGGCGTATTGGTCACGCACCTTCTCGCGCACGAATGCGGGCTTGTTCGCCCAGGTGCCGAAGCGCGCCATGTCCCAGGCGAACATATCGTATTGCGGCTCGCCCTCGATCATCCATTGCGCCGACATCAGCCCCAGCCCACCGGATTGCGAGAAACCGGGGATCAGCCCCGTGCAGCAGAAATAGCCTTTCAGTTCCGGCACCGGGCCGAACAGCGCGGAAGAGTCCGGGGACCAGATCATCGGGCCGTTGATGACGCGCTTCACCCCCGCCGTGGCCGCCACCGGTACGCGCTCCATCGCGCGCAGCATGTTTTCCTCGATCCGCTCCAGATCATCGGCGAAGAGTTCATGGCCGAAATCGGGTGGCGTGCCCTCCTCGGCCCAGAATCGCATGTCGCGCTCATAGGCGCCGATCAGCAGGCCCTTGCCCTCCTGCCGCAGGTAGTATTCGCCGTCGCGGTCAGCGACGGAGGGCAAGCGGCGGTCCATCGCGGCGATCTCGGCGATGGTTTCGGTGACGAAATACTGATGCTCGGTCGGTTGCAGCGGCAATTCAAACCCCGCCATCCGCGCCAGTTCCCGCCCCCAGAGCCCGGCGGCATTGACCACCCAGGGGGTGCGGATCGCGCCCTTGGGGGTCTCCACGATCCAGGTGCCGTCTCCCTCCTGCCGCAGCGCGGTGACAGGGGTGAAGCGGTGAATCTCGGCCCCGCGCGCCCGCGCGCCTGCGGCATAGGCGGCGGTCACGCCGGAAGGGTCCACATTGCCGCCGCCGGGTTCAAACATGATGCAGCGGATGTCGGTGAAATCCACCAGCGGGTGCAGGCGCTCGGCCTCGTTGCGGCTCAGTTCGTGAAACTCGATCCCGTAGCGCCGCCCCTTGGCCTCCTGCAGGCGCAATTGATGTTCGCGCGCCTCTGTCTGCGCCAGATAAAGCGAGCCGGGTTGGAACACACCGCAGCCCTGCCCCGTCTCGGCTTCGAGTTCCTTGTAGAGGTTCATCGTGTAGTGCTGCATGCGCGAGATATTGGTGTTGTCATGCAACCCGTGCAGGTTCGCCGCCGCGTGCCAGGTGGAGCCCGAAGTCAGCTCGTCGCGCTCCAGCAGCACCACGCCCGACCAGCCCAGCTTGGCCAGATGATAGAGGATCGAACAACCGATCACCCCCCCGCCGATAACAACGGCCTGTGCATGCGATTTCATCATATCCTCCGCTTCGCGCGCCTGTCCCGATCTGACACGCAGGCCCTGCCCGTGACGAGTGGCGTTTGCGACTCAGGAGGCATAGAAGCCGTCACGCGGGCGTTCGTGTGCGCACGCGGAACAGATCGACATCGTCACGATCTTCATGCGGGGTCACACCAAAGGCCGCGCGATAATGCCGCGACATGCCCGCAACGGTCGAATAGCCGACCGCAAAGGCGACATCGCGCAGCGCCGTATTCGAGAAGCGCACCATCTGGCGCGCCTCATCGAGGCGCATCTGGCGGTAATAGGCCAAAGGTCCGAGTCCCGTGGCCTGCTTGAAGATCCGCTCCAGATGCCGGACCGAGACTGCCGCCTCGCGCGCGACATCACCGATGGGCACAGGGGTGTCGATATTCTCGCGGAAGACTGCGATAGCGCGCGTCACCGGGGCGGGCAGCATGTCGCTTGCCGAGTCGCCCGTGGCCGAGGGGCGGCGCTGGCTGACCGATTCCGAGCGCACCATGGGGTGCTGGAACCAGCAGGCAACCTCTGTCATGATCTGGGTGTCGAGTTCCGCCCCGATCCGGCGCAACATCAGGTCGAAGACAGCATTCGCACCCGAAGCCGTTTCCCGTCGCCGGTCGATGGTCATGACCGCGTCACCCGGAATCGCGCGCGGGAAGGCCGCGCGAAAGGCCGCCTCGTAACACCAGTGAACCGAGACGCGGTAGCCGTCGAGCAAGCCCGCTTGCGCCAGTGGAAACACGCCACCGCTGAACGCGCCCATCGTCACGCCCATCCGCTCCAACCGTCGCAACGCGCCGAGCGTGCGCTTCGCGTCCGCCATCTCAGCCTGCGGGCTGGAGATGACGTATAGCGTGTCCACGCGCTCCAGGGCGTCCAGTGAGGCATGGGCGGCGAACGCGATACGGGCGCTGCAGGTGACCGGCGCGCCGGTCTCGGAAATGATCTGCCAGCGATAGTGTTCATGGCCGGAAATCTGATTTGCCGCGCGCATCGCCTCGACCGCCGAGGACAGGCAGCCCATCGGAAAACCCGGCATGATCAGCAAGGCGACCGTGCCGGCGCGCGGATGCGGTTCCACCCGTCTGCCGTTGAAATCGCTATGCTGTTTCATGAGGTTGCATCCTTGCAGTGGAGGGCTCAGTCATAATTGCCCTTTACCCGTTCCTTTGTGGGGTCGAAATGCGGGCTGCGCACCACTTTCGCCGCCAGCCGCTTCTGCAAGCCATCAAGCTGGCCGACCTCCAACTCCGTGCCGATTTCGGCATGGGTCACATCCACCCGCGCCAGCGCGATGACCTTGCCCAGGATGGGCGAGCGCATGGCTGAGGTAATCTCGCCCACCTGCGCGCGGCCCAGCCGGATGCAATCGCCCGAGGCAGGCACGATACCGCCCTCGATATCCAGCCCCACCAGCTTGCGCACCGGGTTCGCCTTGCGCCGCTCAAGCGCCGCGCGGCCGATGAAATCGTCGGTCTTGGATTTCAGCGGCACAGTGAAGCCGATGCCGGCCTCGAACGGGTCGGTCTGGTCGCAGAAATCCATGCCGGCAAAGACCAGCCCGGCCTCGATCCGCACCATGTCCAGCGCGGCCAGCCCGAAGGGAATCAGCCCATGCGGTTGCCCCGCTTCCCAAACGGCATCGAAGACAGTTTCCGCATCCTTCGGCGCGCAGAAAATCTCGAAACCCAGCTCGCCGGTGTAGCCGGTCCGGCTGAGCACAATGGCCGCACCGTCATAATCCCCGATCCGCGCGATGGCGAAGCGGAACACACCCAATTCATCGACCGAAGGCTGTGTCGGCGGGGTCCAGATGATCTCGCGCAATATTTCTCGCGATTTCGGCCCCTGCACGGCGATGTTGCACAGATGATCCGTCGCGGTGCGGACATGGACGTTCAGGCCCTTGGCCTGCGCCACCTCGCGCAGGTGCAGGCCAGAGGCATCGGCGCCGCCGACCCAGCGGAAATTCGAATCCCCCAGCCGGTAGATGATGCCATCATCCATCATCCCGCCATGGTCGTGGCAGAGAGCGGTATATGCGCACTGCCCGACCGACAGCTTGCGCATGTCGCGGGTCAGGCAGTATTGCAGCAGCGCCTCGGCGTCGGGGCCGAGCACCTCGACCTTGCGCAGGGGCGAGAGGTCCATCACCACCGCGCGCTCGCGGCAGGCCCAGTATTCCTCGATCGCGCCGTGGCCGGTCATGTCCTGGGCCAGCCAGAAGCCGTTGTATTCGACGAAATTGCGCGTGTGGCGGGCGAAACATTGGTGGAAACCGGTCTCGCGGGTCGGCTGCACGGGGCTGTCGGGGCTCATGCGATACCCTTTCGATGGTCTGAAATCCTGCCCTTCATCATAGACCCGCACCTGAATATCGGTGGGGTTCCAGCCATTGGCGGGGTCGATGTCGCAGGGGCAGGCGGTGGAGACGCAGACCAGATCGGTCAGCGCCTGCAGCATCACATAGTCACCGGGGCGCGACCATGGGTCATCCATGCCGATGGCGTTAGCCTCGTCCAGCATGGTATTAAAAAAGAAGTTTATCGCGGGCCAGCCCTTGCGCGGGCGCACGTTCCAGCGGGCCAGATCGCGGGTGATGTTGTCCGAGCAGTTCACATGGCCGGGATAGCCCATATCCTCGTAATACCGCGCGGTGCAGGCCAGCCCGAATGTGTCATGCCGCCCGCAAGTGTCCTGCACGATCTGCACCAGCGGCTCGTGATCCACGGTCCAGTATTTCGAGAAGATGCCCGGTTCGGGATAGAGGCTCCCCATCAGCGAGCGCGTGGTGGTGGGATCGATGTCCCGTTCCAGCCCCTGATCCAGCGCGCGCAGCGAGAACGCCTGGAAATCCGAGCATTCGCGCCCCTGCACGTCGAGGATCTGGATATACTGCCCCTTGCGCACCTCATAGGCCTTCGCCTCGCCTGGCAGGATATTGAGATCGGTCAGAGGGTCGGCCAGCGGCTCGGGCGGGGCGAGGCCCCCCTTCGCCTCGCCGGGGTTGGCGCGGCGGATGTAAAGCGCCAGTTCGGTGGGGGCGGTCTGGGCCGTGGGGTCCGGCGTAGGCCCCGGCGCGCAGACGATCAGCAGCCCATCGCAGGAGGCGTGCAACTGCACATGGTCGCCCGCCTTCGAGCCCTCGCCGAACAGCCGCACGGCATCGGCGCGGCCGATGTCGAAGCCTACCGCCTCCAACCCGCGCAACACGCGCCGCCCCGAGGCATCGGCCATCAGCGCCGCCTGCAAGCCCCCCGGCGCCCCCTGACCCGTCGCGCCGATCATGCCCGCATCCGACCGGCCCTGAGGGTCGAAGAAGGTCAGTTCCGCAAGCTGCATCCCCTCCCGGTCCATGATCCAGATCTCGTCACCCGCTTCGATCCGCACTGCGCGCGAGCCGCCCCCCGGCACCGGGTGGCGTTCGGTCCCATGCGGCAGGATCGGCAGGCCCGGCACCCGTGCCGCGCCCAGTTGTGTGACTCGTTCGAAGGGCAGAAACAGGCCCATTGTCGCCTCCGTGGCCCAGAGCGGGCGCGATCAGTTGCGCAGATAGGCTTCCATGCTGTCATCAAGCGCGTCAACCCATGGGGTATGGTGCTTCGGCGCCATACTGCCGGTCATCACGGATTTGTAGGAATTGTTGCGGAAGCCCATGATGTTTTCCTTCTTGTGCTTCTTCCACTCATAGAAAGCAGCACAGGCGCCATCGACATCGAAGGAAGGGTAATCCGTCTCGGCGATCAGTTCCTTCACATAATCGCCCTGATAACCGATAGGGTCCTCACTCGCGTCCTCCTCGGCCACGCGGCGTTCCACATCGGCATCCAGCACAGCACGGTCGGACGGGATTTCGATCCGGCCCAGAATAGCGTCGCGCACCCACCAGGCCTGCGCGTCGAACATGTTGAAAGTGAACCACTGGTCCTGCATGCCAAGATAGAACAGCTTCGGATTCGCGTTCCAGACAACGCCCTTATACAGGTCCGCTGTCGCCAGCCGGTTGGCGGTGCGCAGCTTCAGTGGCTCGTCCATGAAGGGGAAATGGTGCAGATAGCCGGTGCAAAGGATGATCGCATCGACCCGCTTTTGGCTGCCGTCCTTGAAGGTCGCAGTATTGCCTTCGACCTTGGTCAAGAGCGGCACTTCTTGCCAGTTGTCGGGCCATTTGAAGCCCATGGGCGCGGTGCGGTGGCTCACAGTCACCGATTTGCAGCCGTATTTCCAGCATTGCGAGCCGATATCCTCGGCCGAATAGCTGGTGCCGATGATCAGGATGTCCTTGTCCTTGAACTCCAGCGCGTCGCGGAAATCATGGGCGTGAAGAACGCGACCGTTGAAGCCTTCGAGCCCCTCGAAATGCGGCACATTGGGGGTCGAGAAATGGCCCGAGGCGCAGATCACGTAGTCGAATTCCTCGGTGTAGACCTTTTGAGCCTTCAGGTCCTCGGCGGTGACGCGGAAGGTGCCC
>SLJW01000248.1 GCA_007134865.1 Paracoccaceae bacterium | reverse complement strand
TCGTCAGTATTGCCCGATCTGGAGCGACTTGGCGGTGGCAAAGTGCAGATCGACGTCTCGCGCCTTGAGAAGCTCGACACCGCCGGAGCCTATGCCTTGCTTCGATTGCACGAACGTCTGGCGCGCGAGGGCGGTGGCTTGCAGCTCGAGGGGCTGAACCGCGACCATAAAGCGCTATATGACCGTGTGACGCAATCCCTCCCCGAGCCGCCCGAGACAGTCCCGGAGCGCCGCTCACTGACGGACATGCTGGAGGCACTGGGGCGCGGTGTGGCCAGTGCCGGGGCGTTTCTGGCCGAGCTTCACGCCATGCTGGGGGTGTTTCTGGCGCGGCTTTTCTGGCTGGTGCGGCACCCGACCGAGTTTCGCATGACTGCGCTGGTGCATCACTGCGATCAGGTCGGCTGGCGTGCCGTGCCCATTGTCGCGCTGATGGGCTTTCTGATCGGGGTGGTGCTGGCTTTTCAGGGCGCCGTGCAGTTGCGCCAGTTCGGGGCCGAGATTTTCGTGGTGGACCTGATCGCCATCTCGATCCTGCGCGAGTTGGGCATCCTGCTGACCGCGATCATCGTCGCGGGCCGCACGGCCTCGAGCTTCACCGCCGCCATCGGCTCGATGAAGATGCGCGAAGAGATCGACGCCATGCGCACGCTGGCCATCGACCCGGCGACCGTCCTTTTCGTGCCGCGCATTCTGGCCCTGCTGATCACCTTGCCGATACTCGGCATGATCGCCAATTTCATGGGGCTTTTCGGTGGCGCGATGATGGCCTGGATCGAGCTTGGCATCTCGCCGGGCATGTTCCTGACGCGGCTGCTCGATGATACCAGTCTGAACCATGTCATTGTCGGTTTCGTCAAGGCGCCGGTCTTTGCCATTATTATCGGGGTGATCGGCTGCCATGCCGGCATGCAGGTCGGCGGCAATGCCGAGAGCCTTGGCCGGCAGACCTCTTCGGCCGTGGTGCGTGCGATTTTCGCGGTCATCGTGGCCGATGCGCTGTTCTCGGTCTTCTTCTCGATGTTGGGGATCTGAATGACCGGTGACCCCATCATCCGCCTGCGCGGCATCCGCAACCAGTTCGGTGCGCAGGTCATCCATGACAATCTCGATCTGGATGTCATGCGCGGCGAGGTGCTGGGCGTGGTTGGCGGCTCGGGAACGGGCAAATCCGTGCTGCTGCGCTGCATTGCGGGGCTTCGCCCGCCGCAGGCCGGCGCCATCGAGATTTTCGGGCGCGATGCGCTGAACTGCACCGAGACCCAGCGTCGGGCTATCGACCAGCGCATGGGGGTGATGTTTCAGGATGGCGCGCTGTTTTCCAGCCTGACCGTGCGCGAGAATGTCGAGGTGCCGATGCGGACGCTGCCGGGGCTCGACGGGCGGTTACGCCGCGAACTGGCAGATCTCAAGATCGCCATGTCGGGACTGCCCTATATCGCGGGCGATAAATACCCCTCGGAGCTTTCGGGCGGCATGCGCAAGCGCGCGGGGCTCGCCCGTGCGCTGGCGCTCGACCCCGAGATCGTGTTTCTGGATGAGCCCACGGCAGGGCTCGACCCCATCGGCGCCTCGGCTTTTGATGAATTGATCAACACGCTCTCGCAAACGCTTGGTCTGACAGTGTTTCTGGTCACGCATGATCTGGACACGCTGCATGCAACATGCGACCGAATTGCCGTTCTCGCCGAGAAGCGGGTGCTCTATACAGGCACCATGGCCGAGATGCTGCATATCGAGCACCCCTGGGTGCATGAATATTTCCACGGCCCGCGCGCACGCGCGGCTGTCGAGGCAACGGAAAGGACCGCCTGAGCGATGGAAACGCGGGCAAATTACGTGCTGATCGGCGTTTTTGCGCTGCTGGGCTTCCTCGGCGTGCTGGGTTTCTTTCTGGCCTTCGGCAAGTTCCAGCTCGACCGGCAATTCACCTATTACGAGACCCGATTCGACTCGGTCCTCGGGTTGTCGCGCGCTGCCGATGTCCGTTTCGCCGGGCTTCTGGTGGGGCAGGTTGTCGATATCCGGCTCGCGCCCGAGGGTGATGGCACTGTGATCGTGCGTATGGAGGTTGAGCGCTCGACCCCCGTGCGCGCGGATTCCGAGGCGATCGTCGACAGTTCGGGGATTACCGGGGTCTCCTTCATCGCCATAAGCCCCGGCACGCGGGACGCACCACTGATCAATGAGCGCGATGATGTGCCCGAGTTGCGCGCCGGTCGCTCCACCATCCAGTCACTGGCCGAAGGCGCGCCGCGGATTCTGGATGAAACATTACAGGTGCTCGAGCAGGTCAACCAGTTGCTGGGCGAAGAGAACCAGACCCGCGTTGCCATGATCCTCGAGAATGTCGAGCGCTCCTCGGGGGAGGTGACGCGCGCGCTGGACAATTTCTCGGGCTTCACCGACACGATTGCCACCGCGACCGAGACTTTTGCCGAGTTTTCCGAGAACCTGGCGCCGATCCTGTTACAGGCCGAGAAAGCGGTCGAGAGCCTGCAATTCGCCATCGATGAGTTCGCCCTCGTGGCAACCGAATCGCGGATCACTTTCGAGACCGGCACCCAGACGCTGCAATCCGCCGATGACTTCATCACCGGAGATCTGACCGAAACCATCGCGTCTCTGCGCAGCACGGCGGATGAGTTGCGCGAAGAGGTCGCCGCCGTCTCGCAAGAGGCGCAGACAGCGCTGGCGGAGTTCACCCGCACGGGTGCGGCGGCGACCGAGCGGTTGGTCGCGCTCGACCCCGCGCTTGCGCGGGTCGAGCCGCTCTTGGCGCGGGCCGAGAGCACGTTTGAGACAGTCGAGCGCATGTCCGCCAATATCGACACACTGGTGGCGGGCGATGGCGCGGCGCTGATCGCCGAGGCACGCGAGATGGTGCAGAGCGCCCGCGATGCGACCACTGCGATTGCCGAGGTGGCCGAGAACGACCTGCCCGTGATCATCGAGGATGTCCGCGCAGCGACGGCGGATATCCGGCAGGTGGTCAATACGGTCGGCGCTGATCTTGAACAGGTCTCGGGTCGCATAGACGAGTTGAGCACAGGCGGGCTGCGCACACTCGATCAGGTGACCGAGACCTTCGCCAATGCCAATGTCACGCTCGAGGCGATCAACCGCGCGCTCGAGACCAGCGAGGGCGCAATCGAGGCCGCCGAGCGGGCCTTTGTTGGCGCGGACCGGGTCATCAACGAGGAGATCGGGCAGATCACCGAAGACCTGCGCGATGTGCTGGCCCGGCTTGGCGCGGCGGTGGATGCGGTCTCGGAGGATATTCCGGTCGTGAGTGCCGATTTGCGCCGCACTGCCGACAGTGCGGCGCGCGCCTTTGACGACCTTGGCCGGATGGTCCGCGAGAGTTCGGGGCCCGTGCGCGAATTCACGGCCACGGGGCTGCCCAATATCACCCAGCTCGCCCGCGAGACGCGCGGCTTGATCACCAATCTCGACCGCCTGACACGCCAGATCGAGCGTGACCCTGCGCGCTTCCTGCTCAACCGCCAGACGCCGGAGTTCAGACGATGATTTTGCAAAGACGTTCGCTGCTGACCAGCATGGGCGCGCTGATGGCGCTGTCAGGTTGCGGGGCGATCACGGCCATTGGCGAGGCAACCGCCGTGCTCGACGCCTATGACCTGCGCGCGCCCGACATGCCGCAGGCGGGCCGGATGCTGCAACGCGGGCTGAGCATCGAGCCGCCCACCGCGCCCGGCGCGCTGGAGGTGGACCGCATCCTGATCCGGCCCAACCCGGTGCAATCGCTCTATCTGCCCGGCGCGCGCTGGACCGACAAGACGCCGCTGATGTATCAATCCGTCATGCTGCGCGCCTTTGAGGACACGGGTGCGCTGGCCTATGTCGGGCGTCGTCCGCTGGGGGGCACGGGCGATGTCGCGCTGATCACCGAGATCACGGATTTTCAGGCCGAACTCGATGATGAGACCCGCCGCGCCATAACGCGCATTCGCCTGACCGCGCGGATGGTGCGCGAGTCGGATGCGCGGGTGCTGGCGCGGCGCTCGTTTCAGGCCATCGGCCCCGAGGTCTCGACCGACACGCTCGAGATCGTGGAGAGCTTCAATGCCGCCTCGGATGTCGTTCTGACCGATATGGTGCGCTGGGGGCTTGGCGTGATGGGGCTGCAACTGCCGAGCGTGTGAGGGCGCGCGCTGCAAGCCGTGGCGCAGGGACGCGCCGATTGATTTGAGTTTGTTGGCAAGATGAAGGGAGTGGCGACAGGTGATCCGGGGCCTCTATGACTGGACCCTGTCGCTCGCGCGGCATCCCCATGCGCTCTGGGCGCTGGCGGTGGTGGCCTTCATCGAGGCTTCGGTCTTTCCCATCCCACCCGATGTGCTGATCATCGCGATGGTCGTGGCGCAGCCCTCGCGAGCCTTTGTCATCGCGGGCGTGGCGACGCTCGCCTCGGTGGCAGGCGGACTGGCGGGTTACTGGATCGGCTATGGGGCCTTCGAGACCCTTGGCCGCCCGGTGCTGGAGTTCTATGGCAAGGATGCCTATTTCGAGAGCTTCGCCGAGCGCTACAATGAATGGGGCGCCTGGGCGGTGCTGATCGCCGGGGTCACGCCCTTTCCCTACAAGGTCATTACCATCCTGTCCGGGGCGACAGCGCTGTCATTGCCTGTGTTCATGGTCGCCTCGCTGATCGCAAGGGCAGCGCGGTTCTTCATCGTGGCGGCGCTGTTGTGGAAATACGGCGCACCGATTCGTGATTTCATCGAACGCCGGTTGGGGTTGATGTTCACCCTGTTCATGGTCCTGCTATTAGGCGGGTTTCTGGCAATACGGGTATTGTGATGGGCAGACAGATACAGATGCTGGCGCTGGCAGGATCAGCCGGCCTGCTGCTTGGCGCGCTGGCATTCGAGTATATCGGCGGCATGGCGCCCTGTCCGCTCTGCATCTGGCAACGCTGGCCGCATGTGGTGGCCCTGCTGGGGGCCGGGGCATTGGTGCTGCCCACGCTGCCCTTTGCGCTGATCGGAGCCGGGGGGGCGGCGACTTCGGGCGGGATCGGGGTCTATCATACTGGCGTCGAGCGCGGCTGGTGGGAGGGACCCGCAAGCTGCGCGGCAGGCAATGTGTCGGGCCTGACGCCCGAGGAATTGCTCGCGCAGATACTGGAGGCCCCGGTAGTGCGCTGCGACGAGGTGCCCTGGGAAATGCTGGGCCTGTCGATGGCAAGCTGGAACGCCGTGGCGTCCTTCGGCATCGCCGCGTTGTGGCTGCTGAGTCTGCGGCTGCGCTGAATTACCGGGCGGGTGTCCAGCCCATATCTGGTGCAGACTGGCAGGGAGAACAGGCCGGGCACTTTGGCCCGACCGGCTGACGGTCTGCTCAGATGACGCGCACCTGCGTGCCGACCACGACGAGCTCGTAAAGCTCTTCCACATGCGGGTTCATCAGCCCGAAACACCCATTCGATGCCTTGCGACCCACCTTGGCGGGATTGTCGATGCCATGGACGCGGTAATACTGCCAGCTCAGATTCATCGCCCGTGTGCCCATCGGGTTTTTCGGATCGCCCCCTTCCACACGTTCGGGCAACGACGGATCGCGCTCGCGCATATTGGGGGTGGGGATCCAAGTCGGCATATGACGCTTGAGCGTGACCTCGGTCAGGCCACGCCGCGTAAATTCATCGCTCATCGGCACGGAGGAGGGATAGACCAGATAGGTGGCCTCATCTTCGGACCAGAAATGCACGGCGCGCGACTGCGTATCGCACAGGATCGCACCCTTTTGCAGGTGGTCGAAGTGATCCCGCCAATCATGCTGCAGGAATCCCATCAGGTTATGGCGCACCACCTGCGCCGGGGCTTCGGCTTCGTAATCGGGCAGTTCCTCGGCACGCAAGAGCGATGGCATCGCCAGACCGCCAAGCGCGAGCGCGCCCGTTGAGAGGATTGCGCGGCGGGTAAACTGGCGGTCGGTCATCGGATGTTCCTTCACATTGCAATTCGTGCGACCATCCATGCCGCAGCGTGGAATGGCAAGTCACGAGCCCGTGGG
>SLJW01000226.1 GCA_007134865.1 Paracoccaceae bacterium | reverse complement strand
TGTGCAAATATGTCGAACAGGACCGGAGCAGCGACATCCGCGCCAAAAATTCCCGGTACCGGCGCGCCGTCAGCGCGCCCCACCCAGACACCAGCAACATGCGCTCCGTCGTAGCCAAGCGCCAGCGCATCGCGATGGCCGTAGGAGGTGCCGGTCTTGAACGCCAGCCGCCAATCCGGCAACCGCGCCGGTCGGGGTGCAGCAGCGAGAATGTCGCGCAGATGCCACGCAGCTTCGGCGCTCATCACCCGCTGCCGCAGTCCCGGTCCATCCGGCTCGGCAGACAGGGTCACCGCCTCACCGCCGCGCGCAATTGCAGCGTAAAGCTGCACCAACCCTTCCAGCGAGACTCCCATTCCCCCGAGCGAAATGGCCAGCCCCGGCACGTCTCCCGGCACTTCGGCCTGCACGCCAGCGGCGCGCAAGGCGGCCATCACCCGCGCCGGGCCGAGCGCCTGTGTCAATTCCACCACCGGCAGGTTCAGCGAGATCTGCAACGCCTCTCGCGCGCTGACCGGGCCGCGAAACATGCGGTCGAAATTCTGCGGCGCATAGCCGGCAAAACGTGCGGGCCGGTCGTCGAGCAGGGTCTCCGGGTGGGCAAGCCCATCCGAGAAGGCGAGGCCATAGATCAGCGGCTTGAGCGTCGAGCCGGGAGAGCGCAGCGCCTGTGTCATGTCCACAAAGCCCTGTCGCGCAGGGTCAAGATAATCCGCCGAGCCGACCGAAGCGAGAATCGCGCCCGAGCCGGGGTCGGCGACCATCAGTGCAACACTGGCCTGTGGTGGCAAGTCGCGCAGACTGGCCTGCGCCAGTCGCTCAAGCGCGCGCTGCAACTCTGCATCAATGGTCGTGCGATGGACCCCGCGCTCGGGATCAGCAGCGCGCAGCCGATCAGCCAGATGCGGCGCAAGGGCCGGGAAGGGGCGGCGTGATTGGGGCAGTGCTTCGCTTCGGGCAGCTTCGGCGGCCTCATGGCTGATCACACCCGCCGTAGCAGCGCGCGCCAGCACCCGATCACGGGCAGCATGCGCCCGCTCGGGGTGACGGTTGGGCGCCCGCGCAGCGGGCGCCTGCGGGAGCGCGACCAGCAACGCCGCCTGCGCCTCGGTCAGCCTTGCTGGTTCGCGTCCGGCCCAGGCGAAACTGCCCGCACGCAGCCCCTCGAGATTGCCGCCCATCGGCGCGTGATGCAGATAGAGCGCGAGGATTTCATCCTTGCTCAGCACCCGCTCCAGCGCCAGTGCCACGCGGATCTGACGCAGCTTGCCCTTCCAAGTGCCGGTCGGCCCTTCCTCGATCAGCCGCGCGACCTGCATTGTCAACGTCGAGCCGCCCGAGACCGCGCGCCCGTGGCGCGCGGCCTGCGCAACCGCACGCATTATCGCGAGGGGATCAACCCCGCCATGCGAATAGAATCGCTGGTCCTCGAACGCGACAAGCATTGCCAGATAGGTCGGGTCCACACGCGCCGGATCCACCCCCAGCCGCCAGCGGCCATCCGCGACCGTATAGGCGCGCAGTAGCGCGCCATCGCGCGCGAGCACTTCGACCGAGGTCTCAACCTGAAGCGGCGGCAATTCCGTCAGCGCCACCCAGCGCTGGACCCCGGCCCACAATGCGGCGCCCAGACAAAGGGCCAAAAGGGGCGCGCGCCAGCGCGCCCCCCCGGAAAAACGCCTCCTGCTCACGGCGCGATCACAACCCGTCCGGTCGCACTGATGGCGCGGTGGGTGGGCCGATACATATCCTCGACCTTCGCCGCCGGATGGTGGAAACTACCGGGCGAAACTGCGCGGGCGATATAGGCCAGCCGCAGCGGCGCGTCCGCAGTCCACTCCACCGCCGTAAGGAACCGCTCGGACCGCGCCTCGGTCATCTCGGCCATGTCATGTACCGCCAGCCAGTCGAGCGCGCGAATATCCCCCTCACGCAGCAGGTTTGCATTGTCGATCTCGAACCCCGCAGGCAGCGCATCGTCGATCATCAGCCGCCCGCCGCTCACACCCCGGTCAGGGCGCACCTCCAGCACAGTCACCACGCGGTCGCCAACGCGAATGCTGGCAGGGTCAAGCTCTTCACCCTCAACCGAATAAAGACTGCGGGAGATAGTGTAGCCCACACCCTGCGCGGGCAGCGGCACTTCGGGCACGCCAAAGGCCGTGAACGTAACCGTCACCTCGCGAGCGCCCTGATTGCCGATTGTGACAGGTGCGCCGTCAAAAAGTGCCAGCACATTCCCCAACACCGGCACCCCGTCGCGGGTCAGCCCCTGTGCCTCGGCCCCCATGGCCATCGCAGCGTGCAAGGCCCATGTCGCCTCCTGCGTCGAAAGCTGGTCCGCCGGGGCGCGACCGGACAGCATGCCTGCAAGCTGGACACGGTCCACAGCCGTGCTGCCTGCCTCGATCGCCAGCGCCAGCAGCCCAGCCTCGTCGCGCAGGGCCGTGCCATAGTCGGCACGCATCCCCTTCTCTGGCGCGCCGATCAGGGCGCGGGCGCGGCTGAACATGGCGTCCGCGCGGCGTTGGTCGCCATAGGCGGCCAGCGCCGCGCCAAGCTGAGCGGCTGAAAGCGGTGTATCGAAGCGGTCGGGCAAGGTGTCGGCGTAATAGCGCAGATCCCCAATGGCAGCCTCACCCGCGCGGGCCAGGACATGCATCGCATAGGCATAACCCGAGACCTCGCCAAACAACTCGCCCGCCATCGCGACTTCGTTGCGCAGGTTGTTGAGCGCCATGCGCATCGCCGGGCCGGGCACCTCGGCGCCCTGTGCCTCGGCGCGTAACAGCACATCGGTAATGTAGGCATCCAGCCAAAGGTCATAGCCGCCTGCGCGCCACAACCCGAAAGAGCCAGTCCGCCCCTGCCGCGTCAGGATCTGGTTAATCGCCTCCTGCACCCGAGCGCGTGCCTGGCCCTCCGTCATCAGGCCAAGTTCGGCCACTGCGGAAGAGGCCAGCAGCAGCGGTTGGATCGAGGAGGCGATCTGCTCGGTGCAGCCATAAGGATAGCCACTCAGCCGCTGGATCAGCCCCGGAACATCAAGCCCTGCCCCCGCACCTGCAACAAGCGTCGCGCGGCCCGTCCCGGGCCGCAGCCCGTCCAGCGCGTCCGAGGTGAAGCGGAATTGCGCACCGGGAGCGAGGGCGAATTGCGAGCTGCGCGCGATCTCCGGGTCATTATGAATCACGCTCAGCCGCAGGTCGCGCGTCAGCACGCGGCCATCGGGGGTTGTGAG
Organism: Paracoccaceae bacterium; assembly: GCA_007134865.1. Lineage (GTDB taxonomy): Bacteria > Pseudomonadota > Alphaproteobacteria > Rhodobacterales > Rhodobacteraceae > Roseinatronobacter. The sequence continues at coordinate 2,828 of SLJW01000226.1, read as the reverse complement.
TGCAACGGAATAGACATGCTCGCCCACGACACTTGGCACAAGGTCGATATCCAGCACAGCGCGGCCACCCTCGGCCAGTGTGACAGAGGCAGGCACAGCCCCAAGCCCATGCCCCTCGACCGCTAGGGCCATGTCACCCGCGGGCCCTGTCGCGTGGGTCAATTCCAGCCGCATGCGACTGGTATCGCCAGGCGCCATGAAGCGCGGCAGGCTGGGCTGCACCACTACCGGGTCGCGTACCAGAACATCCGCACTGGTCTGCCCGACGCCCTCATCGGACCAGACGACCGCCATCAGCCGCACTGTGCCGTTGAAAGCGGGCAGGTCAAAGCCCAACTCGGCGCGGCCATTCTCCAGCGCCACAGGCCCCGTGAAGAACGCCAGCAAATCCTCGGCCGGTGCTGGCCCGGCACGCACTGACGCGAGCGCATCGCCGCCCGAGCGCACATCGCCCATAGCCCCTGCCCGCGCATCGATCAGCCGCCCATAGATATCGCGGATCGCAACTCCCAGTCGCCGCTGACCGAAGTAATGCCCCATCGGGTCGGGCGGTTCGAAACCCGTCAACGTCAGTACGCCCAGATCCACCGCTGCAATGGTCGCATAGACCGGGCCGCTCGTAAAATCGGGCAGGTCAAGCACCACCTCCAGACGTTCGCGCGGGTTGGCCTCCAGCGGCGCGGTCAGCACGGCGTCAAGCGCGCGCGGGCCGGGGTCAATCGCGGCATGGGCGAGGCCCAGCGCGCGGGCGGGCATGACCTCGGTACTGTCAGCCGGACGAATGAGGCTGGCGGTGACATAGGCCCCCGCGCCCCAATCCTCGGTCACCGGCAGATCGACCACGGCTTCCCCAGCAAGCGCCACCAGTTGCGTATGGATCACCCGGTCCGAGAGCACAGAGACCATCGCCATCCCCTCGCCCTCGGGGAGGATGCGCAGGCGGGCGGTATCGCCGGGTGCGTAGCGCTCGGCGTCGAGCGAGACAGGCAGCATATCCGGCGTTTCTCGCGCCGTATCCAGCGCATACCACCCAGCGGTGAAGGCCACCGAAGCGCTGGCGAAGCCAGCGCCCTCGCGGGTCACACGCAGTTCATGGCGGCCCCAGTCCACAGGCACCGCCAGCGGCACCGAGCCGCCTGCCAGCGTCACCTCCCCCTCGGCCACGCGGCTGCGCTCGGTCAGAGGCTCCCATGACCAGCGGCCATCATGGCTGAACCACTGAAAACGCGTTGTCACCTTGCTGACTTCCCAGCGCAATGCGCCGTCCATCGCCGTTCCATCGGGGCCGACCAGCACAAGATCGAATTCCGCCTCGCTGTTCTCGGGCAGCGCACCGTCAAAGCGGGGGCGAATGCCGATGACGGGAGCCTCCGGCCGGATCGGGCGCATCAGGTTTCGCTCGGCCGGGCGCGAAGCACCGTCGATGAGCGTTGCAGTGATATCCAGCGCATAAGGCCGCGGCTCCATGCTCAGACGGTCGAGCGGTAGGGGGGCGCTAAGGCGGCCCTCTGCATCCGTCATCAGCCCGCGCGCCATCATCTGGCGCTGCGGGTCAATGCGTTGGTCGTGGCGACCAAAGCGGTAGCCTTGCCACCCCTCAAGCTCTGCGACCGTGCGCAGGGTGACTGACCCTTCCAGTGAGAGCCCAGCAGCAGGCGCGCCGAAGAGGTGGCGCGCGTCGATTTGCAGCAGTGGTGGGTTAGCGAGGTCGATTGGACCGTCATCAGACAGCGCCAGATCGAAATCCACCCGCTCGGGCAGGAAATCCTCGACCAGCACCGTCTGCATGGCCAGCGGGGCCGCGTCCGGATCCGAGAGTATCTCGACCCGCCAGACCCCGCGCGGCACATCACCCCCCAGCGGCAGGGCGAAGACATGGCCGCCGGCGCGTTCCTGCTGGCTGATGATGCGCGAATACTCGACCCCGTCGGGCCGCATCAGCCGTGCGATTATCGGCAGGCCATGGATCGCCTGCGCGCTATGATCGCGGGCAAGCGCCGTGACATGGATCACTTCGCCCGCACGATAGGCACCGCGATCCGTGGTCAGGAACAGGTCTATCGGGCCGGGGGCGGCGCGGCCCTCGACCCCGCGGTCGGAGAGGTCGAATTCGGGCTCATCGAGCGAGAGGATCGCCATGTCATCTGCCGTTTCAACCAGCACCAGCACCGGGGTGGCAGCCCCGGTGCCCCGTGTCAGCGCATCGGCAAAGCGCAGATGACCCTGCGCATCGCTCTCACCCTCGCCCAGCACCCGATTCGAGCGCGCCAGCAGCGCCACGCGCACCCCCTCGACCGGCTGGCCATCCGAGAGGCGCTGCACGACGACATGAAGCCCGTCATTACCCGCCAACGTGGTCAGCCCCAGATCCGAGATCATGAACCATTGCATCGCGGGCGGAACCTCCCAGCTATCGGTTCCGGGCACTTCAGCGCGCAGCACATAGACACCCGGCTCCAGCGGACCGGCCTCGTCCAGCGGCAGGCGCGAGGTGGTGGCGCGGTTGAGCGTGCCCTCGACCCGCGCGCTGCCCTGCCAGACGGGCTCGGCCAGCAAATTCTCGAACCGCTCTCCTTCCCAATCGCCAAGCGCGCGGTTGAACTCACCGCGCCGGATGGCGGTCACGATGTTGCGGTCCGAGACACGCAGCAGGCGGAGGTCGAGCCTGTCGGCATTGACTGTCTCGACGGGCAGCGCCCGAGTTCCGGTGGCAGGCAGGACATAACCGCGGCCCGGAAAGGCCACGCGAGGCGCGCGATCGCGGACATAGACCTCGAGCGGGACATCGCGCGCGAGTGTATCGCCCGAAGCTGCCGGCAGGCCCGCGC
>SLJW01000026.1 GCA_007134865.1 Paracoccaceae bacterium | reverse complement strand
GGGACGCCCTTGCGGGCGTCCCTTTGGATAGCATGACCGTTGCGGGGCTTATTCCTCTGCGGCCTCGGTGGCCTCGGTCGCTTCGGTCTCTTCATCATCGGCTGCGGCCAGCGCGCGCGGTGCGGCGATATTGGCGATGACGAAATTCCGCTCGATCGTGGGTTTCGTACCTGCAGGCAGCGCGATATCCGAAATCGTGATCGTGTCACCGATCACGCGGCCTTCAAGATCGGCCACGAGCTTTTCGGGAATCTCACCTGCCACAACGTTCAACTCGACCTCGGGGCGCACCACAGTGAGCGTGCCGCCGCGCTTGAGGCCCACGCATGTCTCGGCATTGATGAATTCGACCGGGATGAACAGGTTGATCCGAGAAGTGCGGCGCAGGCGCATCAGATCGACATGGGTCGGCAGACCCTTGACCACATCACGCTGAACGCCACGGCAGATCACGCGTACATCTTCCTTGCCGTCGACCTTGAGGTTGAATAGCGTCGAGAGAAAGCGACCGGCCTTGAGCTTGGCGATCAGGTAATTGTATTTGAAATTCACCGGCAGCGGGTCTTCGCCGCCACCATATACGATACCGGGTACGAGATGCTCACGACGAGCTTTACGGGCGGCCCCCTTGCCTGTCCCCGTGCGTACCTCGGCTACAAGATCAGGGATCTCACCAGCCATTGGATGTTCCTTTACATACAAGTTGAACAGCCCGCCTCCAAGGGTGCGGGCTGCGAGTGGGGGCGCTTTAGGCCAGCACTGGAGGGATGGCAAGGGGAAAACGGCGCCATCGCCCGCGCGGGCTGTCGCGCAGGCGGTGGATTTGAGTATTTGGGGCAAGAAAATGGGGGCGATCAGCTCTCGAGCGCCTGTGCGAGGAAGTGCTCCAGCCAGTGGATCGTATAATCCCCCTTCAGCACGTCGGGCTCTTCCAGCAGGGCGCGGAACAGTGGCACCGAACTGTCCACCCCGTCGATGATCAACTCGCCCAGCGCGCGATTGAGCCGCGCCAGCGCCTCGGGGCGGTCGCGGCCATGGACGATGAGTTTCGCGATCAGGCTGTCGTAAAAGGGCGGGATGCGATAGCCGGAATAGAGCGCCGAATCCATCCGCACACCGAGGCCACCGGGGGCGTGATAGGTCGCGACTGTGCCGGGGCAGGGGGTGAAATTGGGCAGGCGTTCGGCATTGATGCGCACTTCAATCGCATGGCCGTTGATAAGCAGATCGTCTTGCGCAAAGGAGAGCGGCTTCTTTGCGGCCACGCGGATCTGTTCGCGCACGAGATCGACGCCGAAGATGGCTTCGGTCACCGGATGCTCGACCTGCAGCCGCGTGTTCATCTCGATGAAGTAGAACTCGCCATTCTCATAGAGAAACTCGATGGTACCCGCGCCCCGATAGCCGATCCGGGCCACGGCCTCGGCGCAGGTCTGGCCGATGCGGGCGCGGGTCTCGGGGTCGATGGCAGGGCTTGGGGCTTCTTCGAACACTTTCTGGTGGCGGCGCTGTAGCGAGCAGTCTCGCTCGCCCAGATGCACTGCATTGCCCTGCCCATCGCCGAAGACCTGAATCTCGATATGGCGCGGCGCGCCGAGATATTTCTCGAGATAGACCTCGTCATTGCCGAAGGCGGCCTTGGCCTCGGACCGTGCGGTGCGAAAGGCGGTTTCCAGATCCTCGGCGCTGCGCGCGAGTTTCATGCCGCGCCCGCCACCGCCGGCCGTGGCCTTGACGATCACGGGAAAGCCGATTTCCTCGGCGACCCGGCTGGCAGTCTCCAGATCGGGCACGCCCCCGTCCGAGCCCGGCACGCAAGGCACGCCGAGGGCCTTCATCGTCTCCTTGGCAGTGATCTTGTCGCCCATCAGGCGGATATGCTCGGATGATGGGCCAATGAAGGTGATGCCATGATCCTCGACCACCTGCACGAAGGCCGCATTCTCGGACAGGAAGCCATAGCCCGGGTGGATCGCATCGGCGCCCGAGATCTCGCAGGCCGAGATTATGGCCGGGACATGCAGATAGCTTTGCGCCGAAGGCGGTGGGCCGATGCAGATCGCTTCATCGGCCATGCGCACATGCATCGCGTCCGAATCGGCCGTGGAATGCACCGCGACCGAGGCGATACCCATCTCGCGGCAGGCGCGGATCACGCGAAGCGCGATCTCGCCGCGATTGGCAATCAGGATCTTCTGAAACATCGCGCGCGCCTTATTCGATGATCATCAGCGGCGCACCGAATTCGACCGGGCTGCCATCGCTGACGAGGATGCGCTTGATTGTGCCCGCGCGTGGCGCGGGTATGTGGTTCATGGTCTTCATTGCCTCGATGATCATCAACGTGTCACCTTCCGAGACCTGCGTCCCGATGGTGACGAAGGGTGATGCCCCGGGCTCGGAGGCGAGATAGGCCGTTCCCACCATGGGCGAGGTCACGGCGCCCGGATGCTGCGCTGGATCGGCAGGCAGATCAGGGCGCGGGGCGGCGGACTGGGCCGCGGCTGCGGCGGGAGCCGCTGGCGCTGGTGCCGGCGCCGCGGTCTGAGCCGGGGCGCCGGCCTGAACCATGGCGGGCGCAAGCTGCCGGGCAACGCGGACATTCAGGCTGTCCTTCTCGCCATATTCGCGCTTGACGCTCAGTTCGGCGAGATCGTTTTCCTGCAACAGCTCCGCAAGAGCTTTGATAAAGGCAACATCGGCGTCATTGCGGCTTTGGGTCATATCTCTCCTCGGAGTATCTGGATGCAGGGTTGCGCGCCTGCTTTGGCGCGTCGCATGGTTGGCGGGGCTTATACTTGAGCGATCCGCCCCTGTGAAGCCGCGTTTTTCCCGGCCAACCAGCCCGTGATTTCCATGCGAGATAAAGGCTTCACCTGCGAGTCAATTCCTGTAAATTGTCCGTGGGAGGAATTTTCACATGCCCCGTACTGCCCTGACCGGCACACGCATCCGGGCCCGTCGCAACCTGCGCGGTTTGCGCCAGGCAGAGCTGGCGCGCGAGGTAGGTATCTCGCCATCCTTTCTCAATCTGATCGAGCATAACCGGCGCAAGGTGAACCCGCAGTTGCTCGAAGCCCTGGCGGAGGCGCTGGGCGTGTCGGCGGATGCGCTGATCGAGGATCAGGACGGGCGGCTGATCGAGGGTGCGCGGGCGGCCGCACAGCGCAGCGAGGCTGCAGCCACGGAGCTGGAGCGGATCGACGAATTCACAAGCCGCTTTCCGGGCTGGGCCAAGGTGCTGGCCGAAACCCAGGCGCGGGTCGAGCGGCTGGAGCGTGTGATCGAGAGCCTGAATGACCGCATGACCCATGATCCCTATCTGGGGGAGGCGCTGCACGAGATCATTTCAGCCGTCACGTCCGTGCAATCGACTGCCAGTATCCTGACGGATGCCGAGGAGATCGACCCCGAATGGCAGGCGCGGTTTCACCGCAATATCTTGGAGGACTCGGCGCGGCTGGCGGAAGGCTCTGTGGCGCTGGTGAATTATCTCGATACGGTACAGACCGATGAAGCGGGCTTGGCCGCGCCGCTGGAAGAGGTCGAAGCCTGGCTGACGCGGCAGGGGTTTCATCTGCCCGAGATCGAGCAGGGTCTGACCGACATGGATGTGCTCGTGCGCGGGCAGGTGGAGTTGTCCTCGGAAGCCTCTCGGGTGTTGGCGCAGTCATGGCTGGCGCAGTTCGCCGCGGATGCTGCTGTGCTGCCGCTGGAGGCAGTGAGTGATGCGCTGAGCGACACGGGCCTTGCGCCCGAGGCGCTTGCGGCGCGCTTCGGTGTGCCCTTCGATCAGGTGCTGCGCAGGCTCGCGCTAATGCCGGAAGAGGTGTTGCAGGCGGTGGGTCTGCCGCCGCTGGGGCTGGTGATCTGCGACAGTTCCGGGACGATGGTCTTTCGCCGCGCGGTCGAGGGGTTTCGGCTGCCGCGGTTCGGCGGAGGCTGCCCGCTCTGGCCGCTCTATCAGGCACTGCAGCGCCCGCATGTCCCGCTGCGTCAGTTGCTGCTGACCGCCGGGCGGCTCGGGCGGCGCTATCTGGCCTATGCGGTCGCGGCACCCATCACCCCGCCAGCGTTTGATGCGCCCAGCGTGTTGCGGGCCACGATGCTGATTGTGCCGCAACCTGCGGGTGCGGCGCAGGCCGAGCCCGCACCGGTGCCGGTGGGCTCCAGTTGTCGGACCTGTGCGCAGCTTGAGTGCATCGCGCGGCGCGAGCCCTCGATCCTGGTGACAGGGGCGTGAGCAGTGACGACAGAATCTTGCGCTTTGACAGGTGCCATCGAATGCTTGATACAGGACTGAGGGAGTGCAGGGCAGCGAGGGAGGAGCCTGCCTGCCCGGCGGTCTCTGACAGGGGCGCGTGGCAAGCGCGATATGCCGCATACCCGCGCCCCTGCGCATAAGCCTTGGGAGGAGCCTTGCGATGGGAAAGCGTGTGCTGGTCATCGAGGATGAGCCCAATATCTCCGAAGCCTTGCGCTTCATCCTCAGCCGCAATGGTTGGCGGGTCGAGGTGACGGCGGATGGACAAGCCGCGCTCGGCAGTCTCAGCGCGGACCCGCCCGATCTGCTGATCCTTGATCTGATGCTGCCGGGCGTGAGTGGCTTCGATATCCTGCGTGATCTGCGCGCGCGCGAGGATACACGCGCGCTGCCGGTGCTGATGCTGACCGCCAAGGGGCAGGCGGCGGACCGGATCGAGGCCGAGCGGCTGGGCGTGACTCGCTTCATGACCAAGCCTTTCGCCAATGCCGACGTGCTGGCCGCTGTCCATGAAATGGCGCAGACATGAAGCCGCCGCGGACACAGCAGTTTCTGGGGCGCGACAGCTACCGCATGCGGCGGGTGATGGATGCCGCGCGGATATTGCCGCTCTTTGGCCTGATCCTGTTGCTGTTGCCCTTGATGCGCCACAGCCCCGAGTTCGAGGCCCCGCCAACCGCGACCGAGAGTGTCTATCTCTTCGCGGTCTGGGCGGCCTTGATCCTTGCGGCCTTTCTGTTTTCTCTCTGGCTGCGCCGGGCGCTTGATCAGCCGGAGCGCCGGGCGGACCCTTCAGACCCGATAGCTGATACCGACGGGAAGGAGGACTAGCGCACATGTCCTTCAATCTGCTGGTTCTGACCTGCCTGGGATATGTCGTTCTGCTTTTCGTGGTTGCTTCTGCAGCCGAGCGCGCGGCCGAAGCAGGGCGGGCCGGCTGGTTGCGCTCGCCGCTGGTCTATACACTGTCGCTCTCGGTTTATTGCACGGCCTGGACCTTCTATGGTGCGGTGGGCTACGCGGCGCGCTCCGGGTTAGAATTCATGACCATCTATCTCGGCCCGACACTGGTCTTTGTGGGCTGGTGGGTGATCCTGCGCAAGCTGGTAAGGATAGGGCGCGAGAACCGTGTGACCTCGATTGCCGACATGATCTCTGCGCGCTATGGCAAGTCGAACCTGCTGGGCGTGATCGTAACCATCCTTTGTATCATGGCAGGCACGCCCTATATCGCGCTGCAACTGCAATCCATCGCGCAGTCCTTCACTGTCTTCGTGACCGACCCTGCAGGATCGTCACTTGCCACCGATACCACGCTGATCGCCTTCTGGGTGGCAGCGGGGCTCGCGTTCTTCACCATCGCTTTCGGCACTCGCTCGCTCGATGCCAATGAACAGCACCCCGGGGTCGTTACCGCTATCGCGGTTGAAGCCGTGGTCAAACTCTTGGCGCTGCTGGCAGTGGGTGTGTTCGTGGTCTGGTTCGTGGCGACCGGCCCTGCCGATATCCTGACCCGCATTGATGCACAGGCGCTTCCGGAGTGGGAGATCCAGCCTGGGCGCTGGACCGGGTTGATACTGCTCTCGGCGATTGCCATCATCTGCCTGCCGCGCATGTTTCAGGTCACTGTGGTCGAAAACACCGATGATCAGCATCTCGCCACCGCAAGCTGGGCCTTTCCGCTCTATCTGTTCCTGATCAGCCTCTTCGTGCTGCCCATCGCGGTGATCGGCATGGAACTGATGCCAGCGGGCAGCAATCCCGACATGTTCGTCCTCACCCTGCCGCTGCATCTGGGGCAGGACGGGCTGGCGCTGTTTTCCTTCCTCGGCGGCTTTTCGGCGGCGACCTCGATGGTGATCGTGGCCTCGCTGGCGTTGGCCACGATGGTGTCGAACCATATCGTGGTGCCGCTCTGGCTGCGTGCGCGCTCGGCGCGCCAGCAGGATACGGGCGACATGCGGCTCTTGGTGCTGAGTGTGCGGCGGCTGTCGATCACGCTCGTGCTGGGGCTGGGCTATATTTACTACGTCATCACCGGAGGTTCAGCCGCGCTTGCCGCTATCGGGCTGATCGCCTTTGTGGGTGTCGCCCAATGCCTGCCCGCCCTGATCGGTGCCCTCTACTGGCGCGGGGCCAGCCGTAATGGCGCGGCGCTAGGCCTGGTCGCGGGCATGCTGATCTGGCTTTATACGCTGCTTCTGCCCAGCTTCGGGCCCGATGTCTTCCTTTCGGCGCGGCTCATGGAGAGCGGGCCTTTCGATATCGCCTGGCTGCGCCCCTACAGTCTCTTCGGTCTGACCACGCTCGACCCGCTCCTGCATTCGCTGTTCTGGTCACTGATGGTCAACGTCATGGCCTTCTGCGCTGGCTCGATCCTGTCCTTCCCGAGTCCGATCGAGCGCGTGCAAGGCGCGCTCTTCGTCGATATCTTCAACCGCCCCGGAACGGCGCGAAGCTGGACCCGCCCGATTGCCGAGGCCGAGGACCTGCTGCCCATGGCGCAGCGCATCTTCGGTCTGACCGAGGCGCAATCCTTCTTCCGGGCGCAGGCCAAGTTGCAGGGCAAGGATGGTTTCCTGCCCGACATCACACCCGAATTCGTCGAAGCGCTGGAGTTGAAACTGGCAGGCTCGGTGGGCTCGGCCACGGCCCATGCGATGCTGGCGCAGACGGTCGGCACGTCGATTGTCTCGGTCGATGACCTGATGGCCGTGGCCTCGGAAACCGCGCAGATCATGGAATATTCGGCCCAGCTTGAGGCCAAGTCCGAAGAGTTGAGCCGCACCGCCCGCAAGCTGCGCGAGGCCAATGAGAAGCTGCAGACGCTATCGGTGCAGAAGGACGCTTTCCTGAGCCAGATCAGCCATGAATTGCGCACGCCGATGACCTCGATCCGGGCGTTTTCCGAAATCCTGATGGATGCCGACGGCATGGCGGATGAGGAGCGCACGCATTTCGCGCAGATCATCCATGACGAGTCGATCCGGCTGACGCGGCTGCTTGACGATCTGCTGGACCTCAGCGTGCTGGAACACGGGCAGGTGCAGCTCAATATCACGCCGGCAAATCTGCGCGAGTTGATTGACAAGGCGATATCGGCCTCGAACTCGGTGCAGGCGGAACGCAATTTCACGCTGCACCGCAGCCGCGACCGTGAGGATATCGAGATCATCACCGATGCCGGGCGCCTGACGCAGGTCTTCATCAATGTGCTGTCGAATTCGCGCAAATATTGCGATGCTGCAGAGCCGCAGATGCGGATCAATGTCCGCCGCCGCGGCGAGATGGTCGAGGTGGATTTCATCGATAATGGCGCGGGCATCCCGCGCGATCAGGAGGCGCTGATCTTCGAGAAATTCTCGCGCCTGACCGACTCGCTGCAGGCAGGCGGAGCCGGGCTTGGGCTCGCCATCTGCCGCGAGATCATGCTCAACCTGAAGGGCGATATCACTTATGTGCCGGGGCAGGGCGGCGCGGCCTTTCGTGTGAGCTTTCCGCTCCGGCTTCAAGCGCGCGATACGTCCTCCTCGGCCTCTCTGGATTCCGCTGAAGCTGCCGAATAGGTGGAGATTGCTCGCTCGATGAGCAGAAAAGCGGAAAAAGGGCCGTCTTTCAGGAAAACAGGCAAGCTCAGAATTTTTACTAATTGATAAAAATTTTGAACCGTGGTTTCCTTCTGTCAAAAGCCAGCAGGGAGATGATGCGCGCCATGTCCAATTCCGTGACCACGCCCGGCATCCAGCCCGGTCGCCTCGCGGCCGAGCATTATGCCAGCCATTTCGACGATCTCTACCCCAACTATGACCCGCATGAAGCGATGGTCGCTGCGGACCGCTGCTATTTCTGCCATGATGCGCCCTGCATCACTGCCTGCCCGACCGAGATCGACATCCCGCTCTTCATTCGACAGATCCAGGCGGGCCAGCCCGAGGCGGCGGGCAAGACGATCATGGATCAGAACATCTTTGGCGGCACCTGTGCCCGCGTCTGCCCGACCGAAACGCTTTGCGAAGGCGCCTGCGTGCGCGAGATGGCCGAGGGCAAGCCAGTCGAGATCGGGCGGTTGCAGCGCTATGCGACCGACAGTCTGATGGCGCGGCAGGGCCACCCCTATACCCGCGCCCCGAGCACCGGCAAGTGTGTCGCGGTGGTGGGGGCGGGGCCTGCGGGGCTCGCCTGCGCGCACCGGCTGGCGATGCACGGCCATGAAGTGACCGTCTATGAAGCGCAGGACAAGCCTGGGGGTCTCAACGAATACGGCATCGCCGCCTACAAGATGGCGGGCGGTTTCGCTGCGCGTGAGGTCGAGTGGCTGCTGAGCATCGGCGGCATCACCATCGAGACCGGTCGCGCGCTTGGGCGTGACATCAGCCTCGACGCGCTGCGTGGGGAGTTCGACGCCGTGTTTCTGGGCATGGGGCTGGGCGATGTGAACGCCCTTGGCATTCCGGGCGAGGATCTTGACGGTGTGCGCGACGCGGTCGATTTCATCGCCGAGCTGCGCCAGACCGACGACCTCTCGCGCCTGCCCATCGGGCGCGATGTGGTGGTGATCGGGGGCGGTATGACGGCAGTCGATGCCGCCGTGCAGTCGAAACTGCTGGGGGCCGAGCGTGTCAGCATGGTCTACCGCCGTGACCGCGCCGCGATGAGCGCCTCGGATTACGAGATCGAGCATGCCGCCACCGAAGGCGTGACCATCATAACCGGGGCGACCCCGGTGGCGATCCATGGTCAGGGGGCGGTCGAGGAGATCGAATTCGCCTATACCGGCGGCAATGAGAGTTTCCGCCTCAAGGCCGATCAGGTGTTCAAGGCCATCGGGCAGAAACTCGTCCCCCTTGACGGTCTGGCGATGGCGGGCCGCAAACTCGCCGCGCAACCCATGCCCGGGGTCTGGGCCGGGGGCGATTGCACCGACGGCGGCGAAGATCTGACCGTGACGGCAGTCGCGCAGGGCCGCGACGCGGCCGAGGACATCCACGCGCATCTGACCAGCGCCTGAGCGCGAACAGGGAGAACGGATATGGCTGACCTGACTTCGAATTTCATCGGCATCAAATCGCCCAACCCCTATTGGCTGGCCTCGGCCCCGCCGACCGACAAGGAATACAATGTCGTGCGCGCCTTCAAGGCGGGCTGGGGCGGGGTGGTCTGGAAGACGCTCGGCGCTGAAGGCCCGCCCATCGTCAATGTCAACGGGCCGCGCTATGGCGCGGTGTGGGGCGCGGACCGGCGGCTTCTGGGGCTGAACAATATCGAGCTGATCACTGATCGCCCGCTGGAGGTGAACCTGCGCGAGATCAAGAAGGTCAAGCGCGACTGGCCGGACCGGGCGATGGTGGTTTCGCTGATGGTGCCCTGCGACGAGGAGTCCTGGAAGGCGATCCTCAAGCATGTCGAGGATACCGGGGCCGATGGGGTGGAGCTGAACTTCGGCTGTCCGCATGGCATGTCCGAGCGCGGCATGGGCAGCGCCGTGGGGCAGGTGCCCGAATACATCGAGATGGTGACGCGCTGGGTGAAGAAGCACTCGCGCATGCCCTGCATCGTCAAGCTCACGCCCAATATCGCCGATATCCGCAAGCCGGCCGAGGCGGCGAAGCGCGGCGGCGCGGATGCTGTCAGCCTGATCAACACGATCAATTCCATCACATCGGTCAATCTCGACTCTTTCAGCCCCGAGCCGATGATCGACGGCAAGGGCGCGCATGGCGGCTATTGTGGCCCGGCAGTCAAACCCATCGCGCTCAACATGGTCGCCGAGATTGCCCGCGATCCGGCGACGGCGGGCCTGCCCATCAGCGGTATCGGCGGTGTCACCACTTGGCGCGATGCGGCGGAGTTTCTGGCGCTCGGCGCAGGCAATGTGCAGGTCTGCACGGCTGCCATGACCTATGGGTTCGGGATCATCAAGGAACTGACCGCGGGCCTGTCGCAATATCTCGATGACAAGGGCATGACGCTCGACCAGCTTCAGGGCCGCGCGGTGCCCAATGTCACCGACTGGCAGTATCTGAACCTCAATTACGTCACCAAGGCGCGGATCAATCAGGACCTCTGCATCCAGTGCGGGCGCTGCTATGCCGCCTGTGAGGATACCAGCCATCAGGCGATTTCCATGTCGCCGGATCGCAAATTCGAGGTGATCGACGAAGAATGCGTCGCCTGCAATCTCTGCGTCAATGTCTGCCCGGTGCAGGACTGCATCACCATGGAGGAATTGCCCCTTGGGGCCGTGGACGAGCGCACAGGCGAGCCAGTCCGCGAATACGCCAACTGGACGACGCATCCCAACAACCCCATGGCCAAGGCCGCCGAATAATCAGGGCGCCAGCATCCGGGTATAGAGATGGTTCAGAAAGGCCTCGGCCCCGTCCTGCGGGTCATGCTCCGCGCCGCGGATCAGCCGGATCTGGGCGGCGAAATCGGCGTAATGCTGCGTCAACGCCCAGATCGAGAAGATCAGGTGATGCGGATCAACCTCGGCGATCCGCCCCTCGCGCCCCCAGCGCGCGATCACCTGCGCCTTTTCATCGACCAGCGCGCGCAACTCGGTCGAGATGAAGCGCTCCAGCCGTGGCGCCCCCTGCAGGATCTCATTGGCGAAAAGTCGGCTCTCGCGCGGATAGGTGCGCGACATCGCGAGCTTGCGGCGCATGTAGGAGAGGATTTCGGTCTGCGGGTCGCCCGTTGCATCCAAATGGCGCAGGGGCTCCAGCCAGTCATCGAGCAAGCGGCTCAGAAGCGCGCTGTGCACCGCATCCTTGCTGTCGAAATAATACAGCAGGTTGGGCTTCGACAACCCGGCCTCGGTCGCGATCTGGTCGATCGTGGCGCCCCGAAACCCGTGATTGGAGAACACCTCCAGCGCGGCATCGAGAATGCGCGCGCGGTTACGCTCCTGAATGCGCGAGCGCGGCGCCGCGCCGGACGCGCCGGGTTTTTCGGCAGGGGGCATGGACGGCGTGGGCATCGACAGGTTTGCTTCTTGACTGGATGGTCAAACTTGGTAGCGTCTCGATGGGACGAGTGCAAGCCGGTCGCGCGCCGGGCTCTGCTGCCATACCCGAAACATAGTTACAGAGCCGTCGCCAAAGGCGGCCAGCACAGGGGGTGAAACATGTCGGCACCAGCGGCCAATCTGAAGATCAATGAGGAAAGGCTGTGGGACAGCCTGATGGAGATGGCCCAGATCGGTCCCGGCATCGCGGGCGGCAATAACCGCCAGACCGTGACTGATGAAGATGGCGAGGGTCGCCGCCTGTTCCAGCGCTGGTGCGAGGAGGCGGGCGGCACCATGGGCGTGGATGAAATGGGCACCATGTTCGCCCGGTTCGAGGGCACCGACCCTGACGCGCTCCCGGTCTATGTCGGCAGCCATCTCGACACCCAGCCTACTGGCGGCAAGTATGACGGCGTGCTCGGCGTGCTGGCGGGGCTGGAGGTCATCCGCTCGATCCGCGATCTCGGCGTCAAGACCCGCCGCCCCATCGTTGTGACCAACTGGACCAACGAGGAAGGCACCCGCTTTGCGCCTGCGATGCTGGCCTCGGGCGTGTTCGCGGGCGTGCATGAGCGTGATTGGGCCTATGACCGGGTCGATGCGCAGGGCAAGCGCTTCGGCGATGAGCTGGAGCGCATTGGCTGGAAGGGCGACGAGCCTGTCGGCAACCGCAAGATGCATGCGTTTTTCGAGTTGCATATCGAACAGGGCCCGATCCTGGAGGACGAGGGCAAGGAGATCGGTGTCGTCACCCATGGTCAGGGGTTGCGCTGGATCGAATGCACTGTGACCGGCAAGGGCCAGCACACGGGCTCGACCCCGATGTATATGCGCCGCAATGCAGGCCGGGGCCTCGCGCGCGTGACCGAGCTTGTGCACGAGATCGCGATGCAGCACCAGCCCGATGCCGTGGGCGCCATCGGGCATGTCGATGTCTATCCCAACAGCCGCAACATCATCCCGGAAAAGGTTGTTTTCACAATCGATTTCCGCAGTCACAAGCTCGATATCCTGCAGGCGATGGAGGCCGAATTGCTGGCCCGCGCACCGGGTATCTGTGCTGATATCGGGGTCAAGTTCACGGCCCGTAACAGCGGCCAGTTCGATCCGCCCGCCTTTGACGAGACCCTGCTGGGCCGTATTCGTGACGCTGCAGACCGGCTGGGCTATTCCCACATGGATATCGTCTCGGGCGCTGGCCATGATGCCTGCTGGATCAACCGGCTCTATCCTACCGCGATGATCTTCTGCCCCTGTGTCGATGGGCTAAGCCATAACGAGGCCGAGGAAATCTCGCCGGAATGGGCCGCCGCGGGGACGAATGTCCTGCTGCATGCCGTGCTGGAGACGGCGGAGATTGTCGGATGACGGCATTAACGCAATATTCAAGGCAAGTGTGGCACAGTGGTGCCGCGCTGGTATCGAGGATCGCATGGCAGGACGCGACAAAGTCACAAACGAACTGTTGTTCGAGACGCTCAAGCCGATGCAGGGAACGCTTGCACGGCTGTCTGACGACATGCGCGAAATCAAGGAACGGCTGGGCACGCTCGAGGTGCAATATGCCAACCTCTCGGTCCGTGTGGATCGCATCGACGCGCGCATTGAACGCGTCGAACGTCGCCTCGATCTGGTCGAAGGCTGACCCCAGCGCCATAGCTCCCTCATCACCGTCCCACATCTGCGCAACGCGGGCCAACGCCCCTGCGCCCATTCCCCATTGGTCAAGGAGCTTCATCCGATGAGCACAACGGTTATCAAGAACGGCACCATCGTCACGCATGACCTGACCTACAAGGCCGATATCCGCGTCGAGGGTGGTGTGATCACCGAGATCGGGCCGAACCTCTCGGGCGATAGCACGCTGGACGCGACCGGCTGCTATGTCATGCCCGGTGGCATCGACCCGCATACCCATCTGGAAATGCCCTTCATGGGCACCTATTCCAGCGATGATTTCGAATCCGGCACCCGCGCGGCGCTGTCCGGCGGGACCACCATGGTGATTGATTTTGCGATCCCCGCCCCGGGTCAGGGCCTGCATGATGCGCTCAAGATGTGGGACAACAAATCGGGCCGCGCGCATTGCGATTACTCCTATCATATGGCGGTCACCTGGTGGGGTGAGCAGGTCTTTGACGAGATGCCCGAGGTCGTCAAACGCGGCATCCCCAGCTTCAAGCATTTCCTTGCCTATAAGGGCGCGCTGATGGTGAATGACGATGAGCTCTACGCCTCATTCCAGCGCCTGCGCGAGTTGGGCGCGATTGCCATGGTCCATGCGGAAAACGGCGATGTGGTCGCGGAACTCTCCGCAAAACTGCTGGCCGAGGGCAATACCGGCCCCGAAGCCCATGCCTATTCCCGCCCCAGCCAGGTCGAGGGCGAGGCCACCAACCGCGCCATCATGATCGCCGATATGGCCGGTGTGCCGCTTTATGTCGTCCACACCTCCTGCGAGGAGGCGCATGAGGCCATCCGCCGCGCCAAACAGGCGGGCAAACGCGTCTGGGGTGAGCCTCTTATTCAGCATCTGACGCTCGATGAGAGCGAATATTTCAACCCCGACTGGGACCATGCCGCGCGCCGTGTCATGTCGCCCCCGTTCCGCAACAAGAAGCATCAGGACAGCCTCTGGGCCGGGCTCGCCTCGGGCTCGCTCTCGGTTGTGGCGACCGATCACTGCGCCTTCACCACCGATCAGAAACGCTATGGTGTGGGCGATTTCACCAAGATCCCCAATGGCACGGGTGGGCTCGAGGACCGGATGCCGATGCTCTGGACGCAGGGCGTGCGCACGGGCCGGATCACGATGAACGAATTCGTCGCCGTCACTTCGACCAATGTCGCCAAGATCTTCGGCATGTATCCCAAGAAAGGCGCCGTGGCCGTCGGGGCCGATGCCGATCTGGTGGTCTGGGACCCGGAGCGGTCGAAAACCATCACCGCCAGCGCCCAGCAATCCGCCATCGACTACAATGTGTTTGAGGGGCATGAGGTCACCGGCCTGCCGCGCTATGTGCTCTCGCGTGGGCGTGTGATGGTGAATGACGGTGCCTTCGACGGGCAGGAAGGCCATGGCACATTCGTCGCCCGCGACGCGAATGGCCCGGTCAATCAGGCACTCTCGACCTGGAAGGACCTGACCGCCCCGCGCCCCGTGCAACGCAGCGGCATCCCGGCAACGGGGGTGTAAGCAGCGTGATTACTGGCGTGCTGGAAGCAGTGGTTTACGCAGAGGACCTGGAGGCCGCACGCGGCTTCTATACCGGCGTGCTGGACTTGCCCGAGATCGCGGCAGTGGAGGGGCGGCATGTGTTCTTTCGCTGTGGCGAGAGTGTGTTGCTGGTCTTCCGCGCATCGGCCAGCCGCCAACCGCCCGGCCCCGACGCCCTGCCAGTGCCGCCCCATGGTGCCGAGGGGGAGGGCCATGTCTGTTTGCGCGTGGCCAAAGAGGATCTGGACCCGCTCGCGACCCGGCTGGAAAGCGCCGGGGTGGCCATCGAATCCGATTTCCGCTGGCCGCACGGGCCGCGCTCCATCTATGTGCGCGACCCTGCAGGCAATTCCGTCGAATTCGCGGCCGGCGAACTCTGGGGGCTGGATGGATGAAGGACACGCGAAGCTCTCAGACCAACGCGCCGGTGATCGAGGCGCAGGGCCTCAACCTGACGTTTGAAACCGCCGACGGCCCGGTTCAGGCGCTCAAGGACGTTGAGCTGAGCATCCACAAGGGCGAATTCGTCAGCTTCATCGGCCCCTCGGGCTGCGGCAAGACAACCTTTCTGCGCGTGATCGCCGATCTCGAACAGCCCACAGCGGGTACGATCACCGTCAATGGCATGACCCCCGCCGAGGCTCGCAAGGCGCGCGCCTATGGCTATGTGTTTCAGGCCGCCGGGCTCTATCCGTGGCGCACGATTGCCGGTAATGTGAAACTCCCGCTCGAGATCATGGGCTACGCGAAATCCGAACAGGAAAAACGCGTGAAGAACGTCCTTGAACTTGTTGAATTATCAGGATTCGAGCGTAAATTCCCCTGGCAGCTCTCGGGCGGCATGCAACAGCGCGCCTCGATCGCCCGCGCACTGGCCTTCGATGCCGATATCCTCCTGATGGACGAGCCCTTCGGCGCGCTCGATGAGATCGTGCGCGACCGGCTGAACGAGCAGCTTCTCGATCTCTGGGCGCGCACGGAAAAGACCATCGGCTTCGTCACCCATTCCATCCCCGAGGCGGTCTATCTCTCAACGAAAATCGTCGTCATGTCGCCGCGCCCCGGTCGCATCACCGATATCATCGACAGCCCGCTGCCGCGCGCCCGCCCGCTCGAAATCCGCGACAGCCCCGAATTCATCGAAATCGCTCATCGCGTGCGCGAAGGGCTCAGGGCAGGGCATCTTGATGACTGATATTTCATTTTCTTGCCTCAAATACTCCGGGGGGAGGGCCCGAAGGGACCGGGGGGCAGCGCCCCCCATGCGCGGGCAGCGGCCATGCGCAACGTAATACCGGTTCTCACCATCGTCGCGGCGCTGATCGCGCTCTGGTATATCGCGGTCGTGCCGATGAATGCCCAATGGACGCAGGATCAGGCGCGCCGGGCCGGACAGGACATCTCTTTCACCGAACTCGTCGCCGACACCATGTCGCAATCGCGCCCGCGCCTGCCCGCGCCGCATCAGGTCGCGCAGGAATTGTGGAACTCGACCATTGTGGAGGAAATGACCGGGCGGCGCGGCTTCATGAACACCGGCAGCCTGTCCAATCGAAGCCTGATCTATCACGGCTGGGTGACACTCTCGGCCACGCTGCTGGGCTTTGCCATCGGCTCGGGTCTTGGCATCGCGCTGGCTGTGGGGATTGTCCATAACCGTGGCATGGATGCCTCAGTCATGCCCTGGGCGATTGCCAGCCAGACCATCCCGATCCTGGCCATCGCGCCGATGATCATCGTGGTGCTCAACGCGGTCGGCATAACCGGGCTGATCCCCAAGGCAATCATTTCGACCTATCTCAGTTTTTTTCCGGTGGTGGTCGGCATGGTCAAGGGCTTGCGCGCGCCGGATCAGATGCAGCTTGACCTGATGAAGACCTATAGCGCCTCCGGTCAGCAGGTCTTTGCGAAGCTGCGCTGGCCGTCGGCCATGCCCTATCTCTTCGCCTCGCTCAAGGTCGGGATCGCTGCCGCGCTGGTGGGTGCGATTGTCGCCGAACTGCCGACCGGCGCCTCTGCCGGACTGGGCGCGCGACTCTTGTCAGGCAGCTATTTCGGCCAGACCCTGCAAATCTGGTCCGCCCTGTTTGCCGCCGCAATCCTCGCCGCCAGCATGGTCGCCTTGATTGGGCTGATCCAGCGGGTCACGCTCAAGCGTATGGGGATGGCGGCATGAAGGTGCTGCAGCAAACCGGTGGGCTGCAATGGGCCGGCATGGCGTTGGCTGTGCTTGTGGCACTCACATTCGGCGGGGTGACTGCGCTGGGTCTCACCACGGTTGTATTGTTGCTGGCCACGGTGGTGCTGGGAATCGTGCCGCAACACCGCAAGGGGTGGCTCTGGCTGCTGGCCGTTGCCGCTGCGCTGGCGGGGGCCGGGCAGGCGCTCTTGCCCTTTGCGGCCTCCAGCCTGCCTGTGATGGCTGCAATCGTCGCGATCTGGCTGGGGGCCTGGATGCTGGTGGCGCAACTGGCGGACCGTCCGCGCGTGGCAAAGGGGCCGGGCCGGTTGCAGGGTCTGCTCGCGCCCCTGACCTTTGGCGTGACGCTGCTATGGCTGTGGGAGGTGACCGTGCGCGCACTCGAAGTGCCGCGCGTGATCCTACCCGCGCCCTCGGCGATCTGGGCGCGCATCCTGCGTTCGACAGATATCCTCTGGGTCGATTTCGTGCAGACCTTCGTCAAGGGCGCGCTGTCGGGATTCGCTATCGGCGTGGGCGCGGCGATTGTCTTTGCGCTTCTGGTGGACCGCTCCGATTTCCTGCGCCGGGGCCTCTTGCCCGTCGGCAATTTCCTCGCCGTGCTGCCGATTATCGGCACCGCCCCGATCATGGTCATGTGGTTCGGCTTCGACTGGCCCTCGAAAGCGGCAGTCGTCGTGGCGATGGTGTTCTTTCCGATGCTGGTCAACACCGTGCAGGGGCTGGCAGCGACCGAGGCCATGCAGCGCGATCTGATGCGCACCTATAACGCGAGCTGGGCGCAGGCGCTTCTGAAATTGCGCCTGCCCGCCGCGATGCCCTTCATCTTCAACGGGCTCAAGATTTCATCGACTTTGGCGCTGATCGGGGCGATTGTTGCTGAATTCTTCGGCTCGCCAACGCGTGGCATGGGCTTTCGTATCTCGACCGAAGTCGGGCGCTTGCAACTCGATATGGTCTGGGCCGAAATTGCCGTGGCAGCCCTTGCGGGGTCGCTGTTCTACGGCATGATTGCGCTGGTGGAGCGGGGCGTGACCTTCTGGCACCCTTCGCAACGCGGGCGCTAGCTTACTGCCCGGGGCAACACCCGGACAGCCAACAGAGAGGAAGAAAACATGAAGAAAACCCTATTCGGTTCCGTCGCGGCCCTCGGGCTTGGTCTGGCACCCGCTGCCTGGGCGCTGGATGACATCACGCTGCAACTCAAATGGGTGACGCAGGCGCAGTTTGCAGGCTATTATGTTGCGCTCGAGAACGGCTATTTCGAGGAAGAGGGGCTCAACGTCACCATCCGCCCCGGTGGCCCTGACATTGCACCTCCACAGGTGATCGCAGGCGGTGGCGCCGATGTCATCGTCGAATGGATGCCGGCGGCGCTTGCAGCCCGCGAAAGCGGGCTGCCGCTCGTGAATATCGCGCAGCCCTTCAAGCGTTCGGGCATGATGCTGACCTGTCTGGCCGAGACCGGGGTCGCGAGCCCCGAGGATTTCCCTGGGCGCACTTTGGGGGTCTGGTTCTTCGGCAATGAATTCCCCTTCCTGTCATGGATGAGCACGCTGGGCATCCCGACCGAGGGCGGCGATGACGGGGTCGAGGTGCTGCGCCAGGGCTTCAATGTGGACCCGCTGTTGCAGAACCAGGCCGATTGCATTTCGACCATGACCTATAACGAATACTGGCAGGTCATTGATGCGGGCATCTCGGAAGATGAGCTTGTGACTTTCAAATACGAAGATCAGGGCGTCGCCACGCTCGAAGACGGGCTCTGGGTGCTTGAAGACCGGCTGGAGGATCCGGAATTTGTCGATCAGATGGCGCGTTTCGTGCGGGCCTCGATGCGCGGTTGGGAATGGGCGGCCGAGAATGTCGAGGAAGCGGCCATGATCGTGCTGGAGTTCGATGACACGGGTGCGCAGACCGAAGAGCATCAGATCCGCATGATGGGCGAAGTCGCTTTGCTGATCGAGGGTTCGGATGGCACGCTCTCGCTCGAGGATGCGGAGCGCACAGTGGCTACGCTGCTGGCCGGTGGCTCTGACCCCGTGATCACGGCTGCGCCCGAAGGCGCCTGGACCAGTGTCGTAACCGACGCGGCCTTCAACTGAGCAATCCCCGCCCCGGCCCGCAAGGGCCGGGGTTACCGGAATATCTTGCCAAGGAATGGTGCCCGAAGGGCAGATGGTCAGCCGGCACACTCACGGCTCACTCCAGCATCCGCCCCACCATCTCGGTCATGTCGCGGCTCAGAGGCTCATGCTCCATGATCCGCTCCAGCTGGCTTTGGACCAGCGCCTGACGGTCGGGATCATAGCGTCGCCAGGTCTCGAACAGGGTCGACATGCGCGCGGCGGTCTGCGGGTTGACCGCGTCCAGCCGGATCAGCCAGTCCGCCACCAGTCGATAGGCGGCACCGTCTCTTGCGTGGAACCCCGCATGGTTCATCCCCAGCGCGCCGATGACCGAGCGGAAGCGGTTGGGGTTTTTCCAGTCGAAATCGGCATGCTCGGTCAGGCGTTGCGCGATTTCGGCGGCGCGCTCGGGGGCGGCGTGGATCACCTGCGCGGCGAACCATTTGTCCACCACCAGCCGGTCATGCGCCCATTGCCGGTAGAATTGCGCGCCCTCGGCCTCGCCCGCACCAATACCCAATAGCGCGCCCCAGGCCCCCATCTGTTCGGTCATGTTATTGGCCTGCGCAAAGACCTCGGCCGCTTTCGCCCCGCCATCGGCAAATGCCAGAAGCCCCACCGCCTGCACCCGCAGAGCGCGGCGTCCGGCATCGCGGGCATCGGCGCTGTAGGGGCCGGGGGTGGTCATCTCGGCGACCACTTGCCCGAGTTCGGGTGCCAGCGCCTCGGCCACCATTCGCTGGGCAGTGCGGCGGGCCGCATAGATCGCATCCGGGTCGGGCACATGGCCCGCCTGATGCAGCGAGGCGGCGAGGTCATCCTGCCCCGGCAACCGCAGCGCCAGCGCGCGGAAGGCCGGGTCGAGGCTGTCGTCGCAGAGCATCACCCGCAACGCGTCCAGATAATCCGGCCCCGGCTTCGCGCCCTCCAGCACCATCGCGTGCAGGATGTCGCGCGCGAGTTCTTGGCCTGCCTCGAAGCGGTTGTAGGGGTCGGTGTCATGCGCCAGCATCAGCGCGCGCGCCTCGCTGGTCATCGGCTGGTTCAGCGCCACAGGTGCCGAGAAGCCGCGCAGGAGCGAGGGCAGGGGCCGCGCAGCCAGCCCCTCGAAGGTGAAACTCGCCTCTGGCGAGTCGAGTTCCAGCACCCGTGTCGGCAGAAGCTCCGCCCCATCTGGCCCCAGAAGCCCCATCGCCACCGGGATCAGCAGCGGCTCTTTCAGCGGTTGGCCGGGTGTGGGGGGCGTGTGCTGGCGGAGCGTCAGCGTGTAGCGCCCGTTGTCCCATTCCTCGGACACATCCACGCGCGGGGTGCCGGCCTGTTCATACCAGCGTTTGAATTGCGACAGGTCCCGCGCGGTGGCTTCCTCGAATACCGCGAGCCAATCCTCGATCGTGCAGGCCTGCCCGTCATGGCGGTCGAAATACAGTTCAAGTGCTGCGGCATAGCCATCCTCGCCGACCAATAGCTGCAGCATGCGGATCAGCTCGGCACCCTTCTCATAGACGGTTGCAGTATAGAAATTGTTGATCTCGACATAACTCTCGGGCCGCACCGGATGCGCCAGCGGGCCATCATCTTCGCGGAACTGGCGCGCGCGGAGCGTCTGCACATCCTCGATCCGCTTGACGGCATGTGAGCGCATGTCGCCCATGAATTGCTGGTCTCGAAAGACGGTCAGCCCCTCTTTCAGCGAGAGTTGAAACCAGTCGCGGCAGGTGATGCGGTTGCCGGTCCAGTTGTGGAAATACTCATGCGCGATGATCCGCTCGATGCTGGC
>SLJW01000120.1 GCA_007134865.1 Paracoccaceae bacterium | reverse complement strand
TCGAGCGCAACTCCGACCACACCTGGTGGAACGAGGGCAATGGCGCGTATCTTGATCGGATCGAGTTTGTCGATCTTGGTACGGACCCGGCTGCATGGATGGCCGCTGCCGAGGGTGGCGAGATCGACCTGACCTATCAGACCACGGGCGATTTTGTCGATCTGTTCGAGATGATCGGCCTGCCTGCAACCGAGGCGATCACGGCGGCCACGCTGGCCGTGCGCTTCAATCAGGACAGCCCGCCTTATGACAATGTCAATGTGCGCCGCGCGCTGCAAATGGCAGTGAATAACGAGCTGGTTCTGGAACTGGGCTATAACGACCGCGGCACAGTTGCCGATAACCATCATGTCTGTCCGATTCATCCGGAATACGCCGAGACAGGAGGCACACCGTTCGATCCGGAGCAGGCCAAGTCCATGATCGATGCCGAGGGGCTTGGCGATCATGAATTCGAGCTGATTTCGATCGATGATGAATGGCAGGCAGCTTCCTGTGACAGCGTTGCAGCGCAGATCAGAGCCGCCGGGATCAACATCAACCGTACCATCCTGCCCGGCGCGACCTTCTGGAATGACTGGCTCAACTATCCGTTCTCCTCGACCGAGTGGAACATGCGCCCGCTGGGCGTGCAGGTGCTGAACCTCGCCTATCGCTCGGGCGTGGCGTGGAACGAGTCCGGCTTTGCCAATGCCGAGTTCGATGCGCTGCTCGATGAGGCAAATGGCATCCCCGATGCCGACGAGCGCCGCGAAGTCATGGCGAAGATTCAGCAGATCATGCTGGATGAGGGGGTGTTGATACAGCCCTACTGGCGCTCGCTTTATCGCAATGCGCGTCCCAACGTCTTGAATGCGGAAATGCATCCTACATTCGAGGTCCGCTACCAGCATTACGGTCTGGCCTGAACAGGGTTGCGCGTGGCGGTTTGGCCGCCACGCGCATAGCCCATACCTGATCGTCCGCGCCTCTTCGCGCGCCTAATCAGACAGGAAGCCGGATGCTCCTTTTCCTCGCCCGCCGCATCGGCGTCATGCTCGTCACGGCACTTTGCCTGACCTTCGTTGTTTTTTACCTGACAAACCTGCCTGCCAAGCTGGAAACGCTTGCCAAGACGCAAGCAGGCTCGCGGATCTCGGATGCCGAGGTGGCAAGCTGGCTGGACCGCAATGGCTATAACCAGCCGATGCTGACACGCTATGGTGAATGGCTCGGGGTCGCGCCCGGCTGGACGCGCGAGGACGCGGACGGCTCTGTTACCGGGCGCTGCTACCGGCTGGCAGATGTGTCCGAACCGGGCGCGGCACCCAACCGCTGTGGGCTGATCCAGGGCTACTGGGGCAATTCCACCCGCTTCCGGGCCGATGTGGCTGATGTGATTTCGGCCCGTCTCGGGGCCACCGGCATTCTGATGCTCTGGGTGTTGATTGTCATGGTGCCCATGGCGCTGATGGTCGGCGTGCTCGCTGGGATGCGCGAGGGCTCGCGAACGGACAGGAGCCTCTCGACCTTCGCCATCGCCTCCACAGCGACTCCCGAGTATGTCTCGGGCGTGGTGTTCATCGCGCTTTTAGCCTCCTCGACTGTTGGCCTCTCGCCCCTTCTGGTGAATTGGGGCGTGATCGACGGGCCAGTGCTGTTTCAGGGC
This sequence comes from Paracoccaceae bacterium, assembly GCA_007134865.1. GTDB lineage: Bacteria > Pseudomonadota > Alphaproteobacteria > Rhodobacterales > Rhodobacteraceae > Roseinatronobacter. The sequence continues at coordinate 4,541 of SLJW01000120.1, read as the reverse complement.
AATGCCCGCTCGGCGCTGGAGAAGATCACCTTCTGGAATTTCTTCCTGCCGGTGATGACCATCGCCCTCTACGGCATGGGCTATGTCGCGCGCATCACCCGCGCCTCGATGACCGAAGTGATGACCCAGCAATACATCCGCACGGCGCGGCTCAAGGGGGTGAGCTTCCGCAATATCGTGTTGCGGCACGCCCTGCGCAACGCGCTGATCGCGCCCTTCACGGTCATCATGCTGCAGATCCCCTGGCTTCTGAACGGGGTCGTCATTGTCGAAGTGTTGTTCAGTTACCCGGGCTTTGGCTGGGTCCTGTTCGAGGCTGCGGCCAATAACGACATCGAATTGCTGCTTGCGGCCTCGGTGGTGGCGGTGGTGGTGGTTCTCATCACGCAACTCATTTCGGATATCGGGTATGTCTATCTCAACCCGCGTATCCGGATTTCCTGAGAGGGGGCAGTGATGTTGGACGCTCTCACCTGGCCCCAGATCTTCGCAGCGCTTGCCCTCCAGCTCTGGCCGGTCTGGCTCGCGATGGTCGTTCTCTTCGCGGCCTCGATCAGCTTCAAGCGGAGCTTGGGCCTTTATGGCAAGCTCTTCGACTCGAAGGTCGGAATGGTCGGCTTTGCACTGGTGATCTTCTGGGTCTTTACCGCCCTCTTCGCCGACATGATCGTGACCCATGATCCGCTGGCGCAGTTCTCGGGCATGCGCAACGCTGTGCCTGGCTCTGCGCTGCGTGATCCGGGCGACGGGTATCCACATTTCCTGCTCGGCGGTGATGCGCTGGCGCGTGATGTCTTCTCGCGCATGGTCATGGGATCGCGCGAGGTGCTCCGAATCGCACCCTTTGCTGCGATGATCTCCTTCATGATCGGCATTTCGCTTGGGCTGCCTGCAGGCTATATCGGCGGCAAGCTCGACACGGGGCTAACCTTTGTCGCCAATCTGGTGCTTGCCTTTCCGGTGATCCTGCTCTTCTTTCTGCTGGTCGCGCCCGAGATTCAGAATACCGCCATCCCCCGCGTCATGGCCGGCGTGCTGTTCCTGATGCCGGTCCTGTTCTTCACCCTGCTGTTGAACGCGCGCTACTTTACTCAGCCGATGAAGCGCAATCTCTATGTCGGTGTCGTGCTGCTGGTGGGCCTCTGGGCCTATTCGGGGCTTGCCTTCAATGCCGACCCGCTGGGCTTCTGGGGCATGTCGCCGAACTTGCTGAACGTCTTCGTCGCGGTCGTCTTCGTCAATGCGCCCACAGTGTTCCGGATCGTGCGCGGCATCACGCTCGATATCAAGACCCGTGACTATGTCGCGGCTGCGCAAACGCGTGGCGAGGGGCCGTGGTATATCATGCTGTGGGAAATCCTGCCCAATGCGCGCGGGCCGCTGATCGTCGATTTCTGCCTGCGCATCGGGTATACGACCATCCTGCTCGGCACCTTGGGTTTCTTCGGTCTGGGTGTTGCGCCCGAAAGTCCCGATTGGGGTTCGACCATCAATCAGGGCCGCCGTCTTCTGACCGCCTTTCCGCATGCCGCCCTCGCGCCTGCGCTCGCGCTGATGTCTCTCGTGCTTGGCCTGAACCTGCTTGCAGACGGGCTGCGCGAGGAAAGTCTGAAAGACTGATGTTTCATCTTGCCCACAATACTCCGGGGAGTTGCCGTTGTCGCGCTATTTGTCTGAGAGGCAATGGCGACGGGCAGAGCACCCGGCCCTCTCTTGAAGGGAGCAACGCATGACCGACTGGGACTCCTCAAAACCGATCCTCGAGATCGAGAACCTCTCGATCTCCTTCTTCACCCGCGCGCGCGAAATCCCCGCCGTGATGGATTTCTCCTGCACGGTCATGCCCGGCGAGGCGATGGGGCTCGTTGGTGAGTCGGGTTGCGGGAAATCCACCGTCGCGCTGGGTGTTATGCAGGACCTGGGCGTCAATGGCCGGATCGTCGGCGGAACGATCAAGTTCAAGGGGCGCGACCTGAACGCCATGAGTGCAGCCGAACTGGCGAGGATACGCGGCTCGGAAATCGCCATGATCTATCAGGAGCCGATGGCCTCGCTGAACCCCGCGATGAAGATCGGGCGGCAGTTGATGGAAGTGCCGATGATCCACCAGGACATGCCCGCCGACAAGGCCCGCGCCCGGGCCCGCCAGCTTGTCGCAGATGTCCGCCTGCCCGATCCCGACCGTATTCTGGATGCCTACCCGCACCAGCTTTCGGGTGGCCAGCAGCAGCGCATTGTCATCGCCATGGCGCTGATGGCCAACCCGGCGTTGCTCATTCTCGACGAGCCCACAACTGCGCTTGATGTGACCGTCGAGGCCGGGATCGTCGATCTGGTCAAGGATCTCGGGGTAAAATACGGAACCTCAATGCTGTTCATCAGTCACAACCTTGGGCTGATCATGGAGACCTGCAATCGGCTTTGCGTCATGTATTCCGGCGAAGCTGTCGAAACCGGAAATATCCGCGACGTCTTCAACAAGATGCGCCACCCCTACACGCAGGCGTTGTTCCGCGCAATTCCGCTGCCCAGTGCCGACAAGACCTCGCGCCCGCTGCGCGCCATTCCGGGCAACTTCCCTCTGCCGCATGAGCGCCCGCCGGGCTGCAATTTCGGCCCGCGTTGTGACTACTTCAAGCAGGGTTTCTGTGACGCGCGCGACATTCCCATGGCCGAAATCGAGGGCGATGACCGCCATGAAAGCCGCTGCCTGCGCATCGATCAGATCGACTGGGAGGCGGCATGGGAGGCCAGCAAGGCAGCTGAGGCGACCCCGATCGGCGAAGTGGTTCTGAAAATGGACGATGTGCGGAAGTATTACGAGGTCGCGGCCTCGGCACTCTTTTCCGGTGGCGAGACCAAGGTCGTGAAGGCCAATGAGACGCTGAGTTTCGACGCCCGCGAGGGCGAGACGCTGGCCATCGTGGGCGAGTCCGGTTGCGGGAAATCGACCTTCGCCAAGGTGCTGATGGGGCTTGAGACCGCCTCGGGTGGCAAGATCATGCTGTTCGACGAGAATGTGCAATCCACCCCCATCCAGCAACGCAACACCGATACAGTGTCCTCGCTGCAGATGGTGTTCCAGAACCCGTTCGACACGCTCAATCCGTCCATGACCGTCGGTGCGCAGATCATCCGCGCGCTCGAGATCTTCAAGGTGGGCAAGACCCCGGCCGAGCGCCATGAGCGGATGCTGGAACTGCTCGATCTGGTGAAACTGCCGCGTGCCTTTGCCGACCGGATGCCGCGCCAACTCTCGGGCGGACAAAAACAGCGCGTGGGCATTGCGCGCGCCTTCGCGGGCGACGCCAAGGTCGTGGTGGCCGATGAGCCTGTCTCGGCGCTGGATGTGTCGGTGCAGGCGGCAGTAACGCAGCTTCTGATGGATATCCAGCGCAAGAATGGCACGACGCTTTTGTTCATCAGTCATGATCTCTCGATTGTGCGCTACCTGTCCGACCGGGTGATGGTGATGTATCTGGGCCATGTGGTGGAGCTTGGCACCACTGATCAGGTCTTTGCGCCACCCTACCACCCATATACCGAGGCGCTTCTCTCGGCTGTGCCGGTCGCGGATACCTCGGTGTATAAGAAGCGTATCGTGTTGGAGGGTGACATCCCCTCGGCCATGGATCCGCCGTCGGGCTGCCCTTTCCAGACGCGCTGTCGCTGGAAGTCTGAAGTGCCCGGCAATCTGTGCGAAACCGAAGTACCGCCGATGCGCAAGCTCCAGGACGGGCATCAGATCAAATGTCACCTCGCGGATGATATTCTCGCTCGGATGGAGCCGGTCTTCACCCTCAGCAATGAGGCTGCTGAATAGGGTCCACAGCACGATGCGTTTCTCGGGCTTTCGCGTTCTGAAAGAAGGGTTTGGCGGCAATCGCGGCTGGAAGCCGCATTGGCGCAAGCCCGACCCCAAGCCCGACTATGATATGCTTATCATCGGGGGTGGCGGGCATGGTCTGGCGACGGCCTATTACCTTGCGAAGAACCATGGCATGACCAATATCGCCGTTCTGGAGAAAGGCTATTTCGGCGGTGGCAATATCGGGCGCAACACCACAATCGTGCGCGCCAACTATTTCCTGCCCGGCAATTCCGAGTTCTACAGTCATTCGCTGAAACTCTGGGAGGGGTTGGAGGAAGAGCTGAATTACAATGTCATGCATTCGCAGCGCGGGCTGATCAACCTGTTCCATTCGGACGGGCAGCGTGATGCCTTCGCCCGGCGCGGCAATGCCATGTTGGCGCAGGGTGATGATGCGATCCTGCTGGACCGCGAGGGGGTGCGCGCGATCCTGCCCTATCTGGATTTCGAGCAGGCGCGGTTTCCCATCTATGGCGGGCTCTATCACAAGCGCGGCGGCACGGCGCGCCATGATGCCGTCGCCTGGGGATATGCGCGCGGGGCCGACCAGCGCGGGGTCGATCTGATCGAGAATTGCGAGGTGACGGGCATTTCGGTTGAGAGCGGGCGCGTGACTGGCGTGTCAACCACCCGCGGCGAGATCCGCGCGCGCAAGGTGGGGATCGTCACC
>SLJW01000103.1 GCA_007134865.1 Paracoccaceae bacterium | reverse complement strand
GACTACTCGCTGTGGTAGAGCGAAGCCCAGCTCGGCAACAAATCGCCCGGGTGGCTCTCGGCCTCATAGACCGCGCGCGCGATTGCGCGCGCTAGGCAGGTTGCGGCGGCATGTCCTATCTCGAGCAGATCGAGCGCCGCAACCGGCTGCCCTTCGCCTGTCGAGACCGCAAAGACAATATCGCCATCGAAAAGCGTATGCGCCGGCACTATGGCCCGCGCGATCCCGTCATGCGCGGCCACAGCTATGCGCGTCAGTTGCGCCTGATCCAGCGCCGCATCAGTTGCCACAATCGCCAGCGTCGTGGCCTCGCGGGAAAGCTTGGTCAGAGGCACGGCGCCCGCCTGCCCCGTGCCCAGCCCACCAAACTCGCGCCCCTGCTCGAAGGGTGCTGCCCAGAATTCGGGCCCCTGCCCCATCGTCACGCAACCGACCGGATTGACCGCGACCAGCGCGCCCACTGTCACCCCCGAGCCCAGCACCCAAGAAGCCGAGCCGATCCCGCCTTTCAGCCGCGCGGTTGTCGCGCCAAAGCCCGCGCCATGGCTGCCCAGGGCGAAATCGACCCCTGCCGCGTCCAGCGCGCGCGCACCCAGCGCCGAATAGGGGTTCTTTTCCCAATCCTTGTCGCCGCCATTGGCGAGATCGAACAGGATCGCCGCGGGCACGATCGGCACGCGCAGCCCGCGCACCTCGAACCCGCGCCCAAGCGTACGCAGCCCCGCCATCACCCCCGAGGCCGCATCCAGCCCGAAGGCAGAGCCACCCGAGAGGACCAGCGCATCGACCTCCTGCACCAACCGGTCCGGCGCCAATGACTCGGTCTCGCGCGTGCCGGGAGCCCCGCCCATGACATGCACGCCAGCACGCAAGCCCTGCTCGCCAAGCAGCACGGTGACACCACTGCGCAGCAGCGCGTCATGGGCATGGCCCACGCGCAGCCCGGCGATATCGGTGATCAAGTTCCGAGGGCCGGGAGCGAGTGTTAGGGTCATTGCTTGCTCTCCTGTCATTCCGCAAGGCGCAACAAATCACCGGCAGTTGCATGCGCCCTGCCGGTGACCGCGCGGTAATGCACCTCCACGGCCACCATCGCCGCTTGCTTCCAGACACGCTGGGCCCGCTCGGCGCTCCCGCCGCCCTTGCCAAAGACCTCCTGCGTGGCGTCAGCCGCCGAGGCGAGCGCGAGGCAAAGTTCCAGCGCAGGCGCGCCCGGGGCGATGCGTGCCAGATCATCGGGGAGGCTGTCGAGCGGGCGCGTGGGGTTGCAGATCACGTCTATGGCATGCGCGATCATCTGGTCGAGCCGCGCAGCGGGCGCATCGCCCGCATTCTCCGCCCTGCCGTCGCCCTGATCCGACACCTGCACACCCGATACCATGGCGATGCCTGCCACGGCACCTCCAGAAACCACCACACCACGATGCACCCGTTATGCGCCGCGCTGACAAACTGTGCAACTCCGAGGCGCCATTTGCACGGTTTTTGACCCAAATCCTGCCGAATCCAATTGTGTCTAGCGCCGCAAGATGTGAAAAAGCGCCGCGACTATTGCCCCGGCGTGCCTCCAAAGCGCAGCCTTGGACCTGGTTATCAGATCAAAGGAGCCCGACCCCGACAATGGCGGATCATTCGGACCCCAACGCGCCCTGGAAGACCCTGTCGGGTCTGGGCACTTCCGGCCTCACGGCCATCCTGTTCCTGTATTTCCTGCAATTTCTGGGCCCTGTGGCCGCAGGCGAGCCTGTGCGCTTCGTCTGGGACTGGATCCCCAGCCTCGATGTCAGCCTGTCCTTCTATATCGACGGACTGAGCCTGATGTTCGCGCTGCTGATCACCGGGATCGGCGCGATGGTGATGCTCTATGCGGCGAAGTATCTGGCCGGACACAAGCATTACGACCGCTTCGCGATCTATCTCTTCAGCTTCATGCTGTCGATGCTCGGGCTGGTGCTGGCCGATAACCTGATCGCGCTGTTCGTGTTCTGGGAGTTGACGACCTTCACCTCCTACCTGCTGATCGGTTTCATCCATACCGACGCGAAATCGCGCCGCAATGCTCTGCAGGCACTGCTGCTGACCGCAACAGGGGGCCTCGCAATGCTGGCGGGCTTCATCCTCATCGGGATCACGCAGGGCACCTTCGAGCTGTCGGAGTTGAACGCCGCAGGCACCTTGGCGGATCAGCCCTTTTACCTGCTGATTCTGATTCTGGTTCTGGCAGGCGCCTTCACCAAATCGGCGCAGGTGCCGTTCCATTTCTGGTTGCCCAATGCGATGGCCGCACCCACGCCGGTGTCGGCCTATCTGCACTCGGCAACCATGGTCAAGGCAGGGGTCTATCTGCTGGCGCGGATGCATCCGTCGTTGTCGGGCAGCGATGTCTGGGTCTGGACTCTGTCGATCTTCGGCGCGGTCACGGCGGTTTTCGCAAGCTTCATGGCGCTGCGACAGACTGACCTGAAACAGACGCTGGCCTATACCACGCTGATGGCCCTCGGCACGCTGACCATGTTCCTTGCCGGGTCCACTGGCTATGCCATCACCGCGGCGATGACCTTCCTGCTGGTCCATTCGCTCTACAAGGCGGGGCTCTTCCTGATGATCGGCGTGGTCGATCATTCCACTGGGACGCGTGATGCGAATGTCCTTGGAGGGCTGAAATCTTCGATGCCGATCACAGCGGCCGCCGCCGCCGCTGCCGGGCTGGCGATGGCGGGGATCCCGCCGTTTCTGGGCTTCATCGCCAAGGAGGTCGCCTATGCCGGGGCGCTGGAGATGCAGTTGATGCTCTTCGTCGTGCCGATGGCGCTGGTCGCCTTTGCGCTGATGTTCGCCGTCGCCGGGATCGTCGCCTACAAACCCTTCTACGGGCTGCAGGGCGAGTTGCCGCATGAACCGCATGAGGGCCCCTGGCCGATGCTGCTGGGGCCCATTGTGCTGGGCGTACTGGGGCTGTTGTTCGGCCTGCTTCCGGGCATCGCGGCCTATTGGCTGATTGAGCCTGCCGTGGCCGCAGTGATGGGCGCGCCTGATGTCGGCGGGCGGGTCAAGCTCTGGGCCGGGTTCAACCTGCCCCTGCTGCTGTCGCTGATCACCTTCGCCCTTGGCTTCGTGATCTATCAGCGCCACCTCGCGCTGCGCGAACGGCTGGCACGTATCGAGGCCCGCGCGGCTGATCTCGATGCCGGATGGGACCGGCTGCTCGATCATTTCGTGACCTATACCAAGATCCAGACCCGGCTGATCCAGACCGGCGTGCTGCGCCAATACATGTTCGCCACCTTCGCGGTCTTTGCCGCAACGGTGCTGGTCACGCTCATGGCGCGCAATGTCGGCGGGATATCGCTACAATTTGCCGGGCTCAGCTTCATGGAATGGGGTGTCGCGCTTCTGATCCTGGCGGGCTCGGTGCTGGTGGTTCTCACCTCGTCGCGGATCGTCGGGCTGGTGGCGCTGGGGGTCGTGGGGATCGGCGTTGCGCTGATCTTCATCATGTTCTCGGCCCCCGATGTGGCCATCACGCAGCTTCTGGTGGAGTTGCTGGTCGTTGTGCTGCTGGCGCTGGCCTTCCTCAAGATGCCCAATCTCGACCCCTCGGGCAGTCAGACCCACAGCTTCCCGAATGCCGTGCTGGCGATCACTGTCGGTGTCCTGACAACAATCGTGGTGCTGCTGGTTGTCGATCAGCCCTTCGACCGTCGCCTGACCGATTTCTTCGAAGCCGCAAGCTGGACCGAAGCCTTCGGGCGCAACATCGTCAATGTGATCCTGGTGGATTTCCGCACGCTTGACACCTTTGGCGAGATTGCCGTGGTCGCTGTCGCGGCCCTCGGGGCCTTTGCACTGCTCAAAGGCTTTGCGCGCGCCCGCGACGCGAAAGGAGGCGATAAATGAATTCCATCATCTTCAGCGCCGCCGCGCGGCTACTGGTCGCGCTGATGTTCGTGTTTTCGCTGTTCATGCTGCTACGCGGCCACCACCTGCCGGGCGGGGGCTTCATTGGCGGGCTGATCGGGGCGGTGTCCTTCATCGTCTATTCGCTGGCCTGCGGTCCGGCTGAGGCCCGCAAGGCGCTGCGCATCAGCCCTGAAGTCATTGCCATGCTGGGACTTGGCGTCGCGCTTCTGGCGGGGATGTTCTCGTTCTTCATGGGCGATCCGCTGTTTACCGGGCAATGGTACTGGGTCGGCGGCGACAGCTACGAGACCTCGGCCTTTTCGATCAACACGGTGCTGGTTTTTGATGTCGGCGTCTATCTGGTCGTGCTGGGCGGCATCCTTTCACTGACCTACGCATTCGAGGAGGAGACCTGATCATGGAAGCCCTGACCGCAATCGTTATTGGCGGGCTGACGGCAGCCTCGGTCTATCTGATGCTCGCGCGCAATTTCATGCGCTTTCTCTTCGGGCTGGTGCTGCTGTCGAATGCTGCCAACCTGACGATCTTTGCTTCGGGCCGTATGACCAAGGGCCAGCCGGCGCTTGTGCCTTATGGCGAGGATGCCCCGCTGGGCGTTGTCGGCAACGCCCTGCCGCAGGCACTGGTGCTGACGGCTATCGTCATCGGCTTCGGCCTGCTGGCCTTTACGCTTGCCCTTGCCTTTGAAGGGTATCGCCGCATGAAATCGGTTGATACGGACGAGATGCGCTTTGCAGAACCCAAGGAGGAAACACTGAAATGAGTTGGGTTCTGGTTATGCCCATCGCCGTGCCCTTCCTCACGGCGGTGGTGGCCTTTCTTGCGCGCAGCTACCCGGCAGGGCGCTGGATTTCGCTGGCAGGGTCGGTGCTGTCACTCATCGCTTCGGCCGTGCTGATGGCCGCTGTTCTTGACGAGGGCGTGATCGCCGCGCAGATGTCGAACTGGGACGCGCCCTTCGGCATCACGCTGGTGGCCGATTACCTCAGCGCCGTGATGGTGGTGATCACCGCCATCACCGGGCTCGCGACGGCTATCTACGCGCTGGGCGAAATCCCCGAAGAGACCGAGGCGCTGGGTTTCTATGCCCTGTTCCAGACCCTGATTGCAGGCGTCACCGGCGCGTTTCTGACAGGTGACCTCTTCAACCTCTATGTCTGGTTCGAGGTGATGCTGATCGCCTCCTTCTCACTACTGGTGATCGGCGGCGGCAAGGAGCGGCTGGACGCAGGCATCAAATATGTCGCGCTCAACCTCGTCTCGACCTTGATCTTCCTTTCGGGGATCGGGCTGCTCTACGGCATCACCGGCACGCTCAACATGGCCGATATGCGCGAGGCTGTGGCCAATGCCGAGAACCAGGGCCTCGTGACCGTGCTTGCGATGATGTTCATGGTCGGCTTCGGCGTGAAGGCCGCAGTCTTCCCTCTGTTCTTCTGGCTGCCCGCCAGCTACCACACGCCCTATTTCGCCATCTCGGCAGTGTTTGCCGGGCTGCTGACCAAGGTCGGCGTCTATGCGCTGATGCGCATGTTCACGCTGGTCTTCGTGGGTGATGTCGGCTTCACCCATGAAATCCTGATCTGGGTCTCGCTGTTCACGATGTTCACGGGGGTTATCGGGGCGGCTGCACAGACCGATTTCCGCAAGATCCTGTCCTTCCACATCATCAGCCAGATCGGCTACATGACGCTTGGGCTCGCGCTCTTCACACCACTGGCGCTGATGGGGGGCGTGTTCTACCTCGTGCACCACATCATCGTGAAGGCCAACCTGTTCTTCGTCGCAGGTCTGGCCAAGCAATATGCGGGCGACACGGACCTGAACCGCATCGGGGGCCTCTACAAATCCGCGCCGCTGCTGGCCGCGCTCTTCATCATCCCGGCCTTCTCGCTCGCAGGCTTCCCGCCGCTCTCGGGCTTCTGGGCGAAATACCTGATCGTCAAGGCGGCGCTGGAGTTGAACGCCTGGTTCGTGACCTTCGTCTCGCTGCTGGTGGGCTTGCTGACGATCTATTCCATGACCAAGATCTGGGGCATGGCCTTCTGGAAGCCGCATCCTGACGGGATCGACCCGACACCGGACCGCGCGCCCCCACAGGTGACGCGCTCGATGATCATTCCCATTGCGGGGCTCGCCGCGATGACCATCATCATCGGCTTCTACCCCGAACCCTTCGTGCAATTCGCTGAAACAGCCGCAACGCAATTGCTGGATCCCACCGATTATGTCACCACTGTTCTGGGGGTGCAGCCATGAACGGACTGGTCAT
>SLJW01000163.1 GCA_007134865.1 Paracoccaceae bacterium | reverse complement strand
TCGGGCGGGGCCGTGACATGGGCGGCCAGACAGGGCAGCCCGTGGGGCAGGGCAGGTGCATCCGTGATCTCTGCGAGCGCGTGCCAGCCCGACCCGTGCTCGGCCAGTGGCAGGCTCAGATCATCGCCGAGAGCCGCGCCAAGGGCCAGCTCATGGCCTGGATCGACGCGCAGCTGATCGAGAAGGCGTGCTCCCACACCTTTGTCACGCTCCATAAGTCGCGAGAGCGCAGCGTGTTCGGCGCGCAGGGTGCCCGTCTCGCCTTCGGCTTCGGCGAGGGCGCTGCGCGCCTCGGCCTCGGTCAACTGGGCTTGCGCGCGCGCTTGCTCTGCAGCGTCGAGTTCGGTCTCAATGGCCTTAAGCGCGGCGGCTGCGTCTTCTTGAGCGGTATTCGCAGCTGCAAGGTCGGCTTCGGCAGTTACAAGCCGCGCCTCGGCGTCGGCGCGGGCGCCTTCGGCGCGCGCAGCCGCGGCTTCAGCCCGGACGAGCGCGCTGCTCTGCTCATCTATCTGAAGCGTTGCCGATTGATGTTGGGCCGACAGGCGCGCGACATCTTCGGTGGCGCGAGACAGGGTTGCTTCCTGTGTCTGCAGGGCAATGGCGGCAGCGCTTGCATGTCCATCCGCCGCGTCAAGGCGAGCGCGCTCGCCCTCAGCGGCCTTGGCAAGCTCAGCGGCCTCGTCTTCAAGCTTCGCGATCATTGAGATCGCATCGGTGTTCAGGCTGTCCTCACGCGCAAGGTCCTGCGCCAGTTGCGAGATCCGCGACCGAAGCGCGGTGATGGTCGCTTCCGCGCGCTCCGCTTCGGCCACGAGCGTGTCGCGCGCGACCTTCAGGCGCTGCAACAGCGCGCTTGCGATGGCCTCTTCCTCGCGAAGGGCTGGAAGACGGGCGTCGGCTGCTTCACGCGCGCGCTGTGCAGCGCGCGCCGCGGCCTCTTGTGCGGCGCTCTGGCGCAGGGCGGTCTGGCGTGCGGCCTCTGCGCCCAGACGCGCGTGATCGGCCTCGCGCCAGCGTCGATAGAGGAGCATGCCCTCGGCGGCGCGCAATTGCATGCCAATCTGGCGGTAGCGCTCGGCCTGGCGCGCCTGCCGGGCGAGCTGCGCGCGCTGCTGCGCCAGTTGGTCGATCACGTCGCCCAGACGCTCGAGGTTGGTTTCGGTCGCGCGCAGGCGCAGCTCTGCCTCGTGCCGACGTTGATAGAGACCTGAAATCCCCGCAGCTTCCTCAAGGATCCGCCTGCGCGCCTTGGGCTTGGCATTGATCAGCTCGGAAATCTGCCCCTGCCGGACAAGAGCCGGGCTGTGTGCTCCGGTCGAGGCATCCGCGAACAGCATCTGCACGTCGCGCGCGCGCGCTTCCTTGCCATTGATCTTGTAGGCGCTGCCCGCGTCGCGCGTGATCCGTCGGACGATATCGAGCGTGTCCGCATCATTGAGGCCAGACGGGGCGAGGCGTTCGCGGTTGTCGATTTGGAGCGTCACTTCAGCGAAATGGCGCGCTCCGCGGCTGTCGGTGCCAGCGAAGATCACATCCTCCATGCCGGCGCCACGCATGGCAGTGGGCCGGTTTTCACCCATCACCCAACGCAGCGCCTCGAGCAGGTTCGACTTTCCGCAGCCATTGGGGCCCACAACGCCGGTCAGGCCCGGCTGGATGACCAGATCTGTCGGATCGACGAAGCTCTTGAAGCCGTTGAGGCGGAGGCGGGTGAACTGCACGCTAGGTTTGTCTCGCTGTCTGGCGCGATCAAGTGTTCCCTGAAAGCGGTCAACAAGTCAAGCTGACACAGCGCATATGGACACTTTATTTGACGAGCCCACTAAATCTGGTTGCCACATCAAGATGCTCTGCGACAATCTGCCATGCTGATCTTTGGAACAAATAAACATATTCATATTAACAAATATAAAGGAGATTCACCATGCCGTCCCAGATCTCGCGACCTTCCGACACCTATTCCCCGCTTTACTTCCTCGCCTCTCTCGGGGCCGGGGGGCTTGCCGTGACATTCTTCATGTGGCTGATGCACTGGATCCCGAAATCGGGCCGGAGTGTGCCGGTTTTCGAGGATATCGCCGCCGCTTTCGTCAGCGGATCATGGGTCGTGCAGGTGATGATTCTGGTCGCAGGCCTCGGGATCGCGGTATTTGCGTTCCTCAACCTGAAACTGCTCGTCTGGAACTTGCGCCAGTTTCGCGCCTGGTCGAAAACCGAAGCCTATGCGCGCTTCAGCAAGACGAACGCGCAGAGCCAGGTCATGGCGATGCCGCTGGCGCTCGCCATGTCGATCAATGTGCTCTTCATCCTCGGCATGTTGTTCGTGCCTGGGCTATGGTCAGTGGTGGAGTATCTCTTTCCGCTGGCAATGATCGTGTTTCTGGCGATCGGCGTGCATGCCATACGCCTCTATGGACAATTCCTTGGCCGCGTGCTGACCGAGGGCGGGTTCAATTGCGCCGTCAACAACAATTTCGGCCAGATCCTGCCTGCCTTTGCATTTGCAATGGTCGGGGTGGGGCTCGCCGCACCGGCCGCGCTGAGCAGCACTCCGGCACTCGCGGGGCTTGGGCTTGTGCTCTCGACCTTCTTCCTGATGGGCTCGGCGGTGATTGCCGTGGTTGCGCTGCTCCTCGGGCTGCGGGCAATGCTGGAACATGGCGCGGCACCAGAGACAGCGCCCACGCTGTCGATCATCGTCCCGCTTCTGGCCGTCCTCGGCATCCTCGGCCTGCGCCAAGGCCACGGGCGCGAGGTTCATTTCGGTGCAGAGGCTGCATCGGGCGACACTTTGGTGTTCCTGACGCAGATCCTTTCGGTGCAGATCCTGTTCCTGCTTTTTGCCGGTCTGGTGCTGGCCCGGCAAGGGTATGCGCGCCGTTTCCTGTTCGGTCAGGAAACCTCGCCCGGGTCTTACGCGCTGGTCTGCCCGGGGGTCGGCCTCGCGGTGGTGCTGCATTTCTTCGTGAACAGAGGTCTGGTCGATGCCGGGCTTATCATGAAATTCGGGCCCGTGTTCTGGGCGCTCACCGCGGTGGCGCTCGCCGCACAGGTTGCGATGATCTGGCTGGTGTTCCATCTCAATCGGCGCCATTTCGCTGCCCCGAAACAGCCGTCGGCGCTTCCCGCCGAATGATTGACGCGATTACGCACCTGCGCACAGCCCCGGTTCACCCCGGGGTTGCTTTTTGGTGATCACCGCCCGAGACAGTAGCGCATGATAGCCTTCTGCGCGTGAAGGCGGTTCTCGGCCTCGTCGAAGATCACCGATTGCGGCCCGTCCATCACGGGGCTGGTCACTTCTTCTTCGCGATGGGCGGGAAGACAGTGCATGAACAGCGCATCGGGCTTAGCATGAGCCATCAGCGCCTCGTTCACCTGATAGGGGCGCAACAGGTTGTGACGCCGCTCGCGGTTCGACTGGCTGTCATGCATGCTCACCCAGGTATCGGTCACAACCAGATCAGCCCCCTCGACTGCGCGCACAGGGTCACGGATAAAATCGATGCGTGCCCCCTGCGCGCGGGCGAGCGCCACATATTCAGGGTCCGGATCCAGCGTCTCGGGACCGGAAAAGGTAAACTCGAACCCAAACTGCCCCGCCGCATGCAGGAACGAGGCGCACACATTGTTGCCATCACCCGTCCAGACGACCTTCCTGCCAGTGATGGGCCCACGATGCTCTTCATAAGTCATCACATCGGCCATGATCTGGCAGGGATGGCTGCGGTTGGTCAGCCCGTTGATCACCGGCACCGCGGCATGTTCGGCCATCTCATGCAGGATCGACTCCTCGAATGTTCGGATCATGATGAGATCCACGTAGCGTGACAGGACGCGCGCCGTGTCGGCAATCGTCTCGCCGTGACCCAGTTGCATTTCCGAGCCGGAGAGAACCATAGTCTGCCCGCCCATCTGGCGCACTCCGACATCGAAGCTTACCCGGGTCCGGGTCGAGGGTTTTTCGAAAATCAGCGCGACCATGTGATTGGCGAGCGGCTGCTCGGCGTCCGGGGTGGCGCGGGGCAACCCGTCGCGGGCCCGCTTCATCGCACGAGCCTGATCGATCATGGCGCGCAAGGCCGAGGCCTCGGTCGCGTGGATATCCAGGAAATGGGGCATATCGGTGCCTCCTTGATGGTCATCTTGCGCAATGCGCGGGGGGGGGTAGTCCTGCGGCGCGGGGGTCTCAGCCGAGGCGTCGGATGGCGCGCTCAAGCCTCTGGCAGGCCTCGGCGATTTCGTCCTCGGTGATGGTCAGGGGCGGCAACAGTCGAACCACATTGTCGGCTGCGGGCACGACCAGCAATTGCGCATCCCGCGCGGCCTGCACCAGATCGGTGTTCGGCACATGACATTTCAGGCCCATCATGAGCCCCATGCCGCGGATCTCCTCGATGACATCCGGGTGCGTCGCGCACAACCCCTCAAGGCTCTGGCGCAGCGCGGCCCCCTTGCGGCTGACCGCGTCCATAAAGCCGGGCGCGGTCATGATCTCGACAACTTTCGTGCCGACCGCGCAGGCGAGCGGATTGCCACCATAGGTCGAGCCATGCGTGCCCGCGCCCATCGCCGCCCCGACGCGGGCCGTGGCGAGCACTGCCCCAAGGGGGAAGCCGCCGCCGATCCCCTTGGCGACCATCATGATATCGGGGCTGATACCGGCCCATTCATGCGCAAAGAGCCGCCCCGTGCGCCCCATGCCGCATTGTACTTCATCGAGAACCATGAGCGCGCCGGTTTCGTCGCACAGATCCCGGAGCCCCTTCAGACAGGCATCGGGCAGCGGGCGAATTCCGCCCTCGCCCTGGATGGGCTCGATCATCACTGCCGCAACCGTGTCATCGAGCGCGGTGCGCAGCGCATCGTGATCGCCCCAGGGCAGGGTCTTGAACCCGGGCATCAGCGGCCCGAACCCCTTGGTCATCTTCTCGGACCCGGCCGCGGCGATCGCCCCGGTGGAGCGGCCGTGGAAGGCGCCCTCGAAGGTTAGGATCGTGGGGCGCGCCTCGCCGGCATCATGCCAGAACTTGCGCACCATCTTGATGGCAAGCTCGGCCGCCTCGGTGCCGGAATTGGTGAAGAAGGCAGTGTCGGCGAAACTGTGCTCGACCAGTGCCGTGGCCAGGTTTTCTTGCGCGGGGATCTGATAGAGGTTCGACACATGCCAGAGCGCGTGCGCCTGCTCGGTCAGCGTCGCCACAAGCTCTGGATGCGCGTGGCCCAGCGCATTCACGGCGATGCCCGAGGTGAAGTCGAGATAATGCGTGCCGTCTTCCTCGACAAGCCAACTGCCCTCGCCTCGCGCAAAGCGCAATGGCGCGCGGTTATATGTCGGCAGGATCGTCGGGAAAGGCGCGTTCATATGCGACATCCGTTGTCAAGGAAGCCATTGACCTGCCAAAGAGCTACGGCCAAGTCAATCGCAAGTTTCATCGGTCAGGAGGTGGGACGCCCCCAAGGGCAGGGGTGACCAGGCGGATCACCGGTGGTCATCGCTGTCGCAGGGCGGTGGCCTGTAAAAGCATGGTCTCGTCCGTGGCGCCGATCAGTGTTATGCTGCGTTACAAAACGTCAATCCTCGATTACGCGCAGCATTTTCCGTTCCAGCACCTTGAGCACCTGCGCCAAATCATGCCCGCGCTTCAGCACCCGCCCATCCATCGCAATCACGGCATAGGCGCCTTGACGGTTGCGCAACTCGGGGTGTTTCTCGATGCGGTAAAGCGGATGCTCCGCGCTGCGTCGAAAGACCGAGAAAACTGCCGAATGCCGCAGACAGGAGATCCCGTAGTCGCGCCATTCTCCTGCCGCAACCATCCGGCCATATAGCGACAGGATCACCCCAAGCTCGCGCCTGTCGAAACTGACCTTGGCGTCACTGCCGGGAAACGGAGATTGCATGTTCATCGATCGAATGTGCGCTGCGTCGGGGCGAAAATCAAGCGCTAGCTGATGCACGCCTGCCCTTGGCAGCGCTGCGGCGTTGCGCCATGCTGTCCGATGAAGACTGAAAAAGGAGGATATCATGCGCACCCGTGCCGCTGTGGCCCTGGAGGCTGGCAAACCGCTTGAGATCATGGAGGTTAATCTGGAGGGCCCCAAGGCGGGCGAGGTGCTGGTCGAGATCCGGGCGACCGGCATTTGCCACACGGATGAGTTCACGCGCTCGGGCGCCGATCCGGAGGGGCTTTTTCCGTCGATCCT
>SLJW01000121.1 GCA_007134865.1 Paracoccaceae bacterium | reverse complement strand
TCGGTGCGCGAGTTGGAACTGGCCCGACAGCAGGCCCGCGCGGCGAAACCCGACTGGGCGGCAAACTTCAACAGTTTCGCCAAGCGGCTGGCATGGCGCGACCATTTCATCCAGAAGCTTGAAGACGAACCCGCCATCGAGCATCGCTGCCTGCACCCTGCCCATGAGGGCTTGCGCGACAGCGACCCCGCGCGCCTGCAGGCCTGGGCGGTGGGTGAGACCGGCCTGCCCTTTGTCGATGCCTGCATGCGCTACCTGCGCGCCACCGGCTGGCTGAATTTCCGGATGCGCGCGATGCTTATGTCCTTTGCGAGCTATCACCTCTGGCTCGACTGGCGTGCGAGTGGCGCGCATCTGGCGCGGATGTTCACCGATTACGAGCCCGGCATCCACTGGAGCCAGAGCCAGATGCAGTCAGGCACCACGGGCATCAACACGCTGCGCATCTACAACCCGGTCAAACAGGGCCTTGATCAGGACCCGGAGGGGCGCTTCATCAAGGCGTGGGTGCCGGAGTTGCGCGATTGCGACCCGCGTTTCCTGCACCGCCCATGGGCCGCGCCGCAACCGCCCGCGCAATACCCCGCCCCGATCATCGATCTGGAGGCCGCCGGACGCCATGCACGCGACGTGATGTGGAGCCTGCGGCGCGCGCCCGGGTTTCGCGACCACGCGGCGCAGATCGCGCAGAAACACGCCTCGCGCGCCCGCAACACGGATCGCAGCAGCGCGGGCGCAATGCGCGCGGCGCGCAAGCGCCGCCCGGACCCGGCGCAGCTCAAGCTCGATTTGTAGTAATGTGAAGTGCAGCGCGCTGCGCGCCCGACAACAAGACCTCGCGCTAGGACCAGGCGGCCTGTCACAATATATTCGCGGGAGGGGGCGCGCACCTTCTGGCTCCGGTTCCAGCCCTTTCGGCCCTTCCTGTATGGCCGATGATCTCGACCCTGCTTGGCGTGATGCCCATGGGGGTTTTCCTTTGCGGTGTCTCAGATGCCATGCCATGTTCGGAAGAAATCGGAAGGAGAATTCTGGTGAAGAATGCAATTGTTTCGGCGCTTGCTCTCTCAGTGGCCTTACCGCTTTGGGTAACTATCGCGATGGCGGAGATGAGCGAAGCCGGAGTGGAAGAGTGCCTGCGCGAGAATATCCACCTGTCTGCAATCCACTTCGGGCCTGCGGTTATCGAAGACCGCCAGATCACGGTGGAATTCACCAACGGCACGGCAACGACTCTCGGAGGGGTATGGATTTCCTACGCCATATGGGCTGACGACAGACCGCAGCCTATCTACAGCGCCTCCATTCGGCCTGCCGCGACCATTGCAGGCGGCTTGCTACCGGGCGAATCCATGATTGAGCACGATTTCCATTTCATGTCCGATCGAGAAAAGGAAATCGCAAGACAAGCCCAATCGCTACAACTAACTCTGGATGTAGAGAATGCTGCCGATGAGCATATGAATGGCTTTCTTCCGCATCCCAGAATGGGAAGTTGGTCAGACGTTATGACGGAAGTTCGCTGCATTGCACACGAGTCGTGATGACAGGAAACGCAAGAGCGGCCCTCGCGCTCCGGGGTTTCCTAAATCTGGTGCCGCTGAAGGGACTCGAACCCCCGACCCCATCATTACGAATGACGTGCTCTACCAGCTGAGCTACAGCGGCACCGTGTGGCGGTCTTTAGCACCGGATTTCGGGTGCCGCCAGACCTTTCAGGCAGTTTTTTCGCCGCTCGTCCCGCTTTCATCATTCCCCGAGGCGACCTCACCCTCGACCACATCGGTTTGCGCCTCGGCGGGTTTGGGCAGGCTGCCCACGATCAGCGGCAGAAGCTCGGTTTGCGTCGCCGAAGGGCCCGAAGAGTCGGGCGCATCGCGCCATTCCAGCGTGTCGAACGCGCCGCAATTGTCGCAGATCGCCTGCCAGCTTGCATGGACATGCTGACATTTTCCGCAGACCCATTGCGGCCCGCGCGGCGCGGTCAGCGCCTTGGCGAGCCAGCCGCGCACGACCGCATCATCCGCCCCCTCGCCACGCTCGATCGCCGCCATGATCGTCAACGAGCGCACATTCGGCGCCGTCTCATAGAGGTCACCAAGCGCGCGGCGCGCAGCGGGGAAATCTTCGGCGGCGATCAGGAGTTCGGCCTTGAGCATGCGCGTCTCGGGCTCATTCGGGCGCATCTTTGTAAGCTTGGCGAAACGCGCCAGCCGTTGCTGCGCGCTCTCGTCCTTCTCGATGGCGGCGAACGCGGCAGCGAGATCGGGATGCGACTTCACTTTCCACGCCTTGCGAATGACCCTGGCGGCGTAACTGCCATTGCCCTGCGCGACCAGCGCCTGCGCTGCGGCGACGGCTGCAGGGATCAGGTCGGGGGACAGGCGGTTGGCCTCGATCGCGGCCTCGCGCGCGCGGGCGAGATCACCCTTGGCCGCCAGTGCATCAGACTGCTGCAGCGCCAGGATCGCGTCGCGCCTGCGCCAGACATCGCGCGGCATCGTGCCCGAGGATTTCTTGACCTGCAGCGTCTTGCGCGCCCCACCCCAATCCTCGGCCTCGGTCTGAAGCTCGAGCAGCGTGTTCTGCGTGGCCTCATGCGCGGGCTGCATCTCCAGCGCCTTGGCCGCAAGCGCGCGTGCCTTTTCCTTGTCGCCGGCATCGAGCTTGCTGCGCATCAGCCCCTGCACGCCGACAAAACGGCTGCGATTGTCATTCAGAAGCGCCTTGTAATGCTCGATGGCCAGTTCGGGATTTCCCTTCATCTCGGCCGATTGCGCGATCAGAAGCGATGTCATCATCGGCCGATTCAGCAACTTATGCGCTTTCTCGGCCTTGGCGATGGCGGTCCGGCCATCGCCTTCGGCCTGCGCAATCATCGAGGCCAGCAGCGCATCAAGCCCGCGCTTCTCGCGGTTGCGCGTGAAGAAGCGGCGGATCGCGGTCTCGTCGCCATTCATGAAGCGGAGCACGGCAAAGGCCAGAGCAAAAAGCTTGAGCACCAGCCAGAGCGCGACAAGAAACGCGGCAAAGGCGATGACGGCCTGCATCGGGCCAAGCTCATATTCCATGTCGAAAATGCGCAGCCCGACCGTCTGGCCGCTATCCATCACCTCGCCAGCACCCCAGGCCAGACCGATGACAATCGCCACAAAGAGCAGGATCTTGGTCAGTGTCCAGAACATGAAAACTCCCTACTCTGTCGTTATGGCAGCAGTGAAATCAGGCAATGCGGCTTCCGCGTCAACACGCGCTTGCGCAGCAGTCAGCCAATCGCCCAGCCCGGCCTGAGCCGTTTCGGGCAGATCGGCAATCTCGTCCAGCGCGGAAGCCAGGTCCCCGGCCTCAAGCGCAGCCCCGGCGCGCGAGAGCACGGCATCGGGGTCATCCCCTTCTCGCGGCGCGATGGACCGCGCGCCCACTTGCGCGCGGAAGAAATTGGTCAAGCGCTCGACATAGCTGTCGGCGTCAGCATCTCCCAGCGCCTCACGCAGCGCAGCCCGCGCCGCCGCGGGAAACTGCTCCTGCAGCGCTTCGAGCGTCGGCAATCCGTCTGGTGCCGGGGCTGCGAGAACGTCGGGCACATCGACTCCTGCCTCGTTCAGTTGCGCAACAGCCTGCGGATAGGGCGACCCTGTCTCGATCCCGACCCGCATCATTTCGAGCCCGGCCTGCGCCAGCGCCATGTCGACCGCCGCTTCGGCTTCGACCACGCGCCGTTCGGTCAGATCGCGCAGATCGGCCATGTCTTCCATAAGCGCTGCGATCTGTGCTTCACTCTCTGCAAGTGCCTGGCGCAGGGCGTCAAGGTCACTGCCCTGGGCGGCCAGTGCCTCGTCGCGTTCGGCTGCAAGCGCAGCGATCTGGTCTTCCAGAGGGCCAAGATCAGGCCCGTCGGCTGCGTCGAGCGTCTCGCGCAAGGTGGCCAGTTCCGACTCGATCGCCTCGAGGTCGCTCGACGGCGCCGGCGTGGGCTGGTCGCGGAGCGCCGCGATCTCGGCTTCCAGCGGCGCGAGGTCGGGCATTTCGGGGATCTCGGGCAGCGCGTCAATCGTGGCACGCAGATCGGCGATTTCGGACTCGAGCGAGGCAATCTCGGCTTCAAGCGGCGCGATCTGGTCGCGCGTGTCATCCTCTTGCGGCAACAGGTAATGCGCGCCGAACCCAATGGCTCCTGCGGCAATGCCACCCAAGAGCATGGGGAAGAAGCGGCCTGAGGAGCGCGGAGGCGGAGGCGGAGGCGCTGCGGGAGCGGAGGCTGCCGGTGGTACGCTGTCACGCTCTGATGATGCGCCGCTGCTGCCTGCCTTGGCTGCCGCTGCGGCCATAGCGGCCGGCGCAGCGCCAGGGGCCGCGCTCATGCTGCTGGGTTCTGGCTCTTCTGCCTGTTCTGGAGCCGGCTCTGCCGCCTCGGGCGCTTGAGGATCCGTCTCGCCGGGCACATCGGTTGTGGTCGCCAGAGCGGGTGTCTCTGGTTCGGACGGTGTGTCGGCCGAGGACTCCTCCGGCGCGGACATGTCATCGGTCGGCGTTGTCTCCGCCAACGTGAGCGCATCACCTTCGGAGGGTGCGCCTTCCGAGGTGCCATCCGTCACCACCGCATCATCACTCGAAGTGGTCTCCGCGAGAGCCGGTTCGTCGGGTTCGGACGACGCCTGTTTTGACGCGCTGTCTGACACCGACATGTCATCAGTCGGCGTCGTATCCGCCAGAGTGGGGGTAGATGCGTCCTTTGTCGCAGCCTGGGCCTGTGCATCCTCGGCACTGTCTGTCAGCGCAGGCGACTGCGGGTCGGACTCACTGATCTGATCGGAGGCACCCGAGGCCTCATCCTGTGCATCAGCAGCGCTTTCCGGGCCTGTAGCTTCCGCACTGGTCGCGCCATCGGTCTCTGCAGGGGACTCCGCCTCTGCAGACCCGGTGGCACCATCCTCCGGCTCCTCGGTTACCGGCGCGGCCTGCGCATCGAGCTTGCCCTCATCAGCCTGTGCGTTTTCATTCGTTGCAGCCTCGGCTTCGGCCTTGGCGCTCTCGATCGGGTCGGAAATTTCGGGCTTCGTCGTGGCGGAAGATGCCTGTGTTCCTCTGCGTTGCGTTTTCGAGGCCGCGCTTCGGCGGCCTGCGCGGCCCTTACTGGTCGTCTTTCGCACCAAAACCTGATCCCCACTCCCTGTGCCGCATTGCAGCGGTTTTCTAGCGATACCTTATCGCGGCTTTTCTGAAGGCTCAAGCGCCGCTTGAACGAGAGTCAGTGCCGCAAGCATCGCAGTTGCGTCAGGACGCTCGGCGACCCGGGCGCTGGCCCAATTCACCCCTTGCGCGGCGCTCAAAGCCGCTTTGCTTATGGCCAGCACATGCTGACGCGCCTCTGGCGCGGCTGCTTCGCGCAAAGCCGCGACCACGAGTTGCGCCGAGCGCGGTGAAAACACCGGGATCACCAGATCACCCCCCTGCTTCAACCGCGCCTGACCCGCATCGCTCAAAGGTTGGGCGATCTGCTCATAAACACGGCAGGACTCCGTCGCGACCCCCGCTGCCCGCAACTCGGCTGCGACATCCATCGCGGCATGCGTGCCGCGCAGATGCAGCACTGGCTCGGCCAACGCGGCCTCCAGCAGGGCAGCGCGCAGCGCTTGCGCGTCACCGCCACCCTCATGGACGATGTCGAACCCCGCCGACCGCGCGGCCTCGGCAGTGCGCGGGCCGACACACCAGATCGGCCAGTCACGCCGCGGCGAAGCCGCGGCGAGCGCGGCAATGGCATGCTGCGAGGTAGCAACAAGCGTGCGCGCTGACTCCAGACGCGCGGCTGGCGGTGGGGTGAGGGCGATGCGCATGAGCGGTGCAATCAGGACCTCACCGCGCCAGCCAGCGTAGCGGGCAGCGCGCGCAAAGCGCGCGCTATCGGCCTCGGGGCGCGTGAGAAACAGGCATGGCAGCATGGATGCGCCCTGATTGCAGCGACAGGGTCCAGCACGGGATTGTGCGCCCAGCCCCGCAGTGGTAGCTGGAAAGCGCCCGCCTTGGCAACCGGAGCCCCGATGCCTTTGTCCTCCACAACACCCCTCATTGTGCTTGGTATCGAGAGCAGCTGCGACGACACCGCCGCCGCCGTGCTCCGTCATTTGCCGGGTGCGCCGCCCGAGATACTGTCTTCGGTGGTGCTGGGCCAACAGGAGCTACACGCGGGTTTCGGCGGTGTCGTGCCCGAAATCGCTGCCCGCGCGCATGCTGAAAAGCTCGACCTTGTGGTCGAGGCGGCGCTCGAACAGGCCGGGCTCGAAATGGAGGCGCTGGACGCGCTGGCCGTGACCTCGGGGCCGGGGCTGATCGGGGGGGTGCTCTCGGGCGTGATGCTGGCCAAAGGGATTGCGGCGGCAACCGGGCTGCCGCTGATCGGCGTCAACCATCTGGCGGGCCATGCCCTGACCCCGCGCCTGACTGACGGGATCGGCTTTCCCTATCTGATGCTGCTGGTCTCGGGCGGGCATTGCCAGTTTCTGCTGGTGCACGGGGCGGAGCATTTCACCCGGCTGGGCGGCACGATTGACGACGCGCCGGGCGAGGCATTCGACAAAGTCGCGAAACTTCTGGGCCTGCCGCAACCCGGCGGGCCATCGGTCGAGGCCGAGGCGCGCGCGGGCGACCCCGCCCGCTTCGCCCTGCCCCGCCCGCTGGCCGACCGGCCCGGTTGCGACATGTCCTTTTCGGGGCTGAAAACAGCCGTGCTGCGCGCACGCGACCAGATGCTCGCCGCGCATGGCGGCTTGCGACGGGCGGATCGCGCCGATCTCTGTGCCTCGTTTCAGGCGGCAGTGGCGGATCTGCTCGGGCTGAAAAGCGCGCGGGCGCTGGAACTGCTGGAGGGCGAAGAGCGAATCTTTGCCGTGGCCGGTGGGGTGGCGGCCAATGCCGTGCTGCGTGCGCGGCTGCAGGATGTGGCGCAGGCCGCTGGCGCGCGCTTCCTGGCCCCGCCGCTGACGCTCTGCACTGATAACGCGGCGATGATCGCCTGGGCGGGGGTCGAGCGGCTGCGCGCGGGCGTGTCGCCGGGAACAGATCTGACAGCCCGCCCGCGCTGGCCGCTCGACAGTGAGGCCGCGCCCATGCTGGGCGCGGGGAAGAAGGGGGCCAAGGCGTGAGGTATTGCTGCAGGAATGATCCGGTCTCCGGCCATGTGAGTCCGTTTGTTTATGTGATCAGGCCCGGGGACCGCGCCCCTGCGGGGCGCGGCTTGGCATCACGCTATGCGGGCACTGCAAGCCCGAGGGCAGTAGGGCGCCATATTCGGGGCATGTGCAGCGTGTTTTCCGGATCGACAACGCTTCAGGATTCAGGGTCTGTCACCATGTCGGGGGCCGCGCCCCTGCGGGGCGCGGCTCGGAGGGTCAGCAGATGAGTGTCGCCATTCTCGGTGCGGGGGCGTTTGGCACCGCTCTCGCCTGCGCCTTGGGCGAGGCCACGCTCTGGTGCCGGGATGAAGCGCAGGCCGAGGCGCTGGAAACCGCGCGCGAGAATCGCGCGCGGCTCGCAGGCGTGCCCTTGCCCGAAGGCGTAAAGGTCACCTCGGATATCGCGGAGGTGACAGCCGAGACAGTGCTGATCGCCATCCCGATGCAGGCCACCGCCAGGTTTCTGGAGGCCCATGCCGCGCGGCTGGCGCCGCGCGTTCTGGTCGCCTGCTCGAAGGGGGTCGATCTTGCGCAACTGATCGGCCCGGTGGGTGTGATCCGCGCGGCCCTGCCCGAGACCAGCGCGGCGCTGCTGACCGGCCCGAGCTTTGCCGATGACATCGCGCGCGGCCTGCCCACCGCGCTGACGCTTGCCTGCGATGACGAGGCGATCGGGCGCAGCCTGCAGGACCAGCTTTCAACCCCGAATCTCCGGCTCTATCGCAATAGCGATGTGATCGGGGCGGAACTGGGCGGGGCGCTGAAGAATGTGATCGCGATTGCCGCCGGGGTGGTGATCGGCGCGGGACTGGGCGAATCGGCGCGCGCGGCGCTTATGGCACGGGGCTATGCCGAGATGCAGCGGCTGGCGCTCGATCTGGGGGCGCTGCCCGAGACGCTGGCAGGGCTTTCGGGGCTGGGGGACCTGATCCTGACCTGTGGCTCGGAAAAATCGCGCAATTTCCGCTACGGGCTCGCGCTCGGGCGCGGTGAGACATTCGACACCGGCACCACGGTCGAGGGTGCGGCCACAGCGCGCGCCGTCGCACGGCTGGCCAATACGCGTGGCATCGACATGCCGATCACGCGGATGGTGGCCGCGCTGATCGAAGGCTATCTGACCCTGAGCGAGGCGCGCGATGCGCTCCTTGCCCGCCCCCTGACCGAAGAATGAGGAGGAGAACTCATGCCACTCTACATGCTGCTTTGCACCGACAAGTCCGGCGCGCTGGAGACGCGCAAGGCCAATCGCGCGGCGCATCTGGACTATGCCGACCGAACCGGCTGCGTCGTGCTGGGCGGCCCGGTGCTCGATGATGCGGGCGAGATGGCAGGCTCGCTGATCATCCTCGATCTGCCCGATATCGAGAGCGCCCAAGCCTGGAGCGCCGCAGACCCCTATGCGCAGGCGGGGCTCTTCGAGAGCGTCCGCGTGCAGGAATGGAAACGGGTCGTAGGCTGATGCGCTATTGGCTGATGAAATCGGAGCCGGATGTGTTCTCATGGGACAATCTTGTCGCCAAGGGGGATGCGGGCGAGGAATGGGACGGAGTGCGCAATTATCAGGCGCGCAATTTCATGCGCGAGATGCAGCTTGGCGACCGCGCGTTTTTCTATCACAGCCAGAGCGACAAGGCGGTGGTGGGGATTTGCGAAGTGATCGCCGAAGCGCATCCGGACAGCACCACTGATGACCCGCGCTGGGAATGTGTGGATGTGAAGGCGCTGCGCCCTTTCGCAACGCCAGTGACATTGGCGATGGTCAAGGAAGAGCCGCAACTGGCCGAGATGGCGCTTTTGCGCCAGTCGCGGCTGTCGGTGCAGCCGGTGAGCGAAGAAGAATGGCGGGTCATCTGCGCGATGGGGGGTGTTGATCCGTGAGGGGGCCTCGGGGGACTGCCGTCCCCCGACCCCCCTGCTTCAGGGTGAGCACGCTCCCCCTGAAAACCCCCGTGAGTTTTTTCCAGCAAGAAAATGGATCAATCCGAGGCTGCGCGCGCGGCGAGCAGGTTGGTCAGCCAGTCGGGGTCCATCCGCGGGACGGACGAAAGCAGCAACTCGGTATAGGGTTGGTGCGGCGGGGTGAAGACCTCGGGTTTGGTGCCCTGCTCGACTACGCGGCCGTGCTGCATCACCACGACGTCATCGGCAATCGCGCGCACGGTCGCGAGGTCATGGGTGATGAACATATAGGCCAGCCCCAGCTCGGATTGCAGCTTGTCCAGAAGCCGCAGGATGCCCTCCTGCACGATCTGGTCGAGTGCTGATGTCACCTCGTCGCAGATGATGACCTTCGGCTCGGCAGCCAGCGCGCGCGCAATACCGATGCGCTGTTTCTGCCCGCCCGAAAGCTCGGAGGGCAGCCGGTCGATGAAACTGTCGGGGTCAAGCTCGATCATCTCGAGGAGCGCGCGAATGCGGGCCTCGAGCGCGCGGCCCCGGAGCCCAAGATACATTGCCGCCGGGCGGCCGATGATCTGGCGCAGGGTCAGCTTGGGGTTCAGCGCGGTATCGGCCATCTGGTAGATCATCTGGCACTGGCGCAATTGGTCGCGCGTCCGCGCGCGGTAATCGGGCGGGAGGGAGGCGCCCTCCAGCATGACCTCGCCCGCGCTTGGTGGCAGGAGCCCGGTGATCACGCGCGCCACGGTCGATTTGCCCGACCCGCTCTCGCCCACCACGGCAAGTGTCCGACCGGGATAGAGATCAAAGCTCACATCATGCAGCACCGGCTTCTTGCCATAGGATGCGCTGACCTTGCGAACGGACAGGAGCGGCGCCTCGCGCGGGGGTGGCTGATCAGCGCGCTGGAAGCGGCGCACGGCCCAGAGGGTTTTGGTATAGGCGGCCCTGGGCGCAGCGAGCATGGCGCGGGTGTCGTTTTCCTCGACCTCTTCGCCACGCAGCAGGATCGTGATCCGGTCCGCCATCTGCGCGACGACGGCCAGATCATGGGTGATATAGATCGCCGCCGTGTCAAACGCCCGCACGGCATCGCGGATGGCGGCCAGAACCTCGATCTGGGTGGTGACATCAAGCGCCGTGGTGGGCTCGTCAAAGATGATCAGGTCGGGGCGGCAGGCCATGGCCATGGCGGTCATGGCGCGCTGCAACTGTCCGCCCGAGACCTGATGCGGGTAGCGAAAGCCGATCTCTTCGGGGTTGGGCAAGCGCAGGCGTTCATATAGCGCGACTGCGTCCTTTTCGGCCTGCGCGCGCGACATCACACCATGGGTGACGGGCGCCTCGGCATATTGGTCAATAAGCTTGTGCGAGGGGTTGAAACTGGCCGCTGCCGATTGCGCCACATAGGCGATGCGCTTGCCGCGCAGGCCGCGCTTCACGCGCTCGGAGGCCGTCCGCAGGTCGATCCCGTCGAAGCGGATACTCCCCGCCGAGATGCGGCAGCCATCGCGGGCGAAGCCCATGGCCGCGAGCCCCAGCGTGGATTTGCCCGCGCCCGATTCACCGATTAGCCCGACCACCTCGCCCCGGTGCAGGGTCAGGTTGACGCCGCGGAGGATGCGCGACCATTCCTCGCCCGCGCGACCCTCGATCACCAGATTGCGGATTTCGAGCAGCACCTCGCCTGTCATCCGGCCTGCTCCTTCAGTCCCGAGGCGCGATAGAGCTGCCAGTCGACCACGAAATTCACCGCCACGGTCAGCAGCGCGATGGCACCGGCGGGCAGAAGCGGGGTGATGTCGCCGAAGGTGATCAGCGTCGCATTCTCGCGCACCATAGAGCCCCAGTCGGCCAAGGGTGGCTGGATGCCGAGCCCGAGGAAGGACAACGACGAGATGGTCAGGAAGACGAAGCAGAAACGCAGACCGAATTCGGCCACAAGGGGCGCGAGTGCATTGGGCAGGATCTCGCGGCGGATCAGATACCAGCTGCCCTCACCGCGCAGCCGCGCGGCCTCGATATAATCCATCACCACGATCCCCTGGGCCACCGAGCGCGCGATCCGGTAGACGCGGGTCGCATCCACGGCAGCAATGACGAGGATCAGCGTCAGCACCGAGGTCCCGAAGATCGTGAGCAGCAAGAGCGAGAAGATAAGCGACGGGATCGCCATCAGCGCATCGACAAAGCGCGACAGCGTCTGGTCGAGCCAGCCCCCGCGCAGCGCCGCCCAAAGCCCCAGCAGCGAGCCCACGATAAAGGCCAGCGCTGTGGTGGCAAAGGCAATCCCCACTGTGTTGCGCGCGCCATAGATCAGGCGCGAGGCCATGTCGCGGCCCAGCCGGTCGGTGCCCAGCCAGTGCTGCAGGCTCCAGGGCTGGAATTGCGAGCCTACCACCTCGCGTTCCGGAAAGGGCGCAAGCAGGGGCGCGGCCAGCGCCACGAAGATATAGATCGCGATCACCATCAGCCCGAAAGCGGCAGTCAGCGGCATATCGGCCAGTGCGCTACGCCACTCGGCTGGCGCGAGTTGCAGGGCCGCCCTGCGCAGCAGGGCGGCCAGCCCGAAGGCCGCCACAATGCCAAATGCGAGAAAAAGCCAGCCCATCCCCTACCCTTTCGACATCAGGCGCGGGTTGGTCAGCGTCGAGAGCACATCCGCCGTGAGGTTCAAGAGCACATAGGCCGAGGCGAAGATCAGCGCGATAGCCTGCACCACGGCAATATCGCGCTTGGACACCGAATCGACCATCAACTGCCCGAGGCCCGGATAGACAAAGACCACTTCGACCACCACGACGCCCGTAATCAGATAGGCGAGGTTGATCGCGATGACATTGATGATCGGCGCCAGCGCATTGGGTAGCGCGTGGCGCAGCACGATGCGCAGGGGCGACATGCCCTTGAGCCGCGCCATCTCGATATAGGGTTGCGCCATCAGGTTGATGATCGCGGCGCGGGTCATGCGCATCATATGCGCCGTGACCACCAGCGTCAGCGTCAGCGCGGGCAGGAAGGCCATGTAGAGTTTCTCGCCAAAGGTCGAGACTGGCGAGATCCGTACCATTGAGGGGAAATAGCCACTCTGCGCGAGCCAAAGCACGAGGATATAGGCCACGAAGAATTCGGGGAAGGAAATCGCGGTCAGCGCGCCTGCATTGGCCGCGCGGTCAAAGACCGAATTGCGCCAGAGCGCGGCAAGGATGCCGAGAATCAGCGCCAGCGGCACGGCGAGCGCAGCAGCATAGAGCGCGAGGAAGATCGTGTTGCCGAGCCGCGCGGCAATCAGGTCCGCAATAGGGCGGCGATTGGCGAGGCTGACCCCGAAATCCCCCTGCAGCGCACCGGTCAGCCAGTTCCAGTAGCGCACGGGTGCCGGCAGATCGAGGCCCAACTGGCGGCGCAGCGCGGCCACGGTCTCGGGCGTGGCGGCCTGCCCCAGCAGGGTCGAGGCCAGATCACCCGGCAGGAGTTCGGTCGCGAAGAAGATCACGACCGAGACGATAAAGAGCGTCAGCACCCCCAAGGCCAGCCGCTGCGCAATCATGCGGATCAGAGCCGCCATCCATCCCTCGTTATTGGTCTTGCCCCGTTTCGGGGAGGCCGGCCCCTGCGCTGCGCGCAGGGGCCGGGTACGATCAGGTCATCCACCAGCGCTCGACACAGCGGAACCCGTCAAGGTTCCAGTTCGCCGAAATCTGATCGGGCGTGCCGATATTCAGCGCCGTCGCCATGACGTAATTGTTGTTCATCGGGATCACCACCGCGCCCTCGAACGAGACGATGCGCTGCATCTCCTGATACATCTCGCGGCGCAGATCCTCATCCACTTCGGACCGCGCCTTGACCAGCAACTCGTTGAAGCGCTCATGCTCCCAGAAACTGTCATTCCAGGCCGCGCCTGCGGCATAGCCCGTGGTGAACATGTGGTCCTCGACCGCGCGGCCGCCCCAATAGCTGGCCACGAACGGTTTCTGCATCCAGACATTGTCCCAATAGCCGTCATTGGGTTCGCGCACGAGGTTGATGTTGATGCCCGCCTGCCGCGCAGTTTCGGCAAAAAGCGCCCCGGCATCGACTGCCCCCGAGAACGCGGCATCTGCGACATGGAGCGGAATGGTGAGACTGTCCATCCCGGCCTGCCGCAGATAGTATTTCGCGCGGTCGGGATCGAAGGTCTTGGGCTCCATATCGGCGTAGAAATAGCGGTTTGCCGGCCCAATCGGGTTGTCATTCGACACCGCGCCATGCCCGCCGAGGATCTTCTCGACCATATCCTCGCGGTCGATGGCGTATTTCAGCGCCAGCCGCACATTGTTGTCGTTGAAGGGTGCCGCGCGGCTGTCCATCGGGAAAACATAATGCGCATTGCCGGGGATCGAGATGATGCGCGCGACATTGCGCGCCTCGAGCATGCCGATTGTCGCCGGGTCGATCTGATCGATCAGTTCCACCTGCCCGGTCATCAGCGCATTGAGACGCGCGGCCGAGTCGAGGATGGCGAGGATCTCGACGCGATCGAAATGCGCCCGTCCCGGCTTCCAGTAATCGGGGTTGCGGTTCAGGCTCGCCTGCACGCCGGGCTCGAAGCTTTCGACAATGTAGGGGCCGCAGCCATCGGTCGAGGTCGGGTCGATCTTGCCGTCACTGCCCGGCATGATGGCCAGGTGATAATCCGACATCAGGTAAGGGAAGTCGCCATTGGGCGCGTCCAGCGTGACCACGACCGATTGCCCGTCGGCGCGGATTTCCACGACCGGGTCGAAGAATTGCTTGATCGCCGACGTCGCGTCATCGCCCCGGTGGTGGTTGAGCGAGGCAATCACATCCGCGACCGTCACATCCTTGCCGGAATGGAAGGTGACGCCCTGGCGAATATGGAACACCCAGGTCTTGCCGTCATCCGATTCCCAGCTCTCGGCGATCTCGCCGATCAACTGCCCATCGGCATCGACCTCGATCAACTGGTTATGGCGCGCAGCCGCAAAAACCTGCGCATAAAGATTGTCCCACAGCCCCGGATCATAGCCGTCCGTGGTGTTGCCATGCCCCAGCCCGATGCGGAAAGTGCCCCCGCGCTGCGGCTCGGCGCGCGCCGCGCGCATCGAGCCGGGCAGGATCAGCCCGGCCGCACCCAGCGCCGTGGCCCCTTGCAATACCCCGCGCCGCGTGAGCGCGCCTTTGCGCAGATCATGTGTCATTGTCATGTCTCCTTGTTGAACGCCGCGCCCGGCCCGACCGATATCGGCCCGGCGGCTGAGTTGTTATTGCGGACGGATGTCACAGTTCTGCGACAGTCGCGCCTCCCCTATCCGCACGATGGCCCGTGTTCACGCAGGCGTCAAGCATGACGCGCGTCAGCGCGTCATGCCCCCGAAGCCCTGCGCTGCGCCGCATTGCGCTCGCGCCCGCCCCGGCGGGCATTCAGCATCCCCTTGCGCTCCGGCAAATCCGCCATGATTGCACGCCGCGCCTCGGGTGTCATGCGCGACCAGGCGGTGATCTCGTCAATCGAGCGCAGGCATCCCGTGCAAAGCCGCGATTCAGGATGGATCACGCAGATATTGATGCAAGGGGATTCGATCTCACTGCGCGTCCGGATGGGCTTCGTCATGGCTGCTCTTCCTATCTGCCTCGCAGCGAAGATAACCTATTCGCCGCCACCGACCAGAGGCAATCGCACGCGTTCACCCTGTGCGGCGGCTCCGCGCAGGCAGCAACCAACGCCTCATCCGCGCCGGATCACCGCCAGCCGGTCCAGCGCGCCCTGCAGGATCACCCCTGCCGCCACATGGTCGATCACCTCCGCTCGCTTGCGGCGCGAGGTATCCGCCTCCAGCAATGCGCGCTCCGCAGCGACTGTCGACAATCGTTCGTCCCAGAACCCTATCGGCAGCTCGGTGAGGCGCGCGAGATTGCGCGCAAAGGCACGCGTGGACTGACAGCGCGGCCCCTCCGAGCCATCCATATTGCGCGGCAGCCCAAGCACCAGCCCGCCGATTTCGCGCGCCGCCACGATCTCCAGCAGCGCGGTCGCGTCGAGGCCGAATTTCTTGCGCCGAATCGTTTGCAAGGGCGTCGCGACCGACAACAGACGATCCGATACCGCCACGCCTATCGTCTTTTCCCCCAGATCAAGACCTGCGACTGCCCTGCCCTTGGGCAGGGCCTCGGCAAAAGCCTCGAAAGGCTCGAGCACCGCCATCAGGGCTCGCCGAGCGACAGCCCGGCCTGCACGGCACTCTCATTGATCAGCGCAAGATCCTCCGCTTGCGCGGCAAAAATCTGCCGCGCCTCACCCAGAATGGCTTGCGCCTGCTCTTCTCGGCCCAGCACTGACAACGCGCGGATCAGTTGCGCCCAATCCTCGGCAGGTCCGCCCTCATTCGCCAGCCGCGCCGAAAGATTGCCGACCATCCCCTCGATCATCTCGGCCCGGTCTTCCAGGTCCATCGCTTCGGCCGCTTCGATATCGGCGGCGCTCGGGCCGGTCTCGGCTGCAGGCAATGGGGGCAGCGTGTAGCGTGGCTCACCTGAGATCCGCGCCAGTTCGGGCAGCGCGCTACGAATTTCCGCCAGCCAGGGCGCGTCGGGCGTGCTCACGTCATGCAGACGGCGCCAGATGCGGAACGTCATGTCGGGCCGACCGGTCTGGGCATACATCCGGCCAGTGTAATAAAGCGCCACCCCGTTTGCCGCATCGCGGCGCAGGATCTGCTCGATCACGGCCTCGGCCTCGGGGGAGACAAAGCCTCCGGTCGCGACCACCATCAGATCCAGCAGATAGGCATATTCGCTCACCTCGGCGGCCTCACCCAAAAGCGCGATCACACGCTCCTGCGCAGTGACGGCATCGCGATAATTGCCCAAACGCGCCTCGTTCTGTGCGAGCAATCTGTGGCCCATGACATCTTCGCTGCGTTCCTGCATCAACTCGCGCAGCTCCGCGACCATGTCCTCAAGCTCATCACGCCCCTCGAAGGGCTCGGGCTCGGGAAAGGCGGCGGCGAACTGGGCTTCAAGCTCCGCCTGCCTAGCGCGATTGCGCCGCGTCTCGGCAGCCTCGGCATGGCGTTCGAGCAGCGGCATGTCACGATAGCCCGGCGCCCCGATGGTAATGTAAAGCCAGCCACCGCCCACGACGGCCACCAGCACCACCCCGAGCGCGGTCCAGCGCATGGCTGATGGCGACGGGCCGCCGACCCGCCGTGCCCCCTCGCCCCGGTCCAGATCGAGGATACGGCGTGAAATCTCCACTTTCAGCCGTTCGGCCTCCGCCTCGCCCAATGTGCCGCGCGCGAGGTCGCGCTCGACCTCGGCCAACTGGTCGCGATAGACCTTCATCGCGCGGTCAGTCCCGTCTGCTGCCGCAATGGCGCCCGCGCGTAAAACGGCCCGCCCCAGTACCAATGCGACCCCCAGCGCGATCAGCGCAAATCCTGCATATGCCGCGAAACTTCCCATCTCACCTCCGAAATCCTGCGCATTATCTACCCTCTCCCGGCCTTGCGAAAAAGCGCAAAACCGCCCATTGACCCTCACAATCGCGTCCGGCGCGACGGCAGGTCGCAGCCAGCCCTGATTGTGACGCTTCTGGAAAACCGGCACCAGACAGGGTAATCCAGAGAGACCGAGACAGATTGCCCGGAGCCTGCGCGCATGAAACGCTATTCCGCCTTTGCCATCGCCCGCGAGGCTTTTCGCCAGCACAAGGGCTGGCAACGCGCCTGGGCTTCGCCCGAGCCGCGCGCCGCCTATGACGTGGTGATCGTGGGCGCTGGCGGCCATGGGCTGGCCACGGCCTATTACCTCGGCAAGCGTTTCGGCATCACCAATGTCGCGGTGATCGAGAAAGGCTGGCTGGGTGGCGGCAATACCGGGCGCAACACCACCATCATCCGCTCGAATTACCTGCAGGACCCCTCTGCCGCGATCTACGAGAAATCCCGCGCGCTCTACGAGACGCTGTCACAGGAATTGAACTACAACATCATGTTCAGCCCCCGTGGTGTGATGATGCTCGCCCAGACCGAGCATGAGAAGCGCGGCTATCTGCGCACCGAACGCGCGAATGCGCTTCAGGGTGTCGAGACCCGCTTCATCCAGCCCTCCGAGGTCAAGCGTCTTGTGCCGATCATCAATATCCACGGCCCGCGCTACCCGGTGCTGGGCGCGCTCTGGCAGGAACGTGCGGGCACAGCGCGCCATGACGCAGTCGCGTGGGGTTATGCCCGCGCCTGCTCGGCCATGGGCATGCATGTCATCGAGCAATGCGCCGTCACCGGTGTGGAGTCAGCAGGTGGGCAGGTGACTGCCGTCAACACGACCAAGGGCACGATCGGCTGCAAGAAACTCGGCATCGTGGTCGCAGGGCACTCGGGCGCGCTGGCCGATATGGCGGGCTTCCGCCTGCCGGTCGAGTCAGTGGCGCTGCAGGCGCTGGTCTCCGAACCGATCAAGCCCTGCATGGATGTCGTTGTCATGGCCAATACCGTGCATGGCTACATGAGCCAGTCCGACAAGGGCGAGATGGTCATCGGCGGCGGTGCGGACGGGTTCAACAACTACACCCAGCGCGGCTCCTGGCACCATATCGAGGAAACCGTGCGCGCACTGGTCGAGACCTTCCCCATGATCTCGCGGCTCAAGATGCTGCGCCAATGGGGCGGCATTGTCGACATGACCGGCGACCGCTCCCCCATCATCTCGAAAACCCCGCTCGAGGGGTGCTTCATCAATTGCGGCTGGGGCACAGGCGGGTTCAAGGCCACGCCCGGCTCGGGCTGGGCGATGGCAGAACTGATGGCCAAGGGGCACAGCCCGCTCACCGACGCCTTCACCCTCACCCGCTTCCGCGAGGGCCGCTTCATCGACGAAAGCGTGGCCGCAGGGGTGGCGCATTGATGAGCCAATTCCTGCCACCGCATGAAATAACGCGAAAATCGACGGATTACCCCATGACAATCCTGCCTCTGCGCATACATTCGCTCCCGAACAAACATGAGGAGTTACGATGCGCTTCCCCCGTATCCAGCGCGCCATCGCGCAGATCCAGTCGCAACCGCAAAAAGCCGCTGGCTTCGCTTTCGGCATCTTCCTGCCGCTCGCTGTCGCCGGTCTCTACTGGGCGCAGACCACAGGCGGCCTCGCAGGCCCGCTCACGGACCCCCGCCCCCCGGCCTTCTCTGTCCCTGTGGATTGAGCCGCGCGCGGCCAGCCAGGCCAATTTTCTTGCCAAAAATACTCAAACTGCCCAACCAAGCGGGAGGGCGTGACGCATGCTCCTGCTGACCTGCCCCTGCTGCGGCGTCACGGCCGAGGAAACCGAATTCACCCCGGGCGGCGAGGCGCATCTCAAGCGCTTCGGCCCCGGCTCCTCGGATGCGGAATTCGACGCTTATATGTTCCAGCGCAAGAACCCGCGCGACGTGCATTTCGAGCGCTGGCGCCATGCCTATGGCTGCGGCAAATGGTTTCTGGCCGCGCGATGCACCATGACGCTCGAGGTCTTCGCCACCTACCCGGCCCAGACGCTCGAGCCGCCCGCCGAGGTCATCGAGAAGATTCGCGCCCGCCGCCCGGACTGGGAGGGCGTCCAATGAGCCATCGCCTCTCTTCCGGCGGCCGGTTGATCGACCGCGGTACGCCTTTGCGCTTCAGCTTCAACGGCAAGCAGATGTCCGGCTACAAGGGCGACACGCTTGCCGCCAGCCTGCTCGCCGCCGACCAGATGCTGGTCGGGCGCTCGTTCAAGTATCACCGCCCGCGCGGGGTTGTCGCCTCGGGTGCAGAAGAACCCAACGCACTCGTGGGCCTGGGCACTGGCAACCGTTTCGAGCCCAATCAGCGCGCCACCACGACCGAGCTCTTCGAGGGGCTCCGGGCGCGCAGCCAGAACCATTGGCCGAACCTCGACTTTGACTTCTTGGCGGTCAACAATCTGGTGCCGCAATTCTTGACGGCGGGCTTTTATTACAAGACCTTCCTCTGGCCTCGCGCGTTCTGGAAACATGTCTACGAGCCGATCATCCGCCGTTCGGCGGGTCTGGGCGAGGCACCTGACGCAAAATCCCGCGATGCCGACCGCTATGAGCAGATCTATGCCTTCGCCGATGTGCTGGTCATCGGTGGCGGGATTGCCGGGCTGCAAGCAGCGCTTGCAGCCGCCGAGGCAGGCGCGCGCGTCGCGCTCTGGGAACAAACCGCGCATTGGGGCGGGCGGGCGCCGGTGGACGGCGTCGAAATCGACGGCAAACCTGCCGAGGATTGGATCAAGACCACAGTTGAACGCCTTGTAAAGATGGAGAATGTCGAGATACGCCTGCGCTGCATGGGCGCGGGCATTCATGACCATGGCTATACCTTGGGCTATGAGCGGGTCTCCGACCATATCCCCGGCAGCCATGGCCCCCGTCACCGACTCTGGCGGATGCGGGCTGGTCAGATCATCACCGCCACAGGTGCCATCGAACGCCCACTCTCCT
Source organism: Paracoccaceae bacterium (assembly GCA_007134865.1). Classification (GTDB taxonomy): domain Bacteria; phylum Pseudomonadota; class Alphaproteobacteria; order Rhodobacterales; family Rhodobacteraceae; genus Roseinatronobacter. The sequence continues at coordinate 1,155 of SLJW01000121.1, read as the reverse complement.
TCGCGGGCAATGATGTGCCGGGCGTGATGCTCGCCTCGGCCATGCGCGATTATCTGGTCGATTACGCGGTCGCGCCGGGGCGCGATGCTGTCATCGTCACCAATAACGACGACGCCTATCGCACCGCCATCGCGCTCCGCCGCGCGGGGCTGGGCGTGGTCGCGGTGGTCGATGCGCGCGCGGAAGTGACGGGCGCGCTGCCGCAGGCAGCGCGCGCCGCAGGTATTCGCATCATCACGGGCAGCGGCATTCGCAAGGTCAAGGGCAGCAAGCGCGTCAAGGGCGTCGAGATCTGTGCCATCGACAGCCGCGGTGTGGCCTTCACCGAGCAGCTCTCCTGCGATGCCGTGGGCATGTCCGGCGGCTGGTCACCGGCCGTGCATCTGTGGTCCCATTGCGGCGGCAAGCTGATCTGGGACGACACCGGCCATTTCTTCCGCCCCGACCCCGACCGCCCGCCCACCGGGGCCGATGGCCTGCCCAATCTGCGCGTCTGCGGTGCCGCGAATGGCAGCTTGGGCGCCGTTCTGGCCGAGTCCCATGCCGCGGGCCTTGAATCCGCGCAGCCATTCGCGCCCACCGCCAAACCCGGCCCTGTTGCGACAGATACCACTCATGACGAGGCCCCGATGGAGCCTGTCTGGATCATGCCGCGGCAGGCGGAATACGAGTTGCGCGCCAAGATGTGGCTCGATTTCCAGAATGATGTGAAAGTCTCGGACGTCCAGCTTGCCGCGCGTGAGGGCTTCCAGTCGGTAGAGCATACCAAGCGCTATACCACGCTCGGCATGGCGACCGATCAAGGGAAGCTCAGCAATATCAACGGTCTCGCGGTGCTTTCTGATGCATTGGGTCAACCGATCCCGGCCACTGGCACCACCACTTTCCGCCCGCCCTATACGCCGATCTCGATGGGTGCCATAGCAGGCGGGGCTGTGGGCGATGTTTTCCAGCCGCTGCGCCGCACGCCGATGCATGACTGGCACGAGGCCAATGGCGCCGACTGGGAACCGGTCGGACAGTGGCGTAGGCCGTATACATATCGCCGCGCGGGCGAAAGCCGCACGCAGGCCGTCAATCGCGAGACCCGCAATGTCCGCGAAGCCGTAGGCCTGCTCGATGCTTCAACACTGGGCAAGATCCTTGTCGCAGGCC
>SLJW01000117.1 GCA_007134865.1 Paracoccaceae bacterium | reverse complement strand
ATTGATAATCAGCGAACGTCAGAGGTTCTGCGCCACGCGACCAACCCCGATAGCCGCTCCAAGCAGGGCGAGCACCCGGGCGGTTGTGGTCGCCGGGGCCTGCGTGGCCATGACGATATCCGCACCCTGCAAGAGGAACTCATCGGCGCTGAACATGCCATCGGCATTGGTCAGATCGAAGCTGAACACCACGCGCGCGGCTGGCGCGCCATGATCGAGCGACGCATAACGCCGCAACACCAGAATGCCACGCGGGTCCGCGCGGGTGTCGGCCATTCCACCCATTAGCGAGAGAGCACGCAACGCGCTGACCTTTTCTGCATCAAATCCGATGACCTCTTCGCGTTGGGCAGCGCCCAGCGCCTTGAAGCTGCGGGGGTCAGGTTCGATCAGAACCCTATCACCGCCCTGCAGCAAGGCATCCATCGAGGGGGTGGTCAGAACCTGGCGCAGGGGTCTGCGATAGACTTGGCCACCGCGCGTGATCTGCACTTGCGGGTTGCGCAGCCCCTCTCGCGCACCGCCCGCGGCCGAGATGACGTTCGACAGGGGAAGGTTACGCTCGGTCAATGGGTAGCTGCCCGGGTTTGCAACGCCCCCCAACAGATCAACCGAATTCCGCCGCCCCTGACGCACCGAAAGCTGCACCTGCGCCGAAGGCGTGATGCTCGTCAACTGCTCTTGCAGCCGCTCTCGCGCGGCCTCGGCAGTCAGCCCACCAACCTGCACCGTGTTGATATAGGGTAGCGTCACAGTGCCATTTCTGGTGACCGTAACATTCGAAAGGTCCGAAAACGGCGCGTCGCTTGCCGTAATGAGCGAGGTTTCTTCAGCATCCCAGATGCGCAGTATCAACTCGTCTCCGGGCGCAAGCCGCTGGTCGCTTAGGGGCCTGCCAGAGCCGGGCCAGCCGGTCTTTGCAAGATAAGGGTCACGCCCCCAGCGCGGATATAGCGACAGCCGCTCGCGCGTCACAAGTTCGAGCACGAAACCCGCATCCTCGCTTCCGGCTCCAGCGATAACCTCGTTTCGCGTCGGCGCGCCGCGCGCAACCGCGCAACCAGAAAGCGAAACCGCTGCGGCGCCCAGCAACAGACCCCGTCTGGAAATCAGACTGTTCACATCCCCATCCGCGCCAGCAAAATCCATGTTTTTCAGAACTTTTCCGATTAAACACCGATAAGGTCAATATAGTGTTGAGCGTCTGACCTAATAAATGCATTTACATGGCAGGGTTGTGCGATCGCACGAACATGCTGAACAGATTATCCGGCAAACGCAATTTCCTCTTTCGCGCATTCGGGGCTGAACCTAGAGTGTCCGCATGAGTGATTTACCCCGCTTCATCCATCTGCGCACCCATAGCGAATATTCGCTCCTCGAAGGTGCACTGCCGCTCAAGAAACTGGTCAAGACCTGCGCCGAGAAGGGCTATCCGGCCATTGCCGTGACCGACTCAGACAACTTGTTCTGCGCGCTGGAATTCTCCGTGCTCGCTTCGGGGCTTGGCGTGCAGCCGATCCTCGGCTGCCAGATATCGGTGGCCTATGACCCTGTCGCCCCCGGCGAGAAACTCCGCTTTCCCGCACCCGTCGTCCTTCTGGTGCAGTCCGAGACTGGCTATCAGAACCTGCTTGCACTCAACTCCTGCCTCTATCTGCCAAAGGACCGACCTGTTCCGCAGGTGACGTTCGAAGAGCTTGCGCGACATTCCGAAGGGCTGATCTGCCTCTCGGGTGGGGCCGATGGGCCGGTTGGGCGGTTGATCCAGACCAATCAGATGGCGCGCGCCCGCGCCATGATGGAACAGCTTTCCAGCATCTACCCTGACCGGCTTTATGTCGAATTGCAGCGCCATGCCGATACCGGCGGCCAGATGATGGAAGGTGAGCGGCTGACCGAGCGCGCCTTTGTCGAGATGGCCTATGCCTTGGACCTGCCGCTTGTTGCGACCAATGACGCCTATTTCCCCGACCCGGATATGTATGAGGCCCATGATGCCCTCTTGTGCATAAGCGAGGGCAGCTATGTCGATCAATCCGCCCCGCGCCGCCGCCTGACCCCACAGCACTACCTGAAATCACCCGAGGAAATGGCTGCGCTCTTCGCCGACCTGCCCGAGGCGCTGGAGAACACGGTCGAGATTGCCCGTCGCTGCGCCTACAAGGCCGAGAAACGCCCGCCCATCCTGCCGCGCTTTGCCGAGGACGAGGTCGAGGAACTGCGCCGTCAGGCCAAGGAGGGGCTGGCAGAGCGGCTCAAGGTCATTCCTCACGCTGCCCCGGTCGAGGAGTATGAGAAACGGCTGGAATTCGAGCTGGGCATCATCGAGGGCATGGGCTTTCCCGGCTATTTCCTGATCGTGGCCGATTTCATCAAATGGGCCAAAGAGCAGGGCATTCCCGTCGGCCCTGGGCGTGGCTCGGGCGCCGGTTCGCTGGTGGCCTATGCGCTGACCATCACCGATCTGGACCCTTTGCGCTATAACCTGCTGTTCGAGCGCTTTCTGAACCCCGAGCGCGTGTCGATGCCCGATTTCGACATCGATTTCTGCATGGACCGCCGCGAAGAGGTGATCCGCTACACGCAGGAGAAATACGGCCATGACAAGGTCGGCCAGATCATCACCTTTGGCGCGCTATTGTCCAAGGCCGCCGTGCGCGATGTGGGCCGCGTGCTGCAACTCCCTTACGGGCAGGTCGACAAGCTCTCCAAGCTGATCCCGGTCGAAGGGGTGAAGCCCGTCAGCGTCGAAAAGGCGCTGGCCGATGAGCCGCGCCTGCGCGAGGCAGCCAAGGCCGAAGAGGTGGTGAATCGTCTGCTGACCCATGCCTCGCGCATCGAGGGGCTGCTCAGGAATGCCTCCACCCATGCCGCCGGTGTCGTGATCGGCGACCGCCCGCTGGACCAGCTGGTGCCGCTGTATCGCGACCCGCGTTCCGACATGCCTGCAACGCAGTTCAACATGAAATGGGTAGAACAGGCGGGGCTGGTGAAATTTGACTTTCTGGGCTTGAAGACCCTGACCGTGATTCAGAACGCGGTCGATCTGCTCAAGCGCCGCGGGGTCGATCTCGACATCAATACCATCCCTCTGGATGACGAGGCCACCTACAAGCTCTACGCCTCGGCCCGCACAGTTGCCGTGTTCCAGGTCGAAAGCTCGGGCATGATGGATGCGCTGCGGCGCATGAAACCGACCTGCATCGAGGATATCGTGGCGCTAGTGGCACTCTACCGCCCCGGCCCGATGGAAAACATCCCAACCTACTGCGAGGTGAAAAACGGCTTGAAGCCGCTCGAATCGATCCACCCCTCGATCGACTTCATCCTTGAGGAAACCCAGGGCATCATCGTCTATCAGGAACAGGTGATGCAGATCGCACAGGTCATGGCAGGCTACAGCCTCGGTCAAGCCGACCTGTTGCGCCGGGCCATGGGCAAGAAGATCGCCGAGGAGATGGCCAAGGAACGGCCCAAATTCGTCGAGGGCGCCATGGCCAATGGCGTGGACAAGAAGAAAGCGGGTGAAGTCTTTGACCTGCTGGAGAAATTCGCCAATTACGGCTTCAACAAATCGCACGCCGCCGCCTATGCCGTGGTCAGCTATCAGACCGCGTGGCTCAAGGCGAACCACCCGGTGGAATTCATGGCCGGTGTGATGAATTGCGACCTGCATCTGACCGATAAGCTCGCCATCTACAAGCGAGAGGTGGACCGGTTGGCGATTGCTGTCATCCCGCCCTGCGTCAACCGTTCGCGCGCGCGCTTCAATGTGCAGGACGGCGCGCTGGTCTATGCGCTGGGCGCGCTCAAGAATGTGGGCGTGGACGCGATGCGGCTGATCGTGGACGGGCGCGGCGACAAGCCTTTCGCGACACTTTTCGACCTCGCCCGCCGGGTGGACCTCAAACGCGTCGGCAAGCGTTCGCTCGAGATGCTGGCCCGTGCCGGTGCCTTTGATGTGCTCGACCGCAACCGCAGGCGCGTTTTCGACAGTCTTGATGTACTGGTGAGTTACTCTGCCGCCATCTTTGATGCCCGCGCCTCCAATCAGGTCTCGCTCTTTGGTGAAGCGGGCGAGGACATTCCCGAGCCGCGCCTCCCCTCGGTCGAGGACTGGCTGCCCACGGAACGATTGGCGCAAGAGCATCAGGCCGTGGGCTTCTACCTTTCCGGCCACCCGCTTGATGATTATGCCGGGCCTTTGCGGCGCAAACAGGTGCTTACGCTGGCCGAGATCGAGAAACGCGCGGCTCAGGCGCCGCTGGTTGCCAAGATCGCTGGTGCTGTCTCGGCCCGGCAGGAGCGCAAATCAGCGCGCGGCAACCGTTTTGCTTTCGTCCAGCTCTCCGATCCGACCGGACTATACGAGGTAACGGTCTTTTCCGACACGCTAGAGGCCGGGCGACAGTATCTCGAAGCCGGTTCAAATGTGGTGCTGACGGTCGAGGCCACGATGGAGGCCGAAACCCTGAAACTGCTCGCACGCGGTGTGCAGCCGGTCGATGCAGTCGTCGCCGATGCTGGCGCTGCCGGGCTGCGCGTGCATGTCGAGGATGCAGGCACGATCAAAACCGTTGCCTCAGTGCTGGCGCGCTACCAGCAGGGGCCTGCGCGGTCGCGCGGTCCGCTGTGGTTCTGTGTCACCGACCGTGACAAGGGGCAAGAATACGAGATCGAGACCGGCGCTGAATTCGCAATCACGCCGCAGATCCGTGGCGCCGTGAAATCGCTCGACGGTGTGGTGATGGTCGAGGAGTTGTGACCGGCGAGGCGATGGCTGGGACCGATACCAACGGCTTTTGAGTTTGACCGTCGAGGGATTACCGTCGGCCTCGTTCTGTGGCGCCCCATCGCTGCAAGAGCTAAGGCTTGATGGCGTTTGCGATCTCAGGGACAGAGCTTTCGGCTCATGAGCTTCGCAGCGTGACGGCGGGTGGGGCTGAGAGAGAGGATCGAGGTGCGTTTGGGCTTGGCAGTGCATACGTGCACCGTCGGCAAACCGCTGACAGCGCGCGCATCCTGACTACTCTCCAGAAAGGAAAGGCGCCGCCCCTGCAGGGACGGCGCTGTCAGATAGGACCAAGGAGGTCAGCGCGTTTCGATCTCGGTGTAATCGCGGCGCGGCGCGCCTGTGTAGCGCTGACGCGGTCGACCGATCTTCTGCTCTGGATCGCCGATCATCTCTTTCCACTGCGAAATCCATCCCACTGTGCGCGACAGCGCGAAAATGGGCGTGAACATCGCGGTCGGGAAGCCCATCGCCTCGAGGATGATACCCGAGTAGAAATCGACATTCGGATAGAGTTTTTTCTCGACGAAATACTCGTCCTCCAGCGCGATCCGCTCCAGCTCCTTGGCGATCTTCAGGGTCTCGTTATCCTCGATCCCCAGAAGCCCCAACACCTCATCGGCGGATTGCTTCATCACTTTCGCGCGCGGGTCGAAGTTCTTATAAACCCGGTGACCGAAGCCCATCAGCTTGAACGGGTCGTTCTTGTCCTTTGCCCTCGCGACATATTCGGGGATCCGATCAACGGTTCCGATTTCGCGCAGCATCTCGAGGCAGGCCTGATTCGCACCGCCATGCGCCGGACCCCAAAGGCAGGCGATGCCAGCCGCGATACAGGCAAAGGGATTCGCCCCCGAAGACCCTGCCAGACGCACGGTCGAGGTTGAGGCATTTTGTTCATGATCGGCATGCAGCATCATGATCCTGTCCATCGCGCGGCTCAGGATCGGGTTGACCACATACTCCTCGGCCGGGACCGAGAAGCACATGTTCAGGAAGTTGCCCGCGTAATCGAGGCTGTTCTTGGGGTAAACAAAGGGCTGACCGATGGAGTATTTATAGGCCCAGGCCGCAATTGTCGGCATCTTCGCGATCATCCGGATCGCGGCGACCTCGCGCTGCCAGGGGTCGCTGATATCAGTGCTGTCATGGTAGAAAGCAGACATTGCGCCCACCACACCGGTCATGATTGCCATTGGGTGGCTGTCACGTCGGAAACCGCGGAAGAAATACTGCATCTGTTCATGCAGCATGGTGTGGCGCGTGACGCGGGTCTCGAAATCCTCGAGGTCTGCCGCCGAGGGCAATTCGCCGTAGAGCAGCAGGTAACACGTCTCGAGGAAATGCGATTTCTCGGCCAGTTGATCGATCGGATAGCCACGATACAGCAACTCGCCCTCGTCACCATCGATATAGGTGATCGTCGAAGAACAGGACGCCGTCGAGGTGAATCCCGGATCGTAGGTAAAGACATCCGCCTGCGCGTAGACCTTGCGGATATCCACCACATCGGGGCCGACGGACGGTTTCAGCACGGGCAGGTCAATGACCTTGTCGCCGATTGTCAGTGTCGCTTTGTCCTCAGTGCCTGCCATTGACCACCCTTTCGCTCAAGCCCGCGCGCCCAATGCGTCGCTGGCAACCCAGAACCCAAGGATAAACAGACTCTGAGCCCGCCATCCTTCAGGTCGTTGCATCGCTGATCCGGGCGAGTGTTTCCTCACGACCCAGAACAACCATCATGTCAAAGACGCTGGGGCTCGAAGTCCGGCCCGCAAGTGCCGCCCGAAGAGGTTGTGCCAGCTTGCCGAGCCCAAGACCATGCGATTCGGCCAGCGCAGCAATCTCCCCCTCCAAAATATCTCGCTCCCACGTAGCAGTTTGCAGGCGCGGCGTCAATTCTTTCAGTATACCACGGGATACATTATCGAGCGTCTTTGCAGACTTCTCATCGCATTCGACGGGGCGGGTCACCAGAACAAAGCGTGCTTTTTCAATAACTTGTTCGAAGCTCTTGGCCTTTTCCTTGACCAGAGGCATGGCCCGTGCAAGCCCTTCTTTCTGTTCTGCCGTTAGCGGCTCGGCGCCGGTTGCAGCCAGATAGGTCTCCAGTTCATGCAGCAGCGCAGCATCGTCGGCCACGCTCATATGCTGTGCCGTCAGATGGTCGAGCTTCTTGAAATCCAGGCGCGCCGGTGACTTGCCGATGCCCGACAGGTCGAACCATGCAAGCGCCTGTTCATCGGAAAAGAACTCGTCGTCGCCGTGGCTCCAGCCCAGACGCGCAAGGTAATTGCGCATCGCCGCCGCCGGGTAGCCCATCGCCTGATATTCCTCGACTCCCAGCGCTCCGTGCCGCTTGCTGAGCTTCTTGCCATCGGGGCCATGGATCAACGGAATATGCGCCCAGACAGGCACCTCCCAGCCCATCGCGCTATAGACAAGCATCTGCCGCGCGGCGTTGTTCAAATGATCATCACCCCGGATGACATGCGTCACACCCATGTCATGGTCATCGACCACAACTGCCAGCATGTAGGTCGGCGTCCCGTCCGAACGCAGCAGCACCATGTCATCGAGCTGGTCGTTGCGAATGCGCACATCGCCCTGGACTTCGTCGTGGATCACAGTCTCACCCTCCAGCGGCGCCTTGACGCGGATGACATAGGGCGCATCCGGGTGCATCGCTGCATCAGCATCACGCCAAGGCGAGCGATAGAGCGTCGAGCGCCCCTCGGCGCGCGCCGCCTCGCGATAGGCCTCGATCTCCTCCTGCGTCGCAAAACACTTGTAGGCTCGTCCTGCCGCCAGCATCTCGCGCGCGACCTCGGCATGACGGTCGGCGCGGGCGAACTGGCTCACCGGCTCGCCGTCCCAGTCCAGTCCCAGCCAGCGTAGCCCTGCCAGGATCGCCTCGGTCGCCTCGGAAGTCGAGCGCGCGCGGTCCGTATCCTCGATCCGCAACAGGAACTGGCCGCCCCGCCCGCGCGCGTAGAGCCAGTTGAACAGCGCCGTGCGCGCACCACCGATATGCAGAAAACCCGTGGGCGAGGGGGCGAAACGCGTGACGACAGAAGCAGCAGACATGAGCGGTGTTTAACCTTTTGGAAACCAGTTTTGAGGCAGGCTTGCACGGGGTTCTAGGGAACAGCGGGGATGGAAACAAGGGTGCATGCACTGACCTTTTCCCGGAAAGCCCTACCCTCCGCGTTGAACTGGCCGCTCCACGCCATCGCCGCCCAACGCGGGCGGCTGTTTCTTTTCGTGCCCGTCCTCCTCGCCATCGGGATAGGCTGCTATTTTGCCCTGCCCCGGGAGCCTCTCGCCCCTGAATGGACAGCCCTCGCGACTGGCGTCGCGGTGCTCCTCCTGCTCACATGGCGCGCCCCGCCAGACCTGCGCCCGGTGCTGATCGCCCCGGCACTGGTCGGCGCAGGGCTGATGATCGCAGGCCAGCGCGCGCATTACGTTGCCGCGCCAGTGCTCGACTACCGCTATTTCGGCCCGGTCGAAGGTCGGATCGTCAAGATCGACCGCGCGCAGTCCGATGCGCTGCGGCTCACGCTCGATCAGGTCGTGCTCGAAAACCTGCCCGCCGAACGCACGCCCGCGCGCATCCGCTTCACGCTCCACGGCCAGCAGGGCTTCATCACCCCGGAGCCCGGCCTGCGGGTGATGACCACCGCCCATCTCTCACCCCCACCCGCGCCCTCCGAGCCCGGTGGTTTCGATTTTCGCCGCCTTGCCTGGTTCGAGCGGCTGGGCGCAGTAGGCTATACCCGTGTGCCGGTTCTGACAGCCGCCGCCGCGACCGATGGCGCCGCAGGACTGCACATACACCGGCTGCGCATGCAGATTTCCACCGCCGTACAAGCACAGATGCCGGGCGACCGCGGCGGCTTTGCCGCCGCCATCCTGACCGGCGACCGCTCGGGCATCCCGCAGGTCCGAATGGAAGAGTTGCGCCGCTCCAATCTCGCGCATCTTCTTGCCATCTCGGGGCTGCATATGGGACTGCTCACTGGTTTCGTCTTCGGACTGCTGCGGCTGCTGCTCGCCTTGATCCCACCGCTCGCCCTACGCCTGCCGATCCGCAAGATTGCCGCCCTCGGCGCGCTGGGCGCAGGTGGGTTCTACCTTCTGCTATCGGGCGGTAATGTCGCAACCGAACGCGCCTATATCATGGTGGCGGTGATGCTGACTGCGGTCCTGCTTGATCGGCGCGCTATTTCCCTGCGCTCGGTCGCAATGGCTGCAACATTGATTCTGTTGCTGCGCCCTGAGGCACTGGTGCAGGCGGGATTTCAGATGAGCTTCGCCGCCACCATCGCCCTCGTGGCCGTGTTCCGCTGGCTCTCAACCGAACGCGCGTGGCTCAACGGCGTTCCCCGCTGGGCCTGGCCCGCAATCAGCGTTGTGCTCTGTTCGGTCGTGGCAGGGGTCGCTACAGCCCCAGTGGCCGCAGCCAGCTTCAACCGACTGGCGGAATACGGGCTTATCGCCAATCTTCTCGCTGTGCCATTGATGGGGCTTGTCGTAATGCCCTCGGCCGTTCTGGCGGCCCTGCTCACGCCCTTCGGCCTGCAGGGTCTGGGCCTTGCAGTCATGGGGCCCGCCATCGACTGGATCCTGCGCGTCTCAGCCGGTGTCAGCGCGCTGGACGGTGCCGTGTTGCCTGTCGTCCAACCAGCACCTTGGGTGCTGCCCGTCATGGCACTGGGGGCACTTTGGCTGATCATCTGGCAGGGGCTCGCTCGCTGGGCAGGCATATCGGTGATTGCATTGGCTGCATGGAATTGGGCTGAGACGCCGCGCCCTCTGCTACTGATTGCACCCGAAGGTGCGATCGTCGGACTGATAGGGCCAGATGGACGTATGCTCAGCCGTGCACGCGGCGGAAGTTTCGCTGCCGCGGCCTGGCTTCGGGCCGATGGCGACAGCGCAGATCAAGGGACGGCCTTCGCCCGCAGCGGCGCCGATCCGCGCACCGCTGTCACACACTTGCGCGCGAACGGGCTGGATGTGGTCCATTTGGCAGGCCAGAGAGGATTGGCGCTACTGGAGGACGTATGCGTGGCTGAACGCATAGTCGTGACCTCGCAACCGGCGCCGGAGGGCCAATATCCATGCCGACTGATAACGCCGCGCGATCTACGTCAAAGCGGCGCGCTTGCCATCAACGCGGGCGGTCTGACCCGCTCCGTGCAAGAGATCAGCGGCAGGCGTCCATGGACAGGGTCGTGAACCCCTCTCGCAAATGGCAATTGGGGAATGCCGGTCGCACCAAGGGGCGCTGATCAGGCGTTTGCTTCACGGATCTTTTCGGCGGCATCCTTGTCGAAACTCACGCCCTTGTCCGCAAAGATCTGGTCCAATTCACCCGACAGCGTCATCTCGGTCACGATGTCGCAACCACCGATGAACTCGCCCTTCACGTAAAGCTGCGGGATGGTCGGCCAGTCTGAGAAATCCTTGATCCCCTGCCGAATCGCGTCATCGGCCAGAACATTCACGTCCTGATACTCGACGCCCATGTAATTCAACACACCTGCCACGCGGCTGGAGAAACCGCATTGCGGCATGGTTTTGGTGCCCTTCATATACAGCACCACATCGTTCTTCTCGACGGTCTCGCGGATCTGGTCCACTGCGCTCATTTCATTCATCCTCTCAGTCTCAATCGGGGGCTTTGGTGGTCAGGGCAAGGGCGTGCAATTCGCCATGGTTGCCATCCATCTTGCCTTTCAGCGCGGCATAGACCGCGCGCTGTTGCTGGACGCGGTTCAGCCCGCGAAAGCTCTCGTCGATCACCTCTGCTGCATAGTGGTTGCCGTCACCGGCAAGGTCGGTAATCGTGATCTGCGCCTGTGGGAAGCCGTCGCGCAGCAGGTTTTCCAGTTCCGATGCCGTGATCGCCATCTGTTTTGTCCTTGTATTCTGGCCATCTCGTGTCTTTTGAGCAAAACTAACCCTCGGACAAGGCATAATCAAGCGCTGCAGGCTGCCGCTATGGCGCTCCTTTCGCAGGTCGCGCAGAGCCTGCGCGTGACCGGCACAGGAGGAGCCGCGATGACAAAGGAGACGTGTACATTCCGCACTGCCAGCGCCGAGGATGCCGAAGCGCTGGTCGATCTCATCCTGATGGCTGGTGATGGCCTCCCGGAATATCTCTGGCAGCTGATGGCAGAGCCTGGCGAGGACCTGCGCAGCGTAGGTCGCCGTCGGGCCCGGCGAGACGAGGGCGGGTTTTCATGGCGCAACGCATTGGTCGCCGAAACGCCGGAGAAACATGTCATCGCCGGGCTGCTCGGATACCCACTCCCGGATGTGCCCGAGCCGGTCGAGTTGGACAGCTTGCCTGCACCTGTGCGCCCGCTCGTTGCGCTGGAGCAGCGGGTTCCGGGAAGCTGGTATATCAATGTCGTCGCGACCCGGCCCGAGTGGCGCAGACAGGGGCTTGCGCAAAGGCTCATGAAGGAAGCCGAACGTCAGGCCCATGCCACCGGGCGGCAAGCGCTCAGCCTGATCGTTTCAAGCGACCGACACGCCGCGCGCGCGCTTTATGAGGCGCAGGGGTTTTCCATTGTCGCGACTCTCCCAAAACATGCCGACGGGCCAGTTCTGGGGGGTGCGGACTGGGTGCTTTACGCCAAGCTGCTACCGTAGCAGGCCTCAGGCACTTTCGATAGCAGCGGCAAAAGCCCCGCGAAACAGCGCTGAGAGTTCCGAAAGCGGTACCTCCTCTCGCCCCAGCCGGACCGTATCGCCGCCGAACCGCCCGACCTGCGCCAGCGGCACCCCGGCTTTTCCGGCAGCAACCATGAGCGCCTCGGCCTGATCAAAATTGCAGGCGATGAGATAGCGTGCCTGATCCTCGCCGAAGAGTTGTGCTATGTCGCCCGTGTCAAGTGTGACCCCCAGCCCGGCCGCTTCAGCCATCTCAAAGGCTGCCAGCGCCAGCCCGCCATCGGACAGGTCGGTCGCCGCATTCACCAACGCGCGATTGTCGCACAGGAATTCACCATGCACGCGCTCGGCATCCAGATCAATCGGCGGCGCGTCGCCCGCTTCTAGCCGCAAAGCCTCGGCCAGTAGCGCCGACTGGCCCAGATGGCCCTTTGTTTCGCCCAGCACCAGCGCCAGATCGCCCAATTGCGGGCATCCGCCGATGATCTCATCGACATGATCGATCAGCCCAACAGCGCCGATGGTCGGCGTCGGCAAGATCGGCTGACCGTCAGTTTCGTTGTAAAGCGAGACATTCCCGGACACGATGGGCATCTCCAAAGCCGCACAGGCTGCTCCGATCCCCTTTATGGCGCCCACGAACTGGCCCATAATCTCGGGCTTCTCGGGGTTGCCGAAATTCAGGTTGTCCGTGCTGGCCAGTGGCCGCGCGCCCACGGCACAGAGATTGCGATAGGCCTCAGCCACGGCCTGCTTACCGCCCTCGAACGGGTTCGCCCTCACATAGCGAGGTGTCACATCCGACGTGAAGGCCAGCGCCTTGTCGGTGCCATGCACCCGCACCACCCCGGCCCCCAGCCCCGGAGTGCGGATTGTGTCGCCCATTACCTGCGTGTCATATTGCTCCCAGACCCAGGCCTTGTGCGCATAAGACGGACTTCCGATCAGCGCCCGCAAGCCGTCAATGGCACCAATCTCCGGCACCTCGCCCAACGCCTCTGCGGCCGGTGTTTTGATCCAGGGCCGGTCATATTCGGGAGCGCTTGAAGAAAGCTCCGACAAGGGCAGATCGGCCTTCACCTCATTGCCATGCAGGATCACGAAGCGGTCCTCGGCAATGGTCTCGCCAACGATGGCGAAATCCAGATCCCATTTCTCGAAAATCGCCCGCGCCTCGGCCTCGCGCTCGGGCTTGAGAACCATCAGCATGCGCTCCTGGCTTTCCGAGAGCATCATCTCATAGGCGCTCATTCCCGTTTCGCGCTGCGGCACATGGTCAAGCTGCAGCCGGATGCCCAAACGCCCCTTGTCGCCCATCTCGACCGCCGAACAGGTCAGCCCTGCAGCGCCCATATCCTGAATCGAGATCACCGCGCCCGAGGCCATCAACTCCAGGCAGGCCTCCAAAAGCCGCTTTTCGGTGAACGGATCGCCCACCTGCACAGTCGGGCGCTTCTCTTCAATCGTATCATCGAACTCAGCCGAGGCCATGGTCGCCCCGCCCACGCCATCGCGCCCTGTCTTCGCACCCAGATAGACCACCGGCATGCCCACGCCCGAGGCCGCCGAATAGAAAATGCTGTCTGTCTCTGCCAGCCCTGCGGCAAAGGCATTGACCAAGCAATTCCCATTATAGGAACGGTGGAACCGCACCTCGCCGCCAACTGTCGGCACGCCGAAGGCATTACCATAGCCGCCGATCCCTTCCACGACCCCGCGCACCAGATGCGCCGTCTTGGGGTGAGATGGCTCGCCGAAAGACAGTGCATTCATCGCCGCAATCGGTCGCGCACCCATGGTGAACACATCACGCAGAATGCCCCCCACCCCGGTCGCCGCCCCCTGATAGGGCTCGATGTAACTCGGGTGATTGTGGCTCTCCATCTTGAAGATCACGGCCTGCCCATCGCCGATATCGACCACGCCGGCATTCTCGCCCGGCCCGCAGATCACCTGCGGGCCCGTGGTCGGCAGCGTGCGTAGCCATTTCTTCGACGACTTGTAGGAACAATGCTCGTTCCACATGGCCGAGAAGATGCCCAGTTCGGTGAATGTCGGCTCCCGCCCGATAATCTTCAGAACCCGCGCATATTCCTCCGGTGTCAGGCCATGCGCGGCAATCAATTCATCGGTCAGGGCGGGTTCGCTCATGTCGCATCCTTGGCTGGCGAGGCTTTGCGCGGGTGTTTATGCCAAAGACCCGCTGAGCAAAAGGCCCCAATCAACGCTCCAGACACGGTGCGGGTTGCTCGGATACCGGGCCACATGCTAGGTCCGCTGCGCAGCTAGTGAGTTTCGGGAGGGGCAAATGGCGCGCACGATTTCAAGCCTGTCTGGCAATGCGCGCCGGGTCGCGGCACTTGTTCTGGCGCGGTTTTCACCGGAGCGCGATGTTCAGAAGATGCATGACTGGCTCGCCAGCCTCCCGGGAGGACGTCAGTGGCGCATAACGGGCGGGGTGATCGGGCTGCTTCTGGTACTCTCGTTGCTGGCGGCGGCCTTCGGACCAATTGGTCTTGCAATTTATTTTATCCTGATTGTGCTGGTGTTCCGGCCCCGCTGACCTGCATCCCTGCACCTTCTAGGTAACCGAAACCATTGAAATTTTTTCGCTGCACTGCGGCGTTATGGCGCAGGGCCATAATGCAGTATGCAATTGTATCCAATTGAAATAAAAGGTTTTTCTTCTGATCCAGAGTCATCCAGTTTGGACAACGCTTCGTAGATAGTGTCATGACGAAACCAAATGAAGGAGGACTGACATGGAACTGGCACTTGGCTTTCTGACCTTTGGCACGCTGGGCTTCGTGGCGGTGTTCGGCTATCTCAGCACCCGCGCGATGGAAGAAATGCGCAACAATCCTACCGAAAAGAGCGCATTGTCGCGCGACGGCATTGCGGAGCGCCGCGCACGCACTTCACCACAGGTCAGCAACTGACGCTGCGCGACCCGATTAACATACACCAAAAGACCCTCGACGCCGCACCCAACTCCCAGGGAGCGGCGTCGCGTTTTTTCATTTCGGACTGCTCGGCCCACCGCACCGATGCGCTGGCAAGCAAAAAACACCAATTTGCGCCTCGTCTGGATCAAGTGCTCATTTTCGCAGAACACCGCCCAGATTTTGGACAATCCAGAAAGACCGCGATGGCCTTTGCAGGCCAAGCCGGGCTCTTGACAGACGGAAACCGCGAAAAAAAAGGCCGAGCAAAATGCTCGGCCAAAGTCCAACAGGGAGGTAAAGACGTGAGAGAAACTCATCACGTCTGCGTCCCAATATGAGATTGCCTGTCCATTACGCAAGTTAAATTATATTGCACCCGCAACATTGCCGCTATGCGTTGCAAACATGCCTCATGCTTAAGTTGTATTTTGCGCTCACATCTGTCGTGCGCGGCGATAGGCAACGATCTCTTCAACCACGAAATCACGAAAGGCTGCGATACGCCGCGAATGGCGCAACTCTTCGGGAAACGCCAAAAATACAGGGATATCCCCACTGGCAATCTCGGGAAGAACATGCACCAGTTCGGGGAAATCCTCGCTGACATAATCGGGCAGTAGCCCTATCCCCAGATGGTTGATCACAGCTTGCAGCACGCCGAAATAGTTGTTCACGGTAAAGCTCGAGCGCAACTGTCGCGCGGTCAGGCGCCGAATCAGTTCCATGCCGACACTTACCTGCGCAGAATTGATATTTTGCGAGATCAGACGAAAATCGCTCAGATCGTCGATGGTCCGCGGCGCTCCATTGGCGCGCAGATACTCGGCCGATGCATATAGCCGCATGTTCACGGTCATCAGGCGTTTGCGGATCAGGTCGGCCTGGCTCGGCTCCTTCATGCGGATGGCGACATCCGCCTCGCGCATCGGCAGGTCCAGCACCCGTTCTTCCAGCATCAGGTCAATCTTGAGGTCCGGGTATTGTGCATAAAGCGCTGGCAGGCGCGGGGCGAGAAAGAGTGTGCCGAACCCGGTCGTCGTGGTTACGCGCAGTTCGCCATGCACCTCATCTTCGGTATCGCGTATTCGCGCAGAGGTCGCTTCCAGGGTCTGCGACATGGCCTTGGTGGCATCGAACAGCAATTCGCCCTGTTCGGTGAGAATCAGCCCGCGCGCATGGCGATGAAACAGCGTTGCCCCGAGGGCTTCTTCCAATGCTCGAATCTGCCGACTGACAGCCGATTGTGACAACTGCAACGCGTCACCAGCATGGGTCAGGCTACCCGCATCGGCCACGGCATGAAAGATTCTGAGCTTGTCCCAATCCATGAGGCAACATCCGATAAATCTGTTTCCGAAATCATGATCGATTCGTTCTAGGCGCTTTTTCCTGATCACAAAAGCGCAGATGAGTGAAAATCTGCTTTGTAGGTCAGATTTATTGACCTATACTTGTTACAAACGCAACGGCTGCAAACGGGAGGTGCACATGGGGCGTCAGGACATCGCGCTCAGCGATCGCTTCGACATCGAGAAAACGCCGGTTCTGCTGAATGGCACGCAGGCGCTGGTCCGACTGATGCTCGCACAATCCGCGCGTGACCGCGCCGCCGGGCTGAACACGGCAGGCTATGTCACCGGCTATCGCGGCTCGCCGCTGGGCGCAGTAGATCTCCAGATGACCCGCGCGAAAAAGCTGCTCGAGGCGGCTCAGGTCCGCTTTCAGGAGGGGTTGAACGAAGACCTCGCCGCAACTGCGCTCTGGGGCACCCAGCAGGCGGAGTTGCGCGGTGAAGGGCGCTATGACGGCGTTTTCGGCCTTTGGTATGGCAAGGGGCCGGGGGTGGACCGCTCGGGCGATGTGTTCCGCCATGCTAATATGGCCGGCAGTTCGAAACATGGCGGCGTGCTAGTCGCGATGGGCGATGACCATACCGGCGAGTCCTCGACCGTGCTGCACCAATCCGACTGGGCGATGGTGGATGCCTATATCCCGGTGCTCTCGCCTGCTGGTGTGCAGGAGATCCTCGATTTCGGCCATTACGGCTATGCGCTGTCACGGTTTGCCGGGGTCTGGGTCGGACTCAAGACGATGAAGGAAAACGTCGAGGCCACTGCGGTTGTCGATGGCAACCCCCACCGGATGCAATTTGTCATCCCCGAATTCACCATGCCCGAGGGTGGCCTCAATATCCGGCTGGCCGATACGCCTGTCGCGCAGGAAGCGCGGATGATTGACTACAAGCGCTTTGCCGCCGAGGCGTTCAGCCGCGCCAATGGGATGGACAAGCGCGTCTATGGCAAACCGGGCGCCAAGATCGGTCTGGTGGCGGCAGGCAAGAACTGGCTCGATCTGGTCCATGCGCTCTCTCTGCTAGGCATCGGCGCCGAAGAAGCCGAGCGGCTGGGCGTTACCACCTACAAGGTCGGGCAGACCTGGCCGCTGGACATGGACGGCTTCCACGAATGGGCGGAAGGGCTCGAGTTGATCATCGTGGTCGAAGAAAAGCGCAAGCTGATCGAGGTGCAGGTCAAGGAAGCCATTTTCGATGACCGTAGGGGCCGCCGTGTCTATGGCTGGCACAAGGGCGACACATGGGAGAACGGCCGTCAGGTCGAACTGTTCCCGACCCGCTACGCGCTCGACCCGATTCTGATTGCCGAAAAGATCGGCGACATCCTGATCGAGGAAGGCCGCGGCACCGACCGCGTCAAGGCTGGCCTCGCCATGCTGGCCGAGGCGCGCCGCGCCGACAATGCCCCCGAACTGGCGGCCCGCCTGCCCTATTACTGCTCGGGCTGCCCGCATAACACGTCGACCAAGGTGCCCGAGGGCCACCGCGCGTATGCCGGCATCGGCTGTCACTACATGGTGCAATGGATGGACCGGAACACGGTCGGCTTCACCCATATGGGCGGCGAGGGCGCGAACTGGATCGGTGAGGCGCCATTTTCGACCCGTGACCATGTGTTTCAGAACCTCGGCGACGGCACCTATAACCACTCGGGCGTGCAGGCGATCCGCGCGGCCTTGGCGGCAGGCACCAACATCACCTACAAGATTCTATATAACGATGCGGTCGCCATGACCGGCGGGCAGAAGAACGAGGGCGGCCTCTCACCCGACCAGATCGCGCATGAACTCGCGGCCATGGGCGTCGGCAAGATCGAGGTCGTGTTCGACGAGAAAGAAGAGCCCCACCGCGCCGATTTTCCGAAAACCGTCGGCTGGCACAAGCGCGCCGATCTTGATGCGGTGCAAAAGGACTGCGCTGCCCACAAGGGCGTCTCGGCCATCATCTATGTGCAGACCTGCGCCGCCGAGAAGCGCCGCCGCCGCAAGCGCGGTCAGTTTCCCGACCCGGATACACGCGTCTTCATCAACCCTGACGTTTGCGAAGGCTGCGGCGATTGCGGGGTTCAGTCCAACTGCGTCTCGATCGTGCCGGTCGAGACCGAATTCGGCCGCAAGCGCGCCATCGACCAATCCTCCTGCAACAAGGATTACTCCTGCCTCAAGGGCTTCTGCCCATCCTTCGTCACGCTTGAGGGTGCGAAGGTGAAAAAGGCGGCCACGCAAACCGTGGATCTGCCCGACCTCCCCGACCCCGAGCTGCCGCAGATCGACGGCACGCATAACATCGTCATTACTGGCGTCGGTGGCACAGGTGTCGTCACGGTCGGCGCGATCCTTGCCCAGGCGGCCCAGCTTGACGATAAGGGCGCGGGGCTGATCGAGATGGCAGGCCTCGCCCAGAAGGGCGGCGCGGTGCATATCCATTGCCGCATCGCCAACCGCCCCGAAGATATCTCCGCCATCCGCGTCGCGGTGGGCGAGGCGCATTGCATCATCGGCGGCGATCTGGTCGTCACAGCCGGTGCCAAGACGCTCGGGCTGATGCGTAAGGGCCAGACTGGCGCGGCGGTGAACAGCCACGAGATCATCACCGGCGATTTCACCCGCAACACCGAATTCCGCATCCCGACCGAAGACCTGAAAATCGCGCTGCAATCGCGTCTGGGCGAGAATGTTCACCTGTTCGACTATTCCGACCTCGCGAAGCGGCTGCTCGGCGACAGTATCTTCTCGAACATGATGGTGCTCGGGGCCGCTTGGCAAATGGGACTGGTGCCGCTGAGTGAGGACGCGATTCTGCGCGCCATCGAATTGAACGGTGCCGCCACCGAGCGCAACGCGCGCGCCTTCGCGCTCGGGCGCTGGACCGTGGTGCATCCAAAGGCCGCCGGCAAGATGCTGGCGGATACAGTCGTCAAGAAACCACTGTCGCTGGACGAGAAAATCAGACTGCGCGAAGCGCATCTGGCCGCCTACCAGTCGAAACAGCTGGTCAAGAGGTTCCGCAAGCTGGTGGACAAGGCCCCGGATGACCGCCTGAAGGAAGCGATTGCAAAGGGGTATCACAAGCTGCTTGCCTACAAGGACGAATATGAAGTCGCTCGGCTTCATCTCGGCAGCCTCGACAAGGCGCGCGAGGAATTCGAAGGCGATTTCATGCCCCGCTTCCATCTCGCCCCCCCGCTGCTGTCACGCACAGGCTCCGATGGCCGCCCGGTCAAACGTCGCTTCGGGCCCTGGATCATCAAGGGTTTCAGGGTCCTCGCCCGCATGAAAGCCCTGCGCGGCACGCCGCTCGATCTCTTCGGCTACACGGCCGAGCGGCGCATGGAGCGGCGATTGATCCGCGAATATGAAGATACCATGGCCACGGTCCTGAACAGCGTGACCGCGGAAAACCATGGCACTGCCGTCGAACTGGCCGAATTGCCCTTGCAGATTCGTGGCTTCGGCCCAGTGAAGCACCGCAACGCCGAGGCTGCTGCCAAGCGCCGCACAGATCTGCTTAAGCAATTCAGCGTAACTGGCAAATCCGCCACACTCGCCGCAGAGTAAGGTAACCGTCACGACAATGTCACCTGACCAACGCATTAGCGGATCATCGTCATCCGTCTTCAGGTGCCACTGCCATGGACCAGACCCTGCTTCGAGATATCAGCTACGCCCCGTCTGCCCAGTCGAAACCCGCCCGAGCGTTTATTCGAACTGTCGAGAATGCAACAGGGCGACGACACCTTCTGCTGCGCGCAAAAGCCAGCATGGGTGCTCAAGAAGGAACGCGCGACTTCTGGCGCGCAATGGTGCGCGCCTATGGGTTGCAGTTGGATTTGGTGCGCGGTTCGCTGGAATACATACCGGAACGCGGCCCGCTCGTGGTTATTGCCAATCACCCCTTTGGCATCCTTGACGGTATGGTGATGGGCTATCTGCTGGACGGGCTGAGAGGTGACTTTCGGATCATGGCCCATTGCGCCTTTCAGGCTGCCCCCGAGATCGCCCGCCACATCCTGCCGATCGACTTCTCAGGTAGTCGCGAAGCGGAGAAGGCTAACCTCAAGACACGGTCGGATGCCATTTCGTATCTGCGCTCCGGTGGCACAGTCGGCATCTTCCCGGGCGGCACGGTCTCGACAGCGCAGCGCCCCTTCCAGCGCCCCCTCGACCCGCAGTGGCGGCTGTTCAGTGCGCGGATGATCCAACGCTCCGGGGCAACTGTGGTGCCGATCTGGTTTGATGGTGCCAACTCGCGCCTGTTTCAGCTTGCAAGCCATCTCAACTATACGCTGCGCATGGCGCTCCTGATCCGCGAGTTCAAGGCGCGGGTGAACCGTCCTGTCCGAATGGCTATTGGTCGCCCCATCGACCCTGATCAACTCGGCCGCTTTCACGGACAGCCAAAAGAAATGATGGATTTCCTGCGCGCTGCGACCTATGGAATGGCAGACATCCCCCTTGACCCAATGCAGCTTGGCTACGAATTCGAAGGGGCATACCGACACTGAGGCAAGGACAGCATGGCAGTTGGCATCTTCGATTCGGGGCTTGGAGGGCTGACTGTGCTGGGCGCACTGACAGAGCGCTTGCACGAAGTGCCCTTTGTCTATCTGGGCGACAATGCCCACACGCCCTACGGCGTGCGTGATGCCGATGACATATTCGCGCTGACCTGTGCCGGGGTGGAACGGCTCTGGGACGAAGGCTGCGATCTCGTGGTACTAGCCTGCAATACCGCCTCGGCTGCCGCGCTCAAGCGGATGCAGGAGACCTGGGTGCCGGCGGACAAGCGGGTGCTCGGCGTTTTTGTTCCCCTGATCGAAGCGCTGACCGAGCGCCAATGGGGCGACAACTCGCCCCCGCGCGAGGTCGCGGTCAAGCATGTCGCCCTCTTCGCCACGCCTGCCACTGTCTCCAGCCGCGCCTTCCAGCGCGAACTCGCTTTCCGTGCTATCGGTGTCGATGTCGAGGCACAGCCCTGCGGCGGTGTTGTCGACGCCATCGAGATGGGCGACATGCAGCTCGCCGAAGCGCTGGTGCACTCCCATGTCGAGGCGCTCCTGCGCCGGATGCCCCGCCCCGAAGCCGCCGTGCTCGGCTGCACCCATT
>SLJW01000095.1 GCA_007134865.1 Paracoccaceae bacterium | reverse complement strand
CTCGCGGTTCTCCTGTTCCTCGCGCTGTGCCTTGCCCCACCAGATCGCCTGCTGGAACAGATTGGCCTTCATGTGGTGCAACCTGCCCGTCATGATGTTGTCGAGCACTGACATGCCCTCGAACAGCGCGATGTTCTGGAAGGTCCGGGCAATACCAGTGCGGGCGACCTGATAGGGGCGCATCCGCGGACGGCGATAGCCCTTGTAGATGATCTCACCCTCCTGCGGGTTGTAGAAGCCCGAGATGACATTGAGCATCGAGGACTTGCCCGCGCCATTCGGCCCGATGATCGCGCGCACTTCACCCCAGCGGATGTCGAACGAGATATCCTTGATCGCCACCACCCCACCGAAGCGCAACGTGATGTTCTTCATCTCCATCGCCACGCCACCGATCTTGCGACCGTCGGCGGTGACATAGCCCTCGTCTGACTTTGGATCTGGATGGGTATCGAGCATTGCTCAGAGCCTCCCGACTAGGCCGACCACCAGCCCGTAGGCGATGATCGAACCGATGATGTAGTGAATCTTGCCCAGGGGCAGGCCCGGCCAGATACGTTGCAGGGCCAGAATTCCGAATGCACCGGTGATCGAGCCACTGATGGCGGGTTTCAGGAATTCCGGAAAGAAGCGCACGACCGCAAAGGCGAGTATCAGCCCGGCAACCGCAATCACGCCGGCGACCGGGTAATTCGAGCTCTCGGCGGGGGGCGGTGTCCGGGTCATTCCGCTGCCATCTTCTGCTCGGTGCCAAAGACCTTGGCATCGCGAATTTCCAGCGTCGCCTTCAGCTTGCCCTTGCGGCCATCTTCATAGGTGACTTCGGTCTCGGTATATATGCTGTCCTTGCCGCCATAGAGCGCGTCGATCAGATCGGCGTATTTCTCCTCGACGATCCGGCGGCGCACCTTGCGGGTGCGGGTCATCTCGCCATCATCGGCATCAAGCTCTTTGTGCAGCACGAGGAAGCGGTGGATCTGACAGCCCGCCAGCATCTCGTCCTCTGCAACGCTCTCGTTGACCTGTTCGACATGCTCCTGAATCGTGTCGAGCACACGCTCGAGCCCGGCAAGCTCCTGATAGCTGGAATAGGCGATGTTGTTGCGCTCGGCCCAGGACCCGACCGCATTCAGGTCGATATTGATGAAGGCCACGCAGCGGTCGCGGTTGTTGCCAAACACCACCGATTCCAGAATATTTGGGAAGAACTTCAGCTTGTTCTCGACATATTTCGGCGCGAACATGCTGCCATCGGCCATCTTGCCGACATCCTTCGCGCGGTCGATGATGCGCAGATGCCCCGAGCCTTCCTCGAAGAAACCCGCATCGCCCGTGGCGACCCAGCCTTCCGGGTCCTTTGTCGATGCCGTGCTCTCGGCATTCTTGTAATAGCTCTCGAATGTGCCGGGCGAGCGGTAGAAGACTTCGCCGCTATCCGCGATGCGCACCTCGACCCCCGGTGAGGGCACGCCGACCGTATCCGAACGCACCTCGCCATCGGGTTGCTGGGTGATGAAGACCGACGCTTCGGTCTGGCCATAAAGCTGTTTCAGGTTGATCCCGAGCGAGCGGTAGAAATCGAAGATCTCCGGCCCGATGGCCTCACCCGCCGTATAGGCCACGCGAATGCGACGCAGGCCGAGCGTGTCCTTCAGCGGCCCGTAGACCAGAAAATGCCCCAGCCGGTATTTCAGCCGCGCGCCGAGGCCCACATCCTTGCCATCCAGCAACTTCGGCCCGACATCCCGCGCGAAACCCATGAAATGGTGAAAAATCCGGCGCTTGAGGGGTGAGGCATCTTCCATCCGGATCATCACCGTGGTCAGCATGTTCTCGAAGATGCGCGGAGGGGCGAAGTAATACGTCGGCCCGATCTCGCGCAGGTCGGTCATCATGGTCTGTGCCGATTCCGGGCAGTTGACGCAGAAGCCTGTCCAGTAAGCCTGCCCGATGGCGAAGATGAAATCCCCCACCCAGGCCATCGGCAGATAGGCGAGGATCTCATCCCCCGGCTTGAGATGGTCGAATTCCGAGGAATTCTTCGAGGTCACGATGATATTGCGGTTCGACAGCACCACGCCCTTGGGCTTGCCGGTCGTGCCCGACGTGTAAAGCATGACGCAGGTATGATCGAGCGTCAGCTCCTTGGTGCGCGCCTCAAGCTCTTTCGCAAAACGGGTTTCCGCCGCGCGCCCCTCGCGCATCACGTCTTCCAGCCAGTTCATATGGCTGTGGTCGTATTTCCGCATGCCGCGCTTGTCGTGATAGAGGATTTGCTCGATGCAGGTCACTTTCTCCTGCACCTCGATCACCTTGTCGACCTGTTCCTGATCGCCGCAAACGACAAAGCGCGCGCCGCAATGGTCGAGCACATAGGCCATCTCTTCGGCGACCGCGTCCTGATATAGCGGCACCGGGATCGCCCCCACCGATTGCGCTGCGACCATCGCCCAGTAAAGCGCCGGCCGGTTGCGCCCGATGATGGCGACATAATCCCCGCGCGCCATGCCCAGCGCCAGAAAGCCCAGCGCCATGGCGCGCACTTCGGCCTGCGTCTCGGCCCAGGTCCAGCTTTGCCAGATGCCGAATTCCTTTTCGCGATAGGCGGTCTGCATCCCGTAGTTACGCGCATTGCGCGCGAGCAGCGCCGGGATCGAGGATTCCTCGGGGGCAAGTTTGATCTCAGGGGTCACGGTCACGGGGCCTCCTCTTCCTCGTATCGGGCGGGGGCCATCCTCCTCGACAGCCCGCAGCACCCGGCGCCCAGATGCACGGGCGATTCTTGCGGCAGTTTTGCGCAATCCTTACGAATTGTAACCAGTCTTTTTACGGGCTTTTCCACTGCTGCGCAGCAGGCTAGCATCGGCGCGAGGGGGAACCAGATGTCTGTGTCAGAGCTGACCCATACCAAACTGATGGGCGCCGGGCTGAACATGATCCAGCAGGCGTTGTCGATCTTCGACCGCGATCTGCGCCTCTCGGTCAGCAACCGGCGCTATCAGGAAATGTTCGGCCTTCCCGACTGGCTGGTCCAGCCCGGCACCGAGTTCGAGGACACGATCCGCTATCTGGTCACGCGCGGCGAATATGGCCCGATAGAGGATATCGAGGAGGCGGTGCGCGTTCGGGTCGAAGCCGCGCGTGCCTTTGTCCCGCATTACATGGAGCGCGAGCGCGCCAATGGCCGCTGGATCTCGGTCGAGGGCGCGCCGCTGCCGCAGGGCGGCTGGGTGACAGTCTATACCGACATCACCGAGGTCAAGATTCAGGAGAGCCTGCTGCAGGCGCGCTCGGAAGAGTTGAGCCATGACCTCATCGCCCATGCCGAACGGCTGGCCCAGACCAACCGCGCGCTGGCAGCCTCGAATGCCGCGCTGGAACAGGCCAAGCGCGAACTGACCGAGATGGAGGCGCGTACGCGGCTGACCACCGAAATGATGCCCGCGCATATCGCCCATCTGGATCGCGACCTGACCTATACCTTTTCCAACCGCCGGCTCTCCGCGATCTTCCCCGGCCTGCCACAAGAGATCGTCGGCCTGCCCGCATCCGAGGCGCTGGGGCCGGTTTTCGACAAGATCCGTCCCTGGCTGGGCCGCGCATTGGAGGGTGAGAATTCGGTCCATGAGTTCACCCATGACGCCTCGGGGCGGCGCATCCGGCTGGCGCTCACCCCTGATCAGGTGGAGAGCGGGCCGATAAATGGCATCTATGTGCTGTCAATGGATGTCACCGAAGAAGCGCAGGCCCGCGCTGCCCTCGCCCAGACGCGCAAACGCGAATTGGCCGCACAACTCTCCTCCGGTCTCGCGCATGATTTCGGCAATCTGCTAACCATCATCCTCGGGCTGCAGGGCCAGCTTGCGCGGCGCAACGACCTGCCCGCCGAGGCATTGCAGCAAGTGCAATCGACCATCGCAGCCGCAAGGCGCGGCGGTGTTCTGCTCGAACGCATCGCGACCATTTCAGGTCATCGCGAATTGCGCCCGCAACCCACCGATCTGCGCGCGCTCTTTGATGACCTGCTGTTGATGGCCCGCCCTGCCTTGCCGGCAACCATTGCCCTGCGCGTCGAACTGGACCCGGACCTGCCTGCCCTGATGCTCGATCAGGGGGCCGTGCAGGACACGCTCCTGAACCTCATCCTCAACGCCCGTGATGCGCTGGCCGGGGCCGAGGGCGAGATTCTGCTCACGACCCGGCGGGTCAGCGATACCTGGCTCGAGATGCGCGTCGCCGATACTGGCGCAGGCTTCTCTCCGGAAGCGCTGGAAAAGGGGCTCGACCCGTTCTTCACCACGAAGGGCCATGATGGCTCGGGGCTGGGGCTCGCCATGGTCTATGACCAGATCACGCTGGCGGGCGGCACCGTGCGCCTCGCCAACCGCGCCGAGGGCGGCGCGCAGGTGACCCTGCGCCTGCCCTATAAACCCGCCCCGGCCCCGCGGATGCGCGAAGGCGCGCTGGTGCTGCTGGTCGAAGACACCGAGGCCATCCGCGAAAGCGTACGCGCCATGCTCTGCGATCTCGGCCATAGCGTGATCGAGGCGGCCAGCCATGACGAGGCGCTCGGGCTGATCGACCTGCCGGGGCTGGGGCTGGTGCTCTCGGATATCAATCTCGCAGGTCAGGGCTCGGGGCTGGACTTGCTGCGCACGGCCCGCGCACGCGGGCTCAATCGGCTGCATCTGATGACCGCGCTGCCCGCATCCGACGCGCTGCACCGTGCGGCTGCAGCCGAGTTTCCAGTGCTGCCCAAACCCTTCACCCTGACCGATCTCGCCCATGCCCTGGAGCACGCCCCATGAGCGCCGCGCCGCATATCGCAATCCTCGATGACGAACCCGAAATCAGGCAGGTGCTCTCGACCGCGCTGCGCGAGGCTGGCTTTCAGACCACGGCCTATGCACGCGCCACCGAGTTCGAGGCCGCACTCCGCCGCACCACCCCCGATGTCTGCCTCGTCGATCTCGGCCTGCCCGACCGCGACGGTCTGGCGCTGGTCCATCGCCTCGCGCTCGAATCCGGCGCCACGATCATCATCATTTCGGGCCGGGCTCAGGTGCAGGACCGCGTGACCGGGCTGGAACTCGGCGCCGATGATTACATCATCAAGCCATTCGACCCCGCCGAAGTCGTCGCCCGCATCCGCGCCCGGCTGCGCAAACCCGCGCCCCAGAGCGAGAGCCGCGCCATGCGCGCGCGCTTCAATGGCTGGACCGCCGAATTCGACCGCTACCTGCTGATAGATGCAGAGGGACAGGAAATTCCCTTCAGCCATGCCGAAGGCGAAGTGCTGCGCCTGTTTCTCGAAAGCCCCAAGCGGCTGATCTCTCGCGCGCAGATGCTGGATACGCTGGGAGGAGCTGCTGGAGAGAGCTTCGACCGCGCCATGGATGTACGCATCTCACGGCTGCGCACCAAGCTCGGCGAAGACCCGCGCAACCCCCGCCTGATCAAGACCATCTACGGCGCAGGCTATATCTTCCTCGGCGATGTCCACTGGGGCTAAGGCCACCTGTGCTTATGAAGCCCTTGCTCATTTTCTTGCCCCAAATACTCACTCTGCCGCCTGCGGCCCTGCGCAGCGCTTGCGTACGCAGCCCACGCACTGCCTGTTTACAGCGCGCCCTCTTTTCGCGAAGATACACTTCCTGACGCCACTGCCGGGGGCAAGATGCGCAAGTTTCTCGTCATCCTTGATGACAGCCGCGAATGCCTGAACGCGATGCGCTTCGCCGCGCTTCGCGCGGCGCATACTGGCGGTCAGGTCCAGATCCTCTCGATCATCGCCCCTGAGGAATATTCCGGCTGGATCGGTGTCGCAGATGTCATGCGAGAGGAGGCGCGCGAGCGGATCGAGGCGCATTACGAGGTCTTCGCCAAATGGATGCGTGACCGCCAGGGCATCGACCCCGAACTGGTGATCCGCGAAGGCGAGGCGGTCGAGCAGATACTCGCCCAGATCGAGGATGACCCCGAAATCGGTATCCTCGTGCTGGGCGCAGGCACGACCGGCAACAATCCGGGGCCGCTTGTGACGCAGCTTTCGCGCAATTCCGGAACCTTGCCGATCCCGATCACCATCGTACCCGGTGAATTGTCACGCGATCGTCTGGAAGCCGTCTCAAAGGGATGATTGCGCAGGCGGCGAGCCTGTGTCAGACCAGACCAAAAACACGAGGTAACACATGAAGTTTCTGCGCCATGGTCCTGATGGGAAAGAAAAACCCGGATTTCTGGATGCCGAGGGCCGCCTGCGCGATCTCAGCGCCATCGCCCCCGATTTCACCCCCGCCACGGTCACCTGCGACACGCTCGCCGCCCTCGCCGTGCGCGACCTGTCGGCAGCGCCCGTCATCGACGGCCCGGTACGTTTGGGCCCGCCGCTGGCACGGGTGCCCAATTTCTACTGTATCGGGCTGAATTATGCGCTCCACGCCGCCGAAACCGGCGCCGAGCTACCAAGTGAGCCGCTGATCTTCTCCAAGGCCAGTTCGTCGCTCGCCGGACCCGAGGAGCCCATCATCATCCCGCGCGGGTCCGACAAGGTCGATTGGGAGGTCGAACTCGGTGTCGTGATCGGCAAGCGCGCGAGCTACATTTCCGAAGCCGAAGCGCTCGACCATGTCGCGGGCTATGTGGCGGTCAATGATGTCTCGGAGCGCGATTTCCAGAAGCATCGCGGAGGGCAATGGATCAAGGGTAAATCCGCGCCCTCTTTCGGCAAGATCGGCCCGTGGCTGGTCACGCCTGACGAGGTCGCGGACCCGCAATCGCTGACCGTGCGGCTCTGGGTCAATGACGATGTGCGGCAGGATTCGAGCACCTCCGACATGATCTTCCCGGTGGCGCAGCTCATCTCCTACATGTCGCAGTTCTTCACGCTCCTGCCCGGCGATATCATCGCCACGGGCACCCCCTCGGGTGTCGGCGCGGGCATGTCACCGCCGCAATTCCTGCGCCCCGGTGACCGCGTTCGGCTCGAAGTCGAGGGGTTGGGCGTGCAGGACAGCGCGGTGACGAGCGCCGAGTGACCGAGGGCCGAGCAGGGTGGTGCTTGCACCACCCTGCCCCCGTCAGACCCGCTCGATCGCGAGCGCGATGCCCTGACCGCCACCAATGCACATGGTCACCAGCGCGCGTTTTCCCCCGATCCGCGCCAGTTCATAAAGTGCCTTGATCGTGATGATCGCCCCGGTCGCGCCAACCGGATGACCCAGCGCAATCGCGCCGCCATTGGGGTTGACCCGGTCGGCATCCAGCCCCAGCGCGGCACTGACAGCGAGCGCCTGCGCGGCGAAGGCCTCGTTAGATTCGATCACATCGAAATCCCCGACCGACAGCCCCGTGCGCGCGCAAAGCGCCTCGACCGCGGGCACCGGGCCGATCCCCATCACTTCGGGCCGGACACCGGCATGGGCATAGCCGATGATCCGCGCCATGGGCGTCAGCCCGGCACTCTCCACCGCCTCTTCGCGCGCCAGCACCAGTGCCGCAGCGCCATCATTGATGCCGCTCGCATTGCCCGCCGTGACCGAGCCGCCCTTCTCGAAGGCCGGACGCAGCCCGGCCAGCACCTCGGCGGTGGTGGGTTTGGGGTGCTCATCCACCTCGAAAGCGACCTCGCCCTTGCGGGTCTTGAGCATCACAGGGACGATCTGATCGGCAAAGCGGCCTTCGGAAATCGCCTTGGCCGCACGGGTCTGGCTTTCCAGCGCGAAAGCGTCTTGCATCTCGCGGGTGATGCTGTGCTCGCGCGCGACATTCTCAGCCGTGACGCCCATATGGCCGGTGCCGAAGGGGCAGGTCAGCGCGCCGACCATCATGTCGGTGACGCGCGCATCGCCCATCTTCTGGCCGAAGCGCGCGGCCTGCATCGCATAGGGCGACCTGCTCATGCCCTCGGCCCCGCCCACCAGCGCGAAATCGGCGTCACCCATCGCAAGCGCCTGCGTGCCCGAAACAATGGCCTGCACACCAGAGCCACAGAGCCGGTTCACATTCATCGCAGGCACCGTATCGGGCACACCCGCGCCAACGGCAGCGCGGCGCGACAGATACATATCGGCAGGCTCAGTCGCGATCACGGTGCCGAATACTGTGGTCCCGATTTGATCGGGCGCCACCCCGGCGCGCGACATGGCCTCTTTCGAGACCAGCGTTGCAAGATCGATCGGCGGTGTTCCCGCCAGGCTGCCGCCGAACGTGCCGATTGCAGTGCGCGCTCCGCCCAGAATGACAATGCTGTCCATGTATTCCCCCTTGAGTGACTCGCCTGCAGTCTATGCGCGTGCGCAGCATCAATCCAGTACAAGGCCGGGACAAAACGAAGAGCGCGCAAGATGCAACAAACCCGGCCAAAATGGCCGGGTTTGGGCGCAGTCTTCAGCGAGCGTCTGTCGCTTGCCTCGGAAACTCTGGTGCGCGGCGGCGTTCAGTTCGCCTGCCGGCGCAGGAAGGCCGGGATCTCGATCCGCTCATCCGATGCCGACGGCGCCGGGTCCTCGTCATATTGCGTCACCTGCGGAGTCACGCGACGCTGCGGCGCTGCGGGCTCGGAGCCATGCCCTGCCATGCGGTTGATCAGCGATCCAAGGCCGAACCGCGACCCTTTCTCGGGCGAACGCTCTTCCGCAGGCTCATGCGCCGGGCGGCTTGGCGGGCGCCGGTAGCCATGCTCGGGCGCCTTGGCAACCGCCTGCTCCAGCCGCAACAGAGCCTCACGCGACGGCGTTCCGGCCTTCGGGCGGCGTGGTGCAGTAAAGCTGGCCTCGGGGCTGTGGGAATGCCCTCCCTGTGCTGAGGCGGCATGATCGGCAAAACCCTCGTCGCTGTTGAAGGTTTCATCCTGCACAGGCTCCGAGCGGGTGCTGGCAAAGCGCGGCATCGGCTCCGCGGCTGCGGGCCGGCGGTCATACTCGGGCTCCTCATGCACCGGGGCTGCCGGGCGCTGCTGTTCGAACAGGGTCTGTTGTTCGGGCTCGCGCGCCACAGCCGGCTCGCGCGCCACAGCGGGCTGTGGGGCCGGAGAAGGTGTCGGAGCGGGCGCAGGCCGCTCGGCAACTGTTGGGCGCACGGGCTCGACCATGGACCGGCGCGGGATGTCCTGCACCTCGGTATTGGGCTCGACATCGATACCGGTCGCAACGACCGACACGCGCAGAACGCCTTCCATAGAGGGATCGAGCGTCGAGCCGACAATGATATTCGCCTCGGGGTCGACCTTCTCGCGGATGCGATTGGCAGCTTCATCAAGCTCGAACAGCGTCAGATCGTAACCGCCAGTGATGTTGATCAGCACACCGCGCGCGCCGTGCAGGCTGATCTCGTCCAGCAGCGGGTTCGCGATGGCCTTCTCGGCGGCCTGGATGGCGCGGTCTTCGCCGGTCGACTCGCCCGTCCCCATCATGGCCTTGCCCATCTCGTCCATTACCGCGCGCACATCGGCGAAATCGAGATTGATCAGACCGGGGCGCACCATCAGGTCGGTCACACCCTTTACGCCCTGATAGAGCACGTCATCCGCCAGCGCGAAGGCTTCGGTGAAGGTCGTCTTTTCATTAGCCAACCGGAACAGGTTCTGGTTGGGGATGATGATCAGCGTATCGACCACTTTCTGCAGCGCCTCGACCCCTTCTTCGGCCTGGCGCATGCGCTTCACACCCTCGAACTGGAACGGCTTGGTCACGACACCGACGGTCAAGACGCCCAATTCGCGCGCCGCCTGGGCGATGATCGGGGCGGCGCCCGTGCCGGTGCCACCCCCCATACCAGCGGTGATGAAGCACATATGCGAGCCCGCGAGATGGTCGATGATCTCTTCGATCGTCTCTTCGGCAGCGGCCGAGCCGACCGAAGGCCGCGCGCCTGCGCCAAGTCCTTCGGTGATTTTCACGCCCATCTGCACGCGACCGGGCGCGCGGCTTTGCTGCAGCGCCTGTGCATCGGTATTGGCGACCACGAAGTCAACACCTTCGAGTTGCTTCTCGATCATGTTGTTGACCGCATTCCCGCCAGCCCCACCGATACCAAAGACGGTAATCCGGGGTGCAAGCTCTTCGTGCCGATTTGTCTCAGTGAAATTCAGTGCCATTGCTCGCTCCGCCTCTCGTTGTGACTGACGCCTTAACCCGTTTTTCGCGCCGTTAGCCTGATTTTTCCTGAAATCCTACAGGGCTTGGCGCGGCAGGTCATCAAAAAAGTCATGATTTTACACAAAATGTGGCAAAAAAATTCCAATTCTCTGCCGAGTCTCCACATGCTCGGCAGATTTTGCGGTTACCAGTTGTCACGAAACCACTTTACAGCCCGCTTGAGCGAGCGCGCAGGGTAGCTTTCGACCGGCAAATCGAAGTCCCACCACTCATCCTGAGGATGCGTGGCCAGAAGGCTCAGACCGACGGCGCAGGCAAAGGCCGGGCCGGACGCTGCCTGCGGTAGTCCGCGCACGCGCACAGGGCGACCCAACCGCACTTGCTGGCCGAAGATGCGCGCTGCCAGACCGTCGACCCCTGGCACCTGCGCCGCACCGCCTGTAAGCACGACCTGCTGGCTGGGCAGATGGTTGAACCCGGCAGAGTCGAGGCGCGCCCGCGCTTCCTCAAGAATTTCTTCGATCCGCGGCCGCATGATCCCGATCAGTTCGGCCCGACTGACGCGGCGGCGGTCCTTGTCCCAATCGCCGGAGTCGCCCGACAACTCGATCATCTCGCGATCGTCCATCGAGGTCGCCTGCACCCCGCCATGCACGGTCTTGATCCGCTCGGCCATGCCGAAATCGATCTGCAAGCCCTTGGAAATATCCGAGGTCACATGCGCGCCACCCATGCGCACTGTGTCGGCGTAGATCATGTGTTTCTTGATAAAGACCGAAAGGCTTGTGGAGCCTGCCCCCAGATCGATGCAGGCCGCGCCCAGTTCCTGCTCGTCCTCGACCAGCGCGGCCATGCCCGAGGCATAAGCGCTCGCCACGATCCCCGACAACTCGACATCGCAGCGCCTGAGACAGTTGCAGATGTTCTGGATCAGGCTGGAATCGACCGTCACCAGATGCATGTCACAAGCCAGCCTGCGCCCGATCTGGCCGCGCGGATCCGACAGCCCGGTGCGATGGTCGAGCGCGAAATTGATCGGCTGGGCATGGAGCACATCGCGATTATGCCCGAAATCCGGCATCTCGGCGGCGGCCATCACGCGGGCGATGTCATTCTCGGCCACGGTGTCGCCATCGATCTCGACCTCGCCCGCCAGCCCATACGACCGCAGATTACCCCCCGCCAGCGACACGATGACATGATCCACCCGCGTCTGTGCCATCTTCTGCGCGGCCTGAAGTGCGGTGCGGATGGCGCTTTCGGTCTCGGCCATGGCTGACACTTCGCCGAAGCGCACCCCGCGCGAGCGCGTGGTGCCTGCCCCGATCACGCGAAACCCGGCCTGCCCCGCCATATTGCCGATGCCGGGATGGCGCGGCGCAACCTGTTCGGGGTCGAGTTTCAGGACCAGCGCCGCGATCTTGTAGGTACCGATATCAAGCACCGCGATGACACCGCGCTGCATGGCAACACGGCGAAACTGCCGCATGGCACGCTGAGAGGCATAGGGGTCAAGCATGCTGGATTACTCCCTCGTCTGAGAACGAATGTCGCGCAGGGTGTCCATCGCCCCTGCGCTGATCTGAAGAACCGGGCGGGTCGGGTTGCGCATGTCGGCAATGATCAGGTCGCGTGCCAGAAGGTCCTGCGCATGCTCGAGCGCGATCACACGCTCCAGCGCCGCCAGCGCGCCACGCTCGGGCAGTTTGATGCGCTGGTCACGATCAAGCACCACATCCCAGCGCCTCTCGCCCACGCGCACCAAGCCGCGCACGCGCTCGCCAAGCGGCGATGCTGCGTCAAGGAGTTCCATCGCGTCGGCGACATGGCCATCAGCGCCAAGCCCGGCGATCAGCGGCAGATCGGGGCGCGCCCCGCGATGAGTGACAAAAGCGACCCGCACCCCTTCGGTATCGAGCAATTCCAGCCCCTCGCCCGAACGCCAGAGAAGTGCGGGCACGCGCTCGGTGATCGTGACGGACAAAACCCCCTCGGCCATCAGGCGCAGATCAGCCGAACGCACCCAATCGAGTTCTTCGACTTGCACGCGCAACGCATCCAAATCGAGCATGAAAGAGGATTGCGGCAGCGACAGGTCGAGCTTTTCGGTCAGCGCCACTTCCAGTTCGGGCGTGACTTCGGGCAGTTTCAGGTCAGTCACCATGAATTCCGGGCGCTCGATAAAGGCCATTCGCGTCGTCTCGACCGCCTCGAGAACAGCACTGCGCCGCGCCTCGTCACTGAAGAACGCGCCAGCCGCCAGGGCGACCACGAGGATTGGTGTGCCGAGCTTCAGCGCAGCGCGGTAGACCGGTGTCAGCCAGATACGTTGCAGCCGGTAGCCCAGGCGGCTGGTCCCAGAGCGCGCAGCGCCCCAACGCAGCGATGCCAAGCGCTGTTTGCGCGCGGGCGTCAGAGACAGGTCAGAGGCGAACGGGGCGACTGGCGGCAGATGCGCCTCGTCCAGGTCCAGACCCTCGCCCGCGTTCAGCGCAACCGGGCTCGTCATGCCTGTGGCGAGGTCCTCGACCGGGGTCTCACTGAACTCCAGATCATGCGCCTGCAACAGATCAGTGAGACTGGCCGATGTCGTGTCGGGCATATCGCTCAATGGCGGGATGACAGGCTCCGGCGTCGGCTGGAGCAAGGGCGCAGGCACGCCGGGCAGGATGTCCTCGGTCGCATATTCCTCGGCCCTCGTTGCGCCGAGATGGTCCCAAAAGCTGCCCGCATCGGTGAGCGCCGAGACCGGCGCATCCGCGTCGCGATCCTCGCCGCGTGTGAAACAGGGGTCCTGCGGCTGGTCGAGAGGCGCTACCGGTCGCATGAGGCATCCTCCACGATCCAGCGGCAGAAATCGGAAAAGCTGATGCCGCAATGCGCGGCCTGTTCGGGCGAGAGCGAGGTGGGCGTCATGCCGGGCTGGGTATTGGTTTCGAGCAGGATCAGCCCATCAAGCCCACGCGCCTCGTCCCAGCGGTAATCAGTGCGCGAGACACCCTGACAGCCCAGCGCGCGATGCGCGCGCAGCGCGTAATCGAGGCAGGCGTCGAAAATCTCTTGCGGTATCTCGGCGGGCAGCAGATGGCGCGAACCGCCGGGGGTGTATTTCGCCTCGTAATCATACCAGCCCTCGGTGACGATATCGGTCACGGTCAGCGCGCGGTCGCCCATCACGGTGGTGGTCAGTTCGCGCCCCGGCGCATAGGCCTCGACCATCACCTGCGCGGGCATATCGGCGTCAAGCCGGGGCGGGCCGTTCGCGGCCTCATGCACCAGATAGACCCCGACGGACGACCCTTCGTTGTTCGGCTTCACGACATAGGGCGGGTCCATCAGGTGGCCCGCCATCACATCCTCTTTGGCTGCAATCAGGCTTGTCACCACAGGCAGGCCCGCCTCGACAAAGGCCGCCTTCGAGCGCGCCTTGTCCATCGCCAGCGCCGAGGCCAGCACTCCCGAATGCGTATAGGGGATACGCAGCCATTCGAGGATGCCCTGAATACAGCCATCCTCGCCAAAGCGGCCATGCAATGCATTGAACACGATATCGGGCGCGATCTCGACCAGACGCTGCACGACATCGCCGCGCGCATCCAGTTCGATCACCTCATAACCCGCCACCCGCAGCGCTTTCGCGCATTCGTGCCCCGTGGACAGCGAGACCTCGCGTTCAGCCGAGAGTCCGCCCTTGAGCACACATATCCGGGGGGCTGCCCTGCTCGACATGCCCATTCCCACTGCCTCTGGACCTTTGTGGCCCGTTTGCCCCGTTTGCCGGGGCTATTCTGCTTCGCCCGTGTCGCCTTCGATATTGTCGAGTTCGATTTCAGGCACCTGCGCGTCGGACAGTGTGTCGCCAACCCGCATGATTTCCCACTGTAGCGAAATCCCGCGCGCTTGCAAAACCCTTTTTCGCACTTCCTCGCCCAGCGCCTCGAGGTGAGTCGCTGTGGCCCCACCTGCATTGATCAGGAAATTCGGGTGTTTGGGTGACATCTGCGCCCCACCCAGCCGCGCGCCCCTGAGCCCCGCCTCCTCGATCACCTTCCACGCCTTCAACTCATGGCTGTCATCGGCCCGGCCCGTCGAGGAAAACCCCGCCGGGTTGCGAAAGGTCGAGCCCGCGCTGCGTTCCTTGGTGGGCTGGGTCGCGTCGCGGCGCGCGAGCTGGTCTTCCATCCGGGCATGAAGCTCTGCCGGGTCGGCCTCGGGCGCGTGGAGCCGGGCCGCAGTGATGACCATGCCCTCGGGCAGATCGGACTGGCGGTAGCGCAGGTTGAGCGCGCTGGCAGGTATCTGGTGGCGCACGCCCTGCCGGTCGATGGCGGTGATCTCGATCAGATGATCGGCGACATAGGTGCCGTAGCAGCCCGCATTCATCCGCACCGCCCCGCCGATACTGCCGGGGATCGTGCGCAGAAAGGTCAGATCGCGCCCGGCATCGGCGGCCTTGCGGGCGACATGGGCATCGAGCGCGGCGGCACCAGCGCGGATCGTGTCGGTGATTTCGATGGCGTTGAAACCGCGCCCGAGCCGGATCACCACCCCGCGCAAGCCCCCGTCGCGCACGATCAGGTTCGAGCCGACGCCCATGGGGAATACGGGGATCACCGGGTCCAGCGCCTTGAGGAAGCTCGCGAGGTCATCCTCATCCGCGGGCTGGAACAGCCAGTCGGCGGGCCCGCCCACGCGCAGCCATGTCAGGCTGTCGAGGGGTTTCTGGGCGGTGAGCGTGCCGCGAATGGGGATCTGGTCGGGGGTCATGTTTGGGGGTTAGCGCGGGCGGGGGGTGGTGTCGAGAGGGCGGAAGCCTCCGGCGGGAGTATTTGGGGCAAGAAAATGGGCTCAGGTGAGGATCACGAAATCCTTGGTGAGGGGTTCGGTGACCTCGAAGATGCCCGCGAAACCGGGGCGGATGATGTGGCGGCTGCCGGGGGTCAGCGGGGTGGTGGCGCCCTCGGCATCGGTCAGGGTGCCGTGGCCTTCGAGGACGTGGAAATACTCCCATTCGTCATACTGGACGCGCCATGCGCCGGGGGTGGAGTGCCAGACGCCTGCGTAAAGCGGTGCGCGGTCCTCGTGGAGCCAGGTCGTGTGGATCGGGTCGCCATGGAGGCGTTTGGCGGGGTCGGGGCGGGAGGTTTCGTCCGGGGTGCGGTCGGTGGAGAGGGTGAGGTGGAGCGGGGGCATATGGGTTTGCCTTTGGGGTGCAAGTGTGAAAGCTTCTGAACCGATCAAGGCAATTTCGGGCAGTAAAGGCAAGGCGAAACCATGAATGCGAATTATTCCGGCCTTCTCGGCATCCTGCATCTGGCGCTGGTGATCTGGGCGGCGGTGTCAATCATGGGCTCGCCCGCGTCACAGGGGCGGAAGGTGCTCTGGATCCTCGTGGTGCTGGTCTTTCCGGTGGTGGGGCTGATCCTGTGGTTCCTGCTGGGGCCCAAGGGGCGGTGATGATTTGGGGCAGGATGACGGGAGCTTCAGTTTCCCAGTGATCGGGCAAACTGGAGAAGGGCTTGCCCGAAGGCTTGCAGGCGTTCACTCTGGCTGGCGATAATGATTCCGGTCGTTGCAGCGGCAGCAGTCTTGACGGCGCTGGTCATCGCAAGATGCCCGAGCGAGGCGCAGTAGCTTGCGATTGCCTTGGCTGTGTCGATCAGCAACTGACCGACCCGCGCGAGGGTGCCGGGGTCAGGGTCTGGCTTTTCGAGTTCCTGCTCTGCCTCATCGAGCACGGCCCAGATGATCGTGACCTGTTCGCGCGTGGCAATGGTGTAATCGACCAGTTCGGGCGGGTTGTTGTGGCTGCGTTGCTCGATGGCGTCGAGTTGGCGTTTGAGTTGCGCGACTTCTTCCTTGAGCGCGCGCGCTTCATTGGCAAGGCGGTGTTGCTCGATGATCCGCCGGATCAGCGCATTGACGTGATCGGCGCCCTTGTCCCAGTCTTCGGAGGCGATCAGGGCGATCTTGGTGAGCAGATCGTCATCCTGCGGGCGGCCGTGGAGGGCGTTGTCATACCAGTCCACCCAGAAGCGCCAGCCCTCGCCCTGGGCGAGAATTTGCGGGCTTGTGTCGGCCCAGAGTTGGGTGAGCCGGTTTTCGTCCTGCCAAAGGGGCATGAGATCGAGTGCTTCATTTTGCGACAGTGCGGAGCAATCGGCGCGAACCATCTTGAACCTTCGGGCTGAGTTAGTAGTGGAAAAGCCAACGGCCCCGACGGCATTAGCAACGTAAGTCGCTGTATCGAAAGCAGCCGCGACATCGGCTGCCATCGAAGTGGCCTCAACGGCGTTAGAAGCCTGATAGGCCTGGGCACGACGAAGGGCTAGAGCATTTTTTGGTACATGAATAGCCCTTGCTGCAAAGGCGTTTGCACTGTTGATTTCAGACGTTAGACGGATTGCGGCAACACCGGAAACCAAACTGGAGCGCAATATCGGTAGGGCTGTCACTTCTCGTTTGCGTGCGGGCGCGCTCAGGCTCCAGCCCCAGAACACCGGCAACACCCGCATCGCCGCGCGATGCGCAATCGCCACCGCCCAGCGCCGCGCCTCTTCACGCTCGGCCTCGGTCCCCTGCGGCAGGGCCTCCAGCCATGCCTGCAGGCTCTCGCGATCCTTGATATCCTTAACCCGCATACCCGCCCCTTTCCCGGGCAGGCTAGCCACAAGCGCCCTACCCGTAAAGCGCCTTCGCCCTTGCCTCGAACGCGCCCACCACCCGGCGCATGGCCTGGTCGAACACCACGCCGACCAGCCGTTGCAGCATCGCGTTGCGGAATTCGAAATCGACCGAGAAATCAACGATGCAGCCGCCGCCCTCGGCATCGCGCACCTCCCAATGCGAGATCATGTATTTGAACGGGCCGTCGAGATAGGTCGTGTCGATACGCCCGGCCTCGGGGTAAAGCTGCACGCGGCTGCCGAAGCGTTCGCGGAACACCTTGAAGGAGATCACCAGATCGGCCTCGATCTCCTCGCCGCCCTCGATGGGTTTGCGCGAGCGGATGCGGGCAGCGGCGGTCCAGGGCAGGAACTCAGGGTAACGCGCCACGTCGGCCACCAGATCGAAGATCTGTGACGCAGTATAGGGCATATGGCGATGTTCGCGGTGGCTCGGCATGCGGGCGCTCTTGTGAGACTGCGCGGCTATGTCCTAAAGTCGGGCCGAAAAATCAAGGGGCAGCCGCATGAAGGGGCCGAAATGACGCAGAAACCATATGTCATCGACCAGATGATCAGTGCGAAACAGATCGCCGCGCGGGTCGAGGAACTGGCCGAAGAGATCACCCGCGCCTTTGCGGGCACCGAAAAGCTGGTGGTGGTGGGGCTCTTGCGCGGCTCTTTCGTCTTCATCGCCGATCTGGTGCGCGAGATCGACCTGCCGGTGGAGGTCGATTTTCTGGAAGCCTCGTCCTATGGCGATGGCATGACCTCGTCGCGCGAGGTGCGCATTCTCAAGGACCTCTCGGGCAAGATCGAGGGGCGCGATGTGCTGCTGGTGGAGGATATCGTCGACACCGGCTTCACGCTCAACCATGTGCTGCACATCCTGCTGGCGCGCAACCCGGCCCGGCTGGAGGTCTGCGCGCTTCTGGACAAGCCCTCGCGCCGCGAGGTCGAGATCAAGGCGAGCTGGACCGGGTTCGAGATCCCGGATGAATTCGTGGTCGGCTACGGGATCGACTATGCGCAGCGCAACCGCAACCTGCCTTATATCGGCAAGGTGCGTTTCACCTGAGCCTCACGCGGCCGTGTGTTTGATATGGTGCGCGGTCACGCTAACGTCATTATGTTGTAGGACGTAACTTTACAGGAGAGAACGAGATGGCAGTGAAAAGGACATTGGCGAGCGTGGTGCTGGGGGTAGTGCTGGCACTACCTGCAGTTGCCGATGAGGACCCGGCCATTGCCGCGCGTCAGGGGCAATTCAAGCTCTTTGCGCATAACTTCGGCGTCATGGGCGGCATGGCGCAGGGCCGGATGGATTATGATGCCGAGATGGCGCAGACTGCAGCCGACAACCTGTTTCACCTGACCCGCGTCGATCAGGGGCGGCTCTGGCCCGAGGGCACCGACAGTGCCAGCACCGAAGGCACCCGCGCCAATGCGGATATCTGGGACAATCTAGATGATTTCGTCTCAAAATTCGTGGCCCTTCAGGAAGCTGTCGAAGACCTGCAAGGTGTTGCGGGCAGCGGACTGGATGAAATGCGCGCGGGCGTGATGGCTGTCGGCGGCGCCTGTCAGGCCTGCCATGAAGACTATCGCGACGAGGCAAGCTGACGCGAAAGGCCCTGCACCGCAAGGTGCAGGGTCACTTGGTGAATGGGGGCGGCATGCTGCGGCGCGTGGTGCTGATACTCGTCGTGATCGGGCTGATTGCTGCTGGCGCGCTTTGGGTGCTCAGCGCACCGCGCGGCCTCGACAGCGAGATGCTT
The DNA here is from genome assembly GCA_007134865.1 of Paracoccaceae bacterium. Taxonomy (GTDB): domain Bacteria; phylum Pseudomonadota; class Alphaproteobacteria; order Rhodobacterales; family Rhodobacteraceae; genus Roseinatronobacter. Next base: position 32,486 of record SLJW01000095.1, on the reverse strand, counting down.
GCCGGGCTCGATGGTGAGCCTGAGCGTGGGCGCGATGTCTTTCTGGCCGCCGGGTGCGGGTCCTGCCACATGGCGCCCGGACGCGAGGCCGATCCGCTGGTAATGTCGGGCGGGCGCGAGTTCGTCTCGGATTTCGGCACGTTCTACGCCCCCAATATCAGTCCCGATCCCGAACATGGCATTGGCGACTGGACGCAGGAACAGTTCATCACGGCTGTGATGCGCGGGGTCTCGCCCGAGGGGCAGCATTATTACCCGGCGTTTCCCTACACCGCCTATATCCGCGCCGAGCCGCAGGATATCGCCGATCTGCATGCCTATATGATGACCCTGCCGGGTGATGAAACAGCATCGCGCAACCATGACATCGGCTTTCCCTTCAATATCCGCCGCGCGGTCGGGCTTTGGAAGACGCTCTTCCTGCAAGAAGAGTGGGTCCTGACAGATGATCTGACCGAAGAAGAGGCGCGCGGTCGTTATCTGGTCGAGGCGCTGTCGCATTGCGCCGAATGCCACACGCCGCGGAATATGCTTGGTGCGCTCGATACTGCGCGCTGGATGGAGGGCGCACCCAACCCCTCGGGACGTGGGCGCATCCCGCCGATTGCGGGCGAGGGTTTCACCTGGACCGCCTTCGACATCAGCGCCTATCTCGAGACGGGTTTTACCCCCGAGTTTGACGTGGTGGGTGGAACGATGGCCGCTGTGGTGGCCAATCTCCAGCAACTCGAGCCTGCCGAGCGCGAGGCCATCGCGGCCTATCTTCTGCGCTTGCGCGACTGAAATGGTCAAAAACCACGGGTAAACGGGCTGTCAATCAAAAACACCCCATCTGCCCTTGTCTGCACAACACGCTCGGCCCATACTGTAGAAGAGCACCTGCGCAACCCTGGCTGAAACACGCATGTCCGAGCCGACGAGACCCAGCGCCAATTCTGTGGCACGGCTGAGCTTCAATGAGAAGTTCCGCCTGCAGACATGGCTGATGGGGATCATCGCCTTCGCTGTGGTGCTGTTTCTTCTGGTTCAGGCAAAATTCATCCTCATCGCACTCGCCATCGCGATCATTCTGTTCTCGCTCACCTCGGATGCGATCAACTCGATCTCGCGCCTGCAGATCGGGCATTTCCGTATTGCCAACTGGCTGGCCTCGATCGTGGCTGTGGCGCTGATCGCCTCGGGGCTGTTGACACTTGCAGGGCTTGTCATCGCGCAGATCAACACTGTGCTGAGCACCACCCTCTCCTATACTGAAGACGCCCAACGCGCGATTGCCCAGATGTTCGCCTGGATGGGCGAAGATGTCGAGGCATCAGTGCTGGAGACGGTGCGCAGCATCCAGATCACGGGCTATCTCCGCTCGGCCGCGGGCCAGGCCGGGACGATCCTGAGCCAAGTGGTGCTGATCATCCTCTTCGTGGGTTTCCTGTTTGCAGAGCGAGTCTGGTTCGGCACCAAGCTCGAGAATCTGATGGCCGACAAGACGCAAGCCAAGCGCGTCAGCGCGATCATCGGATCGATCATCCGCCGCGTGAACCACTACCTGCTGGTCAAGGCGCTGATCTCGACAGTGACCGGGGTGGCGATCTTCCTGCTACTGCGGGTGTTCAATCTCGAATTCGCCGTGGCCATGGGTCTCTTGACCTTCGTGCTGAATTTCATCCCCTCGGTGGGCTCGATCATCGCCACGCTGGTGGTGACACTGGTCGCCTATATTCAGGTGCCAGAGCCGCAAACCGCCGTGCTTATCTTCGTGCTGGCAGGGATGACGCAGTTTCTGCTCGGCAATGTCATCGACCCGATGCTGATGGGCAAGACGCTGCGGCTCTCGTCTTTCGGCATCATCATCTCGCTGGCCTTCTGGGGGGCGGTCTGGGGGGTTCCGGGGATGTTCCTGGCCGTGCCCTTCATGGTGGCGGTGATGATCGTCTGCTCGCATATCCCGGCCGCGCGGCCCGTGGCCGTGCTGCTCTCGCGCGAGGGCCTGCCGGAGGAAGAATTTCCACTCCTGCCGCCCGAGGATGACGAGCCCATGGCGCAGGACACGCCCCCGCGCTATTCGCACGCGATCAGCGCAGAATAGGCGCGCCCGCAGGGGCGCGCGCCCTGAAAACTCTCAATGTGATACGTCCTGGAGGCGGGCGGCGGCTTCGCCCCCGCCCGACCAAAGCGCTTTGGCAACCGGCTTTGTCGCTTACTGACCGCGCCAAGGAAGCCAGCCATCCAGACAAGCGTCTGTCGCACAGGCCGTGGAGGCCCAGAGGTTCAGGCGCTGCGCATGAGTTATTTGCAAAGATCAGCAATCAAGCAAGCCGGGAGCTGCGCCCCCGGCTTGCGCTGCGAGACCACGAATACGACTCGCACCGCTGTCAGAAGGCTGGCTGCGTCTGCCGCCGCCGCTGCAGCAGGATCACACCCAGCAACAGGAGGAGAGCGGGAATGTAGAAGAGCTGCTCGGGCATCCGATCGGCGGGGCGCAAGACGGCGACAAGCTCGACTGGCTCGCTGCCATAGAAGTCATAATCGCCAAGACTCTGCTGGAAGGGCGAGCCGAACATCGGCTCATCCAGCACCATGCGGTCCTCCTCGGGCATCAGGAACAGCCCGGTATCGGCCACACGCTGCGCCTCGGGTGTGTCATCCACATCCAGCACCAGTGTCAGGTCACGCATCTGCCCGGTCGTGAAATCCGGCCCGCGCACTTCGATGCGCAACTCCTCGCCCGGCTCTGCCGCGCTCAGCACCTCCTCGAATTGCAGCCCCGGCATACGCTCGAATTCGGGCTGGACACGGTCGAGCCAGAAATTCGGCACGAAGAGGGTGAAGGCCACAAGCAGCAAGGCGGCGGATTCGTAGATCTTCGAGCGGGCGAGGAAATAGCCTTGCGATGCGGCTGCAAACAGCAGCATCGCAAAGGTCGCCACCACAAAGATGAACGCCGCCTGCGCGAGCCCCGCTACCGTGCCCAGATCGACCCCGTAGAGGATCAGCGTGGGGTTGTAAATGAAGAGGAAGGGCAGCGCGAGCGTGCGCAAACTGTAGAAAAAGGCCTGAAAGCCGGTTCGGATCGGGTCGCCGCCCGAGACCGCCGAAGCCGCGAAACTCGCAAGCCCCACAGGTGGCGTGACATCGGCCATGAGCCCGAAATAGAAGACGAAAAGGTGCGCGGCGATCAGCGGCACGATCAGCCCTTCCTGCGCCCCAAGCGAGACCACCACAGTCGCCATCAGCGACGAGACCACGATATAATTCGCCGTTGTCGGTAGCCCCAGCCCCAGGATCAGCGAGAACAGACCCACCAGCAGCAGCATCAGGAACAGGTTGCCCAGCGCCAGCATCTCGACCAGCCCGGCGAGCTCCGTGCCGATGGGCGTGCGCGTCACTGTCGCCACGATCACACCGGCAGCACCGGTCGCCACCGCGATCCCGATCATGTTGCGCGCGCCTGCGATCATGCCATCAATCAGATCCTCGACCCCGCGGCGCGCTTGCTGCACGAACCCGCCCTCGCCCCGGAACATCGCCTTGATCGGGCGCTGGGTCAGGATGATGAACAGCATGGTCACGACAGCGAAATAGGCCGATTTGGCAGGTGACTGGCGCTCGACCATCAGGAACCAGATCAGCACGAGGATCGGCAGCAGGAAATGCAGCCCGGTCGGGAAGACCTCGCGCATCACCGGCAGCTTGATTTCCTTGGCATTCGGATCGTCGAGTTCCAGATCCGAGCGCTGCGCGGCCACCCAGAGACAGGCGAGGTAAATCACAAGGATCACCCCGATGATAACCGGCTCGGAAATCGCCGGGGCCACATCGCGCAGGAAACCCACAGCCGCTACAACACCGTAGAACACTGTGCCCGCAACGACAAAGCCAATCGCGACCTTGAACAGCATCCTCAGCAGGCTCGCCCCCTGCCCCAGCGCGGGGATGCCGTTCTTCAGCGCTTCCAGATGGACGATATAGATCAGCGCGATATAGGAGATCACTGCCGGGATGAAGGCGTGCTTGATCACTTCCAGATAGGAGATGCCGACGAATTCGACCATCAGAAAGGCGGCGGCGCCCATCACTGGCGGCATGATCTGTCCATTGACCGAGCTTGACACCTCGACCGCGCCCGCCTTTTCGCGGGTGAAGCCCACGCGCTTCATCAGCGGGATGGTGAAGGTGCCGGTGGTGACCACATTGGCGATGGAGGAGCCCGAGATCAGCCCGGTCGCCCCCGAGCCAACGACAGCGGCCTTGGCAGGCCCGCCGCGCAGGTGGCCCAGCCCGGCAAAGGCGAGCTTGATGAAGTAATTGCCGGCACCCGCCTTGTCGAGAAGCGCGCCGAACAGCACGAAGAGGAAGACAAAGGCCGTCGAGACCCCGAGCGGGATGCCGAACACACCCTCGGTGCCAAGCCATTGCGTGTTGATGATGGCGTTGAAGCTACGCCCCTCATGCGCGATCAGATCGGGGATCAGCCAGCCCTGCCCGAAATAGCTATAGGCAAGGAAGATACCGCCAACGATGGTCAGCGCAGGCCCCAGCGCCCGGCGCGAGGCTTCGAGCAGCAGCACGAGGCCGATCGTCCCGACAATGATCTGCGGAAAGATCACCGGGCCGAACAGCCATTCGAAATTGCTCAGGATCGGCGTGTCGGCCGTCACCCATTGTTCCAACCGCCCCTCGCGCGCGGTGCGCGAGATCTCGCGCGAGAACCAGAACACGTAGAAAGCGCAGCCCGAGGCCACGAGCGCCAGGATCCAGTCATACCAGGGGATGTAGCGGCGCGGCGAATTCTTGAAGGCGGGATAGGCCAGAAAGGCCAGAAACATCGCGAATGTCAGGTGCAGCGGGCGGGTCTGGTCCGAGCCGATGACGCGCGCAAAGGGGATATGCTGGGCGAACTGGAATTGCGGATCGGCGATCCAGATCTGAAAACTCGACCAGAGAAAGGCCACCGCCGCGATCAGCAGCGCCACAATCCGGTTATCTGGGTTGCGCGCGCCCGAATCGGTGCTGGAAACCAGGTCCTGAAGCTCTTCGTCGCTGAACTTGCGGCCTTCCGGCTTTTGCGCCGTGGACATGCGCCTTCCCCCGTTGATCGTGATGTCTTTTTTGTCAGGCTTTTACGAGCCTGCTGTGTGGCGCAGCGCGGGTACCCGCGCTGCGCCATCTGTCAGATCAAGTCAGACAATCAGTCCATCATGCCCGCTTCGGTAAAGAAGCGTGCCGCCCCGTCATGTAGCGGAGCCGACAGGCCGTCGCTGACCATTTCCGCGGGGTCGAGATTCGCCAGTGCCGGGTGCAGCGAGGTGAACTGGTCGAGATTCTCGAAGATCGCGCGCGCCACCTGGAAGGCGACTTCTTCCGGCACGGCATCCGACGTGACGAAGGTCGCGCCAACACCGAAGGTGGTGATATCCTCGTCCGTGCCGCGATACATGCCGCCGGGGATGGTCGCCATGCGGTAATAGTCACGATCCTCGACCAGCTCGCGGATCGTGTCATTGTCCACATTCACCAGCACCGTATCGCAAGCCGTCGTGGCTTCCTGAATCGCGCCCGAGGGGTGGCCGACTGTGTAGACGATGGCGTCCACATTGTTGTCGCACAGCGCCAGCGACTGCTCACCGGCGGGCAGTTCGGTCACTTGGCCGAACGTATCCTCGGTCCAGCCCATGGCCGCCATCACGACTTCCATCGTGCCGCGCTGGCCCGAGCCGGGGTTGCCGATATTGACGCGCTTGCCGGGCAAATCGTCAAAGCTGGTGATGCCGGCATCGGCGCGGGCGACCACAGTGAAGGGCTCCGGGTGCAGCGAGAACATCGCACGCAGACCTTCGAACGGGCCATCATCCTCGAAGCGCGAGGTGCCGTTGTAGGCGTGATACTGCCAGTCCGATTGCGCCACGCCGAATTCCAGCTCGCCCGAGCGGATGGCGTTGATGTTGAAGATCGACCCACCGGTCGATTCCACCCCGCAGCGGATGCCATGCTCGGCCCGGTCGCGATTGACCAGACGGCAGATGGCGCCACCAGCCGGATAATAGACCCCTGTCACCCCGCCAGTGCCGATGGAGATGAAGGTCTCCTGCGCCATTGCGGCCGATCCCATCATCGTGCCGAGGGCGACAAGACCAGTTGCCAGTTGCTTGTTCATGTATTCCTCCATGTCAGATCGCTGCTCATGAACGGCAGCTCTTCGGGCACGCGGCAGCGGGTTGCGCTACCCGTGACCCATGACACAAGTGGACTCCGGCACAGGCCGGGAGTCAAGTCTGAATGAACAGAGCGCGCTATGATCCTGCAAAGTTATGATTATTTACTGAGATATGATGGCCGTGCTGCGCGCAGCGCAGCACGGCCTGGACGAGTCAGATACCTTCAAGCTCGCGCGAAACCCCACAGCCGAACTGGGGCCATGCGCTCGATAATGGCGAGAGATCCGTGTTGCAGAACCCAGCCAGTCGCGGGGCGCCGCACTGCGCGCTGCGTATCCGTTCAATCAGACGGGCAGCAGGGTCAGAAGACCAGTCTTCCAGGTCAAGCGGGCGCTGCGCTTCGCGCAGCGCTCGCTTGGAAAACCTGTATGTATCACAAGGGCATAGGGTCGTCAGGCCCGCAAACGCTGCTCGGCAATGCCGACAAACCAGGAACAGCCATAGGGGATGATCTCGTCATTGAAATCATATTCGGGGTGGTGCAGCCCCGCCCCCTCGCCCGCACCGAGCACGATATAGGCGCCGGGGCGTTCTTCCAGCATATAGGAGAAATCCTCGCCGCCCATGTTGTAACCGGCTTCAAGGCATTGACCCGACACATCCTTGGCCACCTGCCGGGCGATCTCGGTCTCGGCGGGATGGTTCACCATCACCGGATAGCCCTCGACGAACTCGACTTCGGCCTGCGCCCCGAACCCCGCCGCCGTTGCCTCGACCACAGCATGCAGCCGCCGCTCGACCAATTGACGCACCGCAGGATCATGGGTCCGGATCGTGCCGCGCAATTCCACATGCTGCGGGATCACGTTGAACGCCGTTGTCTCGCTGCGCACGCCGCAGACCGACAGGACGATATTCTGCGTCGGATCGGCATTGCGACTGGCGATGGTCTGCAGTGCCATGATCAGATGGCTCGACACCATGACAGGATCGATCGTGGCATGCGGCTTCGCCGCATGCCCGCCCTTGCCCTCGATGGTGATGCGGAACTCGTCGCAGGCGGCATAGAACGCGCCTTCGCGAATGTTGAACTCGCCCAGCGGGTGGCCGGGGCGGTTGTGCATCGCGTAAACTTCCTGAATGCCGAAGCGTTCCATCAGTCCGGCCTCGCACATGACCTTGGCCCCAGCGCCGCCCTCTTCGGCGGGCTGGAAGATCACCGCCACCGTGCCGTCGAAATTCCGCGTCTCGCAGAGGTATTTCGCCGCCCCCAGCAGCATCGCCGTGTGCCCGTCATGGCCGCAGGCATGCATCTTGCCGTGGTGAATTGAGGCATAGGGTTTGCCAGTGGCTTCATGAATCGGCAGCGCATCCATATCGGCGCGCAGGCCGATCACACGCCCCGCTGCCCGCGTGCGGCCATGGATCAGCCCGACGACTCCGGTCACGCCGATCCCCTCCACCACCTCATCACAACCGAATTCGCGCAGCTTTTCGGCGACGATATGCGCGGTGCGGTGGCACTCGAAGCGCAATTCGGGATGGGCGTGGAAATCCTGCCGCCAGGCGGCGATTTCGGGCAGCATTTCGGCGAAGCGGTTGCGGATCGGCATGGGGTCCCTGAACATGTGTAGTGATGCAAAAACACCTAGACTCTTGCCGCGTAGACCTCAAGGGGGCCCGGGTTCAATCCTCGAAAAGCTCGCTCTGACCCGTGGCGGCGCCCTCTCCTTCATCATCACCCGGCTGCCCCGGCATCGGGCGGCTGTCGAGAAGCCCCGCCTCGCGCAATTCCTTGAGCCCCGGCAGATCGCGCGCAGACTCGAGCCCGAAATGATCGAGGAATTCTTCGGTGACGACAAAGGTCACGGGCCGCCCCGGTGTCATCCGCCGCCGCCCGAGGCGGATCCAGTCCAGTTCCAGCAACTGATCGATGGTGCCGCGCGAGACCGCCACGCCGCGAATCTCCTCGATTTCGGCGCGGGTGACGGGCTGGTGATAGGCGACAATCGCCAGCGTCTCGATGGCCGCGCGTGAGAGCTTGCGCGTCTCGACCCGTTCGGCCTGCATCAGCCAGCCCAGATCGGGCGCGGTGCGCATGGCATAGGCATCGCCCACGCGCACCAGATTGACCCCGCGCCCGGAATAGCGCGAGCGCAAATGCGCGAGTGCCTCGGTCGCGTCGCAGCCCGGAGGCAGGCGCTCGGCAAGCTGTGCCGCGCTCAGCGGCTCTGCGCTGGCGAAGAGGATCGCCTCGACCATGCGCTCCTGCTCGGCCATGGGCGGGGCCGCAAACAGACCCGGTTCCCCGCGCTCGGGTGCCTCGCCCGTCATCTGCTCGCGGTCATCACTCATCTGCTCGCCCCTGACGCCGCCGCAATTGCAACGGCGCGAAACTCTCGGTCTGGCGCAGCTCGATCGACCCCTGTTTGGCCAGTTCCAGCGAAGCCGCAAAGGTCGATGCAATCACCGAGCGCTTGCGCTTGGCCGCGCCGCGCCAGCCCTCGGGCAGATAGGCCTGCAGCGCCGTCCAGTCGGACGCCCCCGGCACCAGCGTCGACAGCCGCTCCAGCGCGGCCTCATAGGGGTAGATGTCGGAGCGGTCAAAGGCAAAGGGGCGGAATTCGTCGCGCGTGCGCAGCCGGGCATAGGCGCGCATCAGGTCGATCAGCGCGACCTCGAAGCGCGTCTTGCGCGAGATCGCCAGGGCCTCGGGCTGGCCACGGGCGAAGAAATCGCGACCCTTCTGGTCGCGCCCCATCAGCCGCGCTGCCGCCTCGCGCATCGCCTGCAGGCGTTCAAGCTGCCAGGCCAGATGCGCCGCGAGTTCCTCACCCGATGGTCCCTCCTCGCCCGGTTCGGGCGGCAGCAGCAAGCGCGATTTCAGATAGGCGAGCCAGGCCGCCATGACGAGGTAATCCGCCGCCAGCTCGATCCGCAGCGCGCGCGCCTGTTCGACAAAGCCCAGATATTGCTCGGCCAGTTGCAGCACCGAAATGCGCCTAAGATCGACCTTCTGCGCGCGCGAAAGCGTCAGCAGCAGATCAAGCGGACCCTCATAGCCGTCCACATCGACAATAAGCGCCTCTGCCGCACGGCGGGCGCTGATATCGTCGCGGCTTTCCCAGTCATCTGTCATCCGGTCCGAGTCGCTGCGCTCCAAACTTGCGCCCAAACTACGCCAAGCGCCCGAACGGCTCCACCAGATAATTTGCCGCCCCGGCAGGCAGACCCGCTCAAACCCGCTTTCATCTTGCCCCAAATACTCCCGCCGGAGGCGCGGTCCGCGAGGCCCGCCACGGGCACTTACGCGGTCTTATGTAGCAAACGCACCAAGGCCGAAGCCAGCTATGGAGCGTACGCTTCATTACCTAGCGTTAACCAGCGACACTGTACACACAGGTCCCGGCGCGGAGGATGAAAAATTGACTCTTTCTATATGTTTACGTAGCCTGTTTGCGGTTACGGGAGTTGCGGATGAGCGACGCGGAAAAGATTCGCCAAGAAGTCACACAAGACGAGTTGGCTGCGGCCTTTGCCGGACCGGCTCCAGGCGCGAACAAGTTCTACATAACGATTGGCCAGCCCGGGGTCAGGATCGCGTTCTGCGAACTTATCCCGAACACAATGACGCCGCTTTTGCGCGCGGCCGTTACATTGCACCCAGCCGACGCCATTCAACTACACAAAGTTTTAGCAGAAATGCTTGCAGGAATCGAAAAGCAATTCTTGGCCGTTCAGGTGCCGCCTACCGGCGACGCTGGAACGGGAGATGCAGGGGAAAAAGATGGCTGAACCTATCCCCATGTACCCCACCAGCGGTGGGAGTTCGTCTGGTTCTGGTGGGTCCGGTGGTGGAACCGTGGAGGTCACCATGAGGGAATACGTTGACGCCCAAGACGAAAAAACACGGGCGCAGAATGACGCTCGGTTCGCAGAGGTCATCGCCGGGATCGAAAAGGTCGGCAATATTTTAACAAGTCAGGGCGAGGTGATAAGGACTCGGCTTGATGCTGTAGATAGCGACTTGCGCACAGTAAGGGCGGCCGCAGAACGTGCCGAAGCGGCGGCCGGGCGCATTATTTGGAACTACGTTTTTGTGGGGCTTACGGTCGTTGCTCTAGCCTATGGCGGATTCGCCCTATGGAACCAAGCAGTTGAAATGACTACGGGAATATTGTCGGCCCCTGCCAACTAAGTCAGAGCTTAATCTAGATGCAACTGGTGGACTCCAGTTGCATCTAGGCAATGAAGCATGAATGCCGCGCTGAACTTCCCGGCCTTGGTGCGTTTGCTACATAAGACCGCAGTTACGCCAGTCCCGCAGGCCAACAGGAACGCGTCTGCCGCAGATCCGGCCTTGCCATGCAACAGCCGCACCTCACCGCCGCTCCCACTCCCTGAGCCGTGCCACATAGCGCGCCAGCGTGTCGATCTCGAGATTGATGCGATCACCGAGCGCGACATCGCCCCAGTTCGTGACAGCCTGCGTGTGCGGGATCAGGTTGATGCCGAACTCGGCCCCCTCGACCTCGTTCACAGTCAGCGAGGTGCCATTCAGCGCGACCGATCCTTTCGGCGCAATGAACCCCGCCAAGGCCTCGGGCGCGCGGAACATGACGCGCAGGCTGTCGCCTTCGGGGTGTAGCCCCACCACCTCGGCCACGCCATCGACATGGCCAGAAACGATATGCCCGCCCAGCTCATCGCCCACCTTCAGCGCGCGTTCCAGATTGACCCGGCGCCCGACGCGCCAGTCACCGAGGTTGGTCTTGGCCACTGTTTCGGCCGAGACCTGCACCTCATACCAGTCCGGCCCCAGCGCCACGACCGTAAGGCACACCCCGTCCGAGGCAATCGAGGCGCCGATATCGATGCCGCCCGTGTCATAGCCGGTGCCGATCCGCGCGCGCAGATCGCCCGCCTGTTCCAGCGCGCGCACTTCGCCGACATCCGTGATGATCCCCGTGAACATAGCTCACCCCTTGTCGCCCCGGCGCCAGAGGTAGCGGCAGCACCCGGATTTGGCAAGCGGGCCATAGTTTTACCGCAATTATTTACCATATTTCCAATCCGGAAGGTGTGAGATGTTAAGACAGGCGGAAAGACACTCTGCTATTTTGCAGACTGCATATGAAGGACGTCCTTTCATGCCGGTAAATGGTGACAACAGGCGTTTCCTGTTCCTGCAGGGCCCACACGGGTGGTTTTTCAACCGACTGGCCCGCATGCTGCGCGCCAGTGGCGCAGAATGCTGGCGGATCGGCTTCAACAAAGGAGATTCCGTTTTCTGGCGCGACAAGGCGCGTTACATCCCCTTTACCCAGCCCCGCAAGACCTGGGACGGCTTCTTTCGCGACTGTGTCGCGCGCCACCAGATCACGGATCTGGCCCTCTATGGTGATGTCCGCCCCATCCACGCAGAGGCAATCGCAATCGCCCGTGACATAGGGCTCACCATCCATGTCTTTGAGGAAGGCTACCTGCGCCCCTATTGGGTCACTTATGAGCGTGACGGGTCAAACGGGCATTCGACCCTCATGGATCTCAGCCTTCGCGACATGCGCAAGGCGCTGAAGAAATGCGACCTCGAATTGCCCGATCCGCCAGCGCATTGGGGCGACATGCGCCAACATATCTTCTACGGCGCGGTCTATCATTTCTGCGTCATGGCGCTGAACGGGCGCTACCGCAGTTTCCAGCCCCATCGCGATCTGAGCGTCGCGCTTGAGTTCAAACTCTACCTCAAGCGGCTATGGCTGATGCCGCTGCACTCGCTCGAACGGCGGATCGAGACGTGGCGCGTGCGAAATGGCGGCTTCCCCTATCACCTCGTGCTGATGCAACTCGAACATGACTCGAGCTTTCGTGCGCATAGCCCGTTTTCCAGCCAGACCGAGTTTCTGGAGAAGGTCTTTGAAGGCTTCGCGAAAGGTGCGCCGCGCCACCATCACCTTGTCATCAAGGCGCACCCGCTTGAGGACGGGCGCGCGCCCATCCGCAAGACCATCCGCCAACTGACAGAAGCGCATGGCCTGAAGGGTCGAGTGCATTTCCTGCGCGGCGGCAAGCTTGCGCAGCTCCTCAACCACGCGCGCTCGGCGGTCACGGTCAACTCCACGGCCGCGCAACAGGTGCTCTGGCGCGGTATGCCGCTGAAAATTTTCGGACGCGCGGTTTATGACAAGCCGGAATTCGTCTCGGATCAGCCAATCGAGGCGTTTTTCGCGAAGCCCAAACGCCCCGATGCCCGCGCCTATCGCGACTACCGTCATTTCCTGCTGGAGACCTCGCAAGTGCCCGGCGGCTACTATTCCTTGGGCGGTCGACGCCAACTCATGCGACATCTGGTGGATATGATGCTCGCAAAGCATGATCCTTACGCCGCGCTGATCTGTGGCGAAGCGGCGCATCGGCAACAGTTGCGCATGGTCCGATAACGCCTAAGCCATTTCATCACTTGGCGTTTTCCGCTCTTGCCTGTATGCTTGAGGAAAAATCAGAGGCTGATCCTTCAACAGGAGCCCGAGCAGTGACCGCGAAAACAATAATGATGGGCCGTCGTATGGCCCTGCTGGGCGCTTTTTCAGCGCTCGCTTCCTGTGCCGTCTCGCGCGATGGCCCAAGCAAGGCCGAGATCTTCGAGGGCTCGGTACAGCGCGCAGGCGATGCGCATATCATCCTTGTGACGAAACGCGTAAGCCGTGCCGCCAACCAACCCGAGGCCCTCGGCTTTTCGCACGCGCTGCGCTCCGGCGCGCTGCTGGGCGGCGACACGATCCGTCCGGGCGACACGATCCGGCTCAATGTCTACGAGAATGTCCCGGAGGGGCTGCTGGCGCCTGCAGGCGCGAATAACGCCATTGTCGAAGAGCTGCAGGTCGATGATGCGGGCTTCATCTTTGTCCCCTATGCCGGGCGCATCCGCGCCGCGGGCCAGACTCCGGACGCGCTGCGCCGCATCCTGACCCGCTCGCTCGATGAGCAGACCCCTGACCCGCAGGTCGTGGTCTCGCGCGCGCAAGGCGATGGCGCGACTGTCTCGGTTGCAGGCGGGGTTAATGCGCAGGGTGTCTATCCGATCACCCGCGCATCCAACCGCCTCAGCGCGATGATCGCGACGGCAGGCGGCATCGGCATCCCGCTTGAGACCGCGCAGGTGCTGGTCACACGCAGCGGACGGCAGGACAGCGCCTGGCTGCAGGATATCTATTCCCATCCCGGGCTCGACATCGCGCTTCGCGGGGGTGACCGTATCCTCGTCCGGCAAGACCAGCGCGCCTTCAGCGTGCTGGGTGCAACAGGCAGCACCAACCGCATGACCTTTGACACGCGCGAACTCTCCGCCATCGATGCTCTGGCCATGGTCGGCGGACTTGACCCGTTGCGCGCCGACCCGACCGGTGTGTTCATTTTCCGCGACGAGGTGCCCGAGGTGGCGACCGAAATCCTCGGCATCGGGCAGTTTGCCACTGATGTCCGCTTCGTCTATGTGCTCGACCTGACCGCGCCCACTGGCATGTTCAACGCCCGCGACTTCAAGGTGCGCGACGGCGATACGATCTTCGTGACCGAGGCTCCCGCCGTGCTCTGGGCGCGCCAGATCGCCTCGCTGACCGGCACCATCACGGCTGCCGGTGCCGTGCGCCGCGCGGGTCGCCCCGAGTGATCTGATGCCCGGCCCGACCCACGCCTATTCGGGCGGGTTTCTCGGGCCGGGTGTACAGCCACGCCGCATCCGCCGCATCATGGGGCTGGCGGGATATCCGCTTCGCTTCGGCTGGCCCTCGCCCGAGGGGCGCATCGCTGTCTGGGGCCACGCACCGCGCGCACATCGTGGCGAGGCGGTCGCGCGCCGCACCGGTGCCACCCTTCTGCGGATCGAGGATGCCTTCCTGCGCTCGCTCTTCCCCGGCCGCGCAGGCGAGCCGACACTGGGGCTGCTGATCGACGCACAGGGCATTCATTATGACCCCTCACGCCCTTCCGATCTCGAGACACTGCTGGCCACTCACCCGCTTGACGATCATGCGCTGCTCGAGCGCGCCCGCCGCGCCATGGCACGGCTCAAGGCATCAGGACTCAGCAAATACAGCGCGCATGACCCCGCGCTTGCCCCACCGCCCCCCGGCTATGTGCTGGTGATCGATCAGGTCAAGGGCGATGCCTCGCTCACCCATGGTGGGCTTGATGGCCCGCTGCCACCGCATCTCTTCCGCGAAATGTTGGTGCAGGCGCAACTCGACTTCCCCGGCGCGCGTATCGTGATCCGCACCCACCCAGAGGCGCGCAACGGCCACCGCCCCGGCCAATTCCTGCCCGAGGACGCCGCAGCCGAACACATCACGCTACATGACGCGCCCACCAACCCGTGGGAACTGCTCGAAGGCGCCATCGCCGTCTACACGGTCTCCTCTCAACTCGGCTTCGAGGCGATTTTTGCTGGCCACCGCCCCCGCGTCTTCGGCCTGCCCTTCTATGCCGGATGGGGGCTGACCGAGGACCACATCGCTCACCCACGCCGCCGCCGTCGCCTGACCCGCGCGCAACTCTTCGCCGCGGCCATGCTGCTCTACCCCAAATGGTACGACCCCTGCCGTGACCGGCTCTGCGCCTTCGAGGACACGCTCGACCATCTGGAGGCCCTGACCCGTGCATGGGCCGCAGACCGCCATGGCTACACCGCGCTTGACATGCGGCTCTGGAAACGCCCGCATCTGCAGGCCTTCTTCGGCCAGTGGCAGCGCTTGCGGTTTTCGAAAACTCCCGGCCCCGACCGCCCCAGCCTCGTCTGGGGCACCGCCCCCGCCCCCGCCACGGACCGCAACATCCGCATCGAGGACGGCTTCCTGCGCTCGCGCGGGTTGGGCGCAGACCTCACGCCACCGCTCTCGCTCGTGGCCGATGATCTGGGCATCTACTATGACCCCAGCCAGCCCTCGCGGCTCGAGGCGCTCATCGCCGCCCCCCTGCCCCCCGGTGCCGAGGACCGCGCCCGCGCACTGATCGAGGTAATCACGAACCATAACCTCAGCAAATACAACCTCGCAGGCACCCTGCCTCCCCTGCCCCAGGGCTATCGCATCCTCGTGCCAGGTCAGGTCGAGGATGATGCCTCCATCCGCCTCGGCGCGGGCCCGATCCGCAGCAATCTTGCGCTGCTGCAAGAGACCCGCCGCCAGAACCCGAATGCGGTGATCCTCTACAAACCCCATCCCGATATTGAGGCAGGCCTGCGACCCGGCGCCATCCCCGAGACCGAGGCAAAACAATATGCCGACCTGATCCTGCCGCGCGCCGATCCGGCGCGGCTGCTGTCAGAGGTCGATGCGCTCTGGACCATCACCTCCACCATGGGCTTCGAGGCGCTGCTGCGCGGCCTGCCCGTCACCACGCTCGGCGCGCCCTTCTACGCGGGCTGGGGCCTCACCCGCGACCTTGGCCCAACGCCTGCGCGCCGCACGGCCCGCCCGAGCCTCGAGGCTGTCGCCCATGCAGCGCTGATCGCCTATCCGCGCTATCACGATCCAGTGTCAAACCTGCCCTGCCCGCCCGAAGTGGCGCTTGAGCGGCTCACCTCCGGCCCGCTCCCGCGCAAGCCGTCATTGCGGCTGCTGGCAAAACTCCAGGGCGCGCTCGCAAGCCACAACTGGCTTTGGCGCTGATCGTCTCATTTTCTTGCCAGAAATACTCGCGGGGGTGTGGGGGCGGCAGCCCCCACGCAGATCGCGCCCCGGACCAACCTGGACGCTCACTCCCCGACCAGACGGCTCACCACAATCGTGACCTCGGGCTTCTTGCCGATCTCTTCCATCACCACCTGTCGCACTACCCGGCGCATGCCGTCGGTCAGCCGGTCATCATCGGCCAGCACCTTGTGCCCTGCGCGTGCGATGAAATCTTCCAGTTCTGCCTCGATGATCTCGTTGAGACCTTCACCCCCGCGCCCCTCGGCGCGCAAGCCCGCGATCTCGGCCCAGGGGGCACCGAGCATCTCGTTCTCTTCATCGAGGATCACGGTCACGAAGACATGCCCGCCCATGGCCATGCGCAACCGGTCGCGCACCACGCCGTCCATCGCGCCGATCAGGCGCGAGCCGTCCAGATAGATCCGGCCGGTCTCGACCTCATCGACCAGCGCAGGCGCCGCGTCGGTCAGATCGCAGACCGAGCCATTGGGCACCACCATTGCCCGCATCCCGCGCGCCAGCGCGAGCTTCGCGTGTTCCCGCAGCATGCGGTGTTCGCCATGCATCGGGATCATGATTTCGGGCGCGATCAGGTCATGCATCTCTTCCAGATCGGGGCGGTTGGCATGGCCCGAGACATGATAGAGCCGCCCCGCATTGTCGAGCACATCGACACCCATCGCCGAGAGCCCGTTGACCACGCGCCCGACCTCGCGCTCATTGCCCGGAATGGTCATCGAGGAAAACAGGAAGGTATCGCCCTCTTTCATCTGCATGCCCATATAGGTACCGCGCGCAAGCTGCGCCGAGGCCGCGCGCCGCTCGCCCTGGCTGCCGGTCACGATCAGCAGCAGGTTCTCGCGCGGGATGTCCTTCGCGGCCTCGGGGCTGATCGTCGAGGGGAAATCCTTCAGGATGCCCGCCTCGGTCGCAACCTGGATCATGCGCAGCATGGCGCGGCCCATCACGCAGACCGAGCGCCCGGCCTCTTGCGCGGCCATGGCCAGCGTGCGCAGACGCGCCACATTCGAGGCGAAGGTCGTCGCGACCACCATCCCCTTGGCATTGCGCATCAGATCGGTGATCGGCTCGACCAGTGTCGCCTCGGATCGCCCCGGCGCGGGGTTCATGACATTGGTGCTGTCACAGAGCAGCACCTTGACCCCGGTCTTGCCGATATCGCCCAAGAGTTTCGGGTCATGCGCCTCGCCCACGCCCGGTGTCAGGTCGGATTTGAAATCGCCCGAATGCACCACACGGCCTGCAGGCGTGTCGATGATCAGCCCCGAGGCTTCGGGCAGCGAATGCGCCACCGGAAAGAACTGCACCCGGAAGGGGCCGAGATCGAGCGCTTCGGGCGCCTTGTCCACCGTGATCACCTGTTCCGGGTCTTGGCCTGCATCCTGCATCTTCAGCCGGGCGATGCGCGCGGTGAAGTCGCGTGCATAGACCGGCACCCGCAGACGGTCCCACATCTGGCCCAATGCGCCGACATGGTCCTCATGCGCATGGGTGATGATGATCGCCTCCAACCGGTCGCGCCGTTCTTCCAGCCAGCGCAGATCGGGCATGATCAGATCCACCCCCGGCGAGGAATCCATATCCGAAAAGGTCACGCCCAGATCCACTAGGATCAGCCGCTCGCGCCCCTTTGGCCCATAGCCGAAGACATAGGCATTCATGCCCACTTCGCCTGCCCCCCCGAGGGGAAGATAGATCAGCCGTTCCTTGCTCATGCCTGCATGCTGCCTTCTGTCATCAGTTGTTATCCGTCATCTAGCGTTCGCCCCCTGCCATCCGGTTATAGTCGTGGATAACGCGAAGGCCATGCAATGTCAGATCATCCTCGACCGAGTCAAACAGGTTCTCGGCCTGCGCAAAGAGCGGCGCGAGCCCGCCGGTGCCGATCACGGTCATCGGGCGGCCATATTCGGCCTTTATCCGCGCCGTGATCCCCTCGACCAGCCCGATATAGCCCCAGAACACGCCTGACTGGATGCAGGCGACCGTGTCGGTGCCGATCACCTTCTCGGGCTGCGAGATATCGACATGCGGCAGCGCCGCCGCTCCCTGATGGAGTGCCTGCAGCGACAGGTTCACCCCCGGTGCGATCACACCACCGACATAGGCGCCATCCTCGGCCACCACATCGAAATTCGTGGCCGTGCCGAAATCCACCACCACCACATCACCGCCATGTCGGTCAAAGGCGCTGACCGCATTGGCCAGCCGGTCGGGACCGGGTCGCACGCCCTGCTCGACGCGCGGCGCCACAGGCAGCAGGCAATCGGGCTTGCCCACCACGAGGGGACGCGTCTTGAAATAGCGATCACAGAGCACACGCAGATTGAACACCACGCGCGGCACGGTCGATGATATGATGACCTCAGTGATATCAGCGTAAATCCCGGTCAGGTCCATAAGGCTCGACAGCCAGACGAAATACTGATCCGCCGTGCGCGTGACCTCAGTCGAGGTGCGCCAGGTCGCGACGAACTCGGTCCCGTCCCAGATCGCGAATATGGTATTGGTATTGCCGCAATCGATGGTCAGAAGCATCCCGCCCCCCTCAGGAAAAAAACACATCCGCCGCCGGGATGCTGCGCCGACCCGCGCTGGTGCGCAGCACCAGCGCACCTGTGGTGTCGATCCCCTCGAATGTGCCGGTCTGTTCCTCATGCTGGGTGCGCGCCGTGATCTCTGCGCCCAGACGCGCGGCGCGGTCAAGCCATGCAGTGCGGATCGGCGCGAAGCCATAGGTCACGAGCTGCGTCTCCCATCGGGCATAGGCAGGGGCGAGCAGGTCGAGGAACTCTTCCGGCGTGACCGCGCAGCCCGTCTCACCCATCAGGCTCACCGGCGGCACAGCGCCCGGCTCGGCCTCGGGCGCCTCGCGCAGGTTCACCCCGATGCCGATGGCCAGATGCCCGACACCCCCCTTGTGCCCGAGGCTCTCAAGCAGGATGCCCGCCAGCTTGCCCCCGTTGAGCAGCACATCATTGGGCCATTTGAGCGCAAATGCCTCGGGCCGCCCTGTCACCTGCACCAATGTCTCGTGCAGCGCGAGCGCGGCGACGAATGAGCGCAGTGCGACCTGATCGAGCGGCCCCTCGGGGCGGGTGAGATAGGTGGCGGCGAAATTGCCAGCCGGGTCCTGCCACGCCCGGCCTCGCCGCCCGCGACCCGCGACCTGGCGCAACGCCAGTATCCAGACCGGCCCCGCGTAAGAAGCCGCCCGGCGCTGAGCCTCGGCATTGGTGCTGTCGATCTCGGGCAGGACAACCCGCCCGACGCCCGCAGGCCACTCAGTTGACAAGGGCTTCTGCCGCCAATGCTGCCAGACCCTCAATCCCGAAGAGGTTGATCACGCCCAGCACCATGATCGCCGCCGAAACCACCAGCAGCGTGCCCTGCACGGGGGCGGCCACGCGGTCGAGCGGGTCGGTCTCTTCACCGAAATACATGTAATAAACGATGCGCAGGTAATAGAATGCCCCGATCACCGAGGCGATCACCCCGGCCACCGCCAACCATGTCAGCCCGGCCTGAACAGCGGCCCAGAGCACATAGAACTTGCCGAAGAAGCCCACCAGCGGTGGCACGCCCGCAAGCGAGAACATCAACACCAGAAGGGCAAGCGCGCGCAACGGCTCGGCGTTGGAATACTGGCGCAGGCTGTCGATATCGGTCACCGCCTTGCCATCGCGCGACATGGTCAGGATGAAGGCGAAGACACCGATATTCATGGTCACATAGATCGCCAGATAGACCAGCATCCCCTGCACGCCCTGTGCCGTGCCAGCGGCGAGACCCACCAGCGCGAAACCCATATGCGAGATCGAGGAATAGGCCATCAGCCGCTTGATGTCGCGCTGTCCGATAGCGGCAATGGCGCCCACGAACATCGAAGCCACTGCGAGGAAGGCGATGATCTGCGACCAGTCACCCGGCACCACGCCAAAGGCCTCATGCACCACGCGCGCGATCAGTGCCATCGCGGCCACCTTGGGCGCGGTGGAGAAAAACGCCGTCACCGGGGTCGGTGCGCCCTCATAAACGTCGGGTGTCCACATATGGAACGGCACGGCCGAGACCTTGAAGGCGAGCCCGGCCAGCATGAAGGCGAGACCCATCAAGAGGCCGATCGACATGCCGTCTTCCGAGATGGTCGATATGATGCCTGCGAACAGCGTTGTGCCGGCATAGCCATAAGTGAGCGACGCCCCATAAAGCAGCAGGCCCGAGGCCAATGCACCAAGGATGAAGTATTTCAACCCGGCCTCGGTCGAGCGCACCGAGTCGCGGTTCATGGTGGCGACGACATAGAGCGCCAGCGATTGCAGCTCGAGCCCCATGTAGAGCGCGATCAGGTCGCCCGAGGAAACCATCAGCATCATGCCCACGACCGAAAGCGCGATCAGGATCGGATATTCGAACCGCAAGAGCCCCCGCGCGACCATGTAGCTCTGGCCCATGACCATTACCACCGCCGCCGAGAGCAGGATCACCATCTTGGAGAAATGCGAAAACGCATCCGACAGATACATGCCGTTGAACGCATCTCGCGTCTCGAGCCCCTTGGAGCCCACGAACAGCGCGAGCATCACCATCAGCGCCGCCGTGGCCCAGAGGATCGGTTCGGCCAGCTTGTCCTTGCCGCCATAGACACCGACCATCAGCGCGGCCATGGCAAAGAGCGCGAGGACAATCTCGGGAAGCGCCGTGTAGAGATCTGCAGCGATCATCGCGGGACCTTTCAGTTCTGTGCCATCTGGGACGCGGCCTCATGGGCCTGCAACGCCAGCGCATGCCCATCGACCAATGCGGTGACCGAGGGGCCGATAATATCGGTGACAAGTGCGGGATAGACGCCAAGCAGCAGCGTCATCACCACCAGCGGCGCCATCAGGGTCTTTTCGCGCCGGTCCATATCCGTGATCGACTTGAGCGACGCCTTGATCAGATCGCCCATCACCACGCGACGGAACAGCCACAGTGCATAGGCCGCCGAGAGGATCACACCCGTCGCGGCGAAGAAGGCGACCCATGTGTTGACTTGGAACACGCCGAGGAAAGTAAGGAACTCACCCACGAACCCGCTGGTGCCGGGCAGGCCGACATTGGCCATGGTAAAGAGCAGGAACACTGCCGCATAGACCGGCATCCGGTTGATGAGCCCGCCATAGGCCACGATCTCACGCGTATGCATTCGGTCATAGATCACGCCGACGGCGAGGAAGAGCGCGCCCGAGATGAAGCCGTGGCTGATCATCTGGAAGATCGCGCCATCCAGCCCCTGCTGATTGGCGGCAAAGATGCCCATGGTGACAAAGCCCATATGCGCCACCGAGGAATAGGCGATCAGCTTCTTCATGTCGTCCTGCATAAGCGCGACGAGGCTTGTGTAGACAATCGCAATCGCCGAGAGCCACAGCACGAGCGGCGCGAAAATGTCCGAGGCGACCGGGAACATCGGCAGCGAGAAGCGCAGGAAGCCATAGCCCCCCATCTTCAACAGCACGGCCGCCAGAATGACCGAGCCGGCGGTCGGCGCCTGAACGTGCGCATCGGGTAGCCAGGTATGCACTGGCCACATCGGCATCTTGACCGCGAAGCTCGCGAAGAAGGCGAGGAACAAGAGCGACTGCATGCCCCCGATGATCTGCCAGCCTGCGAGGCTGATCGTTTCCGTGCTGAACTGGTGCGTGAGCAGCGTCGGGATATCGGTCGTGCCCGCATCCACATACATCGCGATCATCGCGACCAGCATCAGCACCGAGCCGAGGAAGGTGTAGAGGAAGAACTTGAAGGCCGCATAAATCCGGTCCTTGCCGCCCCAGATACCGATGATCAGGAACATCGGGATCAACCCGGCCTCGAAGAACAGGTAGAACAGCACCAGATCGAGCGCGGTGAACACGCCGATCATCAGCGTTTCCAGCACCAGAAAGGCGATCATGTATTCCTTCACCCGGTGGGTGACATTCCAGCAGGCCCCGATGGTGATGGGCATAAGTGCCGTCGTCAGCATCACGAACAGGATCGAGATGCCGTCCACCCCCATCTTGTAGGTGAAGCCCATGATCCAGTCATGCTCTTCGACGAACTGGAAGCCCGTGTCCTGCGGGTCAAACCCGATCAGCATGATCAGCGAGGCCGCGAAGGTCGCCAAAGTCGCGACCAGCGCCACCCATTTGGCATTGTTCTGCGCGGCCTCATCCTCGCCGCGCAGGAAGATCGCGAGGATCGCTGCTGCGATGGCCGGGGTGAAGGTGATGATGGACAGAAGGTTCAGCATCAGTTGGACCCTCCTGCCAGCGTGACAAAGGTGACGATGACGACAATCCCCAGAACCATGGCAAAGGCATAGTGGAAGACATACCCGGACTGCGCCCGACCGGCGAGGCGGGTGAAGAAGGGAATGACCCCCATCGCCAGCCCGTTGATGCCCCCGTCAATCGTCGCCCCGTCGCCCTTCTTCCAAAGGAAGCGACCGACAAACATGGTCGGACGCACGAAGAGGAAGTCGAAAATCTCGTCGAAATACCACTTGTTGAGCAGGAACTGATACGCGCCGGGGAAAGTCTCGGCCAGCCGCTTGGGCAGCGAGGTGTCGCGAATGTAGAACTGATAGGCCAGCCCCAGCCCGATCAGCATGGCGATGAAGGGTGAGACTGCGACCCAGGCGGGCACGTAATGCGCCTCGGTGATCAGGTTGTTGCCCTCGGCCATGTAGATCGCGGGGCCGAACCATTCGGCGACCTGTTCGGTAGAGCCGAAGAACGGGCCATACCAGACCATCCCCGCGAGCACCGAGCCCACGGCCAGCACTGCCAGCGGGATCAGCATGGTCTGCGGACTTTCATGCGCGTGCTCATGGGTGTGCTTGTCGCCCCGCGCCTCGCCCCAGAAGGTCAGGAACATCAGCCGCCAGCTATAGAAGCTGGTCATCAGCGCCGCGATCACGAGGATCCAGAAGGCATAGGTTGTGCCCGAGGCAAAGACCGACTCGATGATCGCATCCTTGGAAACGAACCCGGCAAAGCCGATCATCGTCAGCGGAATACCCACGCCGGTAATCGCCAGCGTGCCGATCAACATGGCCCAGAAGGTATAGGGAAGTTTGTCCTTCAGCCCGCCATAATTCCGCATGTCCTGTTCATGATGCATGCCGTGGATCACCGAGCCCGCGCCAAGAAAGAGCATCGCCTTGAAGAAGGCATGCGTCAGCAGGTGGAACATGGCGACCGAATAGACCCCCACACCGGCCGCGACGAACATGAAACCAAGCTGCGAACAGGTGGAATAGGCGATCACGCGCTTGATGTCGTTCTGCACCAGACCAACAGTCGCGGCAAAGAACGCGGTCATCGCCCCGATAAAGACGACAAAGGCCATCACCTGCGGGGTGTATTCCATCAGCGGCGACATGCGCGCAACAAGGAACACGCCCGCCGTGACCATGGTTGCCGCGTGGATCAGCGCCGAGACGGGTGTCGGGCCTTCCATTGCATCGGGCAACCAGGTGTGCAGGAAGAGCTGCGCCGATTTGCCCATCGCGCCCACGAACAGCAGGAAGGCAATCAGATTGGCGGCATTCCAGTCGGTCCAGAGGAAGGTGACGGTGGTCTCTGCCAGCGTTGGCACGGCGGCAAAGAGATCGTCATACTGGATCGAGTCGACCAGAAAATAGATCACCATCAGCGCCAGGATCAGCCCCATATCGCCGACCCGGTTGACGATGAAGGCCTTCATCGCCGCCGCCCCCGCCGATTGCTTGCGGAAATAGAAGCCGATCAGCAGATACGAGGCGAGGCCCACGCCCTCCCAGCCGAAAAAGAGCTGCACGAGGTTGTCGGCGGTCACCAGCATCAGCATAGCGAATGTGAAGAGCGACAGATAGGCGAAGAAGCGCGGGCGATAGCTCTCGCCCTCGCGGAAATTGTCGTCATGCGCCATGTAGCCGAAGGAATACAGGTGCACGAGCGCCGAGACCGTGGTGATCACGATCAGCATCACCGCCGTCAGCCGATCGAGCCGGATCGCCCAGTCACCGACCAGCGTGCCGCTGTCGATCCAGCGCATCAGCGTGATCTGTTGCACCGAGCCGTCATGCGTCAGGAAGATCACCCAGGACAGGAAGGCCGACAGGAACAAGAGCGCCGTCGCCACGATCTGCGCTGGTCTCTCACCGATCACGCGCCAGAACAGCCCTGCGATGATCGCGCCCAGCAGAGGGGCCAGAAGTACAGTTACTGCCATCGCCTCAGCCTTTCATCACATTGACGTCTTCGACATCAATGGTGCCCCGATTGCGGAAGAAACAGACCAGAATGGCCAGCCCGATCGCCGCC
Source organism: Paracoccaceae bacterium (assembly GCA_007134865.1). GTDB lineage: Bacteria > Pseudomonadota > Alphaproteobacteria > Rhodobacterales > Rhodobacteraceae > Roseinatronobacter. Next base: position 8,291 of record SLJW01000095.1, on the reverse strand, counting down.
TCGGCGGCGGCCACGGTCAGGATGAACATGGTGAACACCTGCCCGACCAGATCATTCAGGAAGCTGGAAAAGGCCACGAGGTTGATATTGACCGACAAGAGGATCAATTCGATCGACATCAGGATGATGATGATATTCTTGCGGTTCAGGAAAATCCCGAAAATGCCGATCACGAACAGGGCAGCCGCCACTGTCAGGTAATGTTCCAGTCCAACCATTCCGGTTCCCTCGTTCCATTTCTGGCGGAAGTCTTGCGCCCGCCTTGGTGCCGCAGCAGGTGGCTCAGCCCAGCCCCTGCCCCGGTTTCACGTCTTTCAATTCCATCGCCTTGGCCGGGTCGCGGTGCATCTGCGCGACCACATCCTGACGCTTGACATCCTTGCGGTGGCGCAGAGTCAGCACGATCGCCCCGATCATGGCCACCAGCAGGATCAGGCCAGCGACCTGAAACAGCAGGAAATACTGATCATAAATGATCATGCCCAAAGCCTTGGTGTTGTGCATCTCGGCCAGTTCAGGCGTTGGCGCCTGGCGCAGATCGCGCGCGGCCTCAGCCTCCTGCCAAGTGCCGAAAAGAAGCGCCATCTGCATCAGCAGCACCAACCCGATAACGCTTGCAATCGGGAAATATCGCGCCATCTCGCCCTTGAGCTTGGCGAAATCGATGTCGAGCATCATCACCACGAAGAGGAACAGCACCGCGACCGCGCCGACATAGACGATGATCAACAGCATCGCGATGAACTCGGCGCCCAACAGCACGAACATGCCGGCCGCTGAGATGAAGGTGAGGATCAGCCAGAGCACCGAATGCACCGGACTACGTGAAACAGTGACCAGCAACCCTGCGCCCAGCAGCGTGACTGCGAAGGCGTAGAATGTGATGTCGGCAATCCCCATGTCCCTCGGATCCTTTATTCTACGTTGCGCGCCGATTTAACGATACGGCGCGTCGATTTCCAGATTGCGTGCGATCTCGGCTTCCCAGCGCTCGCCATTCTCCAGCAGCTTTTCCTTGTCGTAGAACAGCTCTTCGCGCGTCTCGGTCGCGAATTCGAAATTCGGCCCCTCGACAATCGCATCCACCGGGCAGGCCTCCTGACAGAAGCCGCAGTAGATGCATTTGGTCATGTCGATGTCGTAGCGCGTGGTCCGGCGGCTTCCGTCCTCGCGCGGCTCGGCGTCGATGGTGATGGCTTGCGCCGGGCAGATCGCCTCGCAGAGCTTGCAGGCGATGCAACGTTCTTCGCCATTGGGGTAGCGGCGCAGCGCATGCTCGCCCCGGAAGCGCGGCGAGAGCGGGCCTTTTTCATGCGGGTAGTTCAAGGTCGGCTTGGGCGCGACGAAATAGCGAAACCCCAGCCCGAAGCCTTTGATGAAATCGGTCATCAGCGCGTATTTGACGGCGCGGTTCCAGTCGAAACCCATGACTTACCCTCCGATCTTTGTTTCGAGGCGCTCAACGCGCTTGTCGATCTGACCGATCACCGAACTCAGGCCGAAGATCATCATGCGGTGGCCCTGCAATTCGGCTTCGATATCGTCAAAGCGTGCGTCCATGCGCGTCTCCAACGACTGCATGCCGTCGCGCAATCCGTTCAGATCCTCGCGAATCAAGCGCAACTGTTCCAGCACCATGTTGTCGATATTCTCGCTCATCTTACGCCCCCACGGCCCAGCGCGCCCAGAAGCCGCCCAACACCTCGAACTTGGCGAGGAATGCGACGATCACCACCCATGCGAGCGACAGAGGCAGGAAGACTTTCCAGCCGATCCGCATCAACTGGTCGTAGCGGTAGCGCGGCACGATGGCCTTCACCATGGCGAAGAGGAAGAAGAAGAAGGCCATCTTCAGGAACATCCAGTGAAACCCGTCGGGCAGCCCCGGGATGGGCGACAGCCAGCCGCCGAAGAACAGCAGCGAGATCAACGCGCACATCAGGAAGATGGCGATATATTCGCCGGCCATGAACAGCAGATAAGGCGTCGAGCCATATTCGACCATGAAGCCCGCAACCAGTTCCGACTCGGCCTCGGGCAGGTCAAATGGCGGGCGATTGGTCTCTGCCAGACAGGAGACGAAGAACAGCACCACCATTGGCAGATGCGGCAGCCAGTACCAGCCCAGCGCGCCCCAGCCCGTGTCCTGCGCGGCGACGATATTGCCGAAATTCATCGAGCCAGTGGAAATGATCACCCCGATGATGATCAGGCCCAGCGACACCTCGTAGGAGACCATCTGCGCGGCCGAGCGCAGCGAGCCGAGAAAGGCGTATTTCGAGTTCGACGCCCAACCGCCCATGATCACGCCATAGACTTCGAGCGAGGTAATGGCGAAGACGAAGAGGATCGCGACGTTGATATCGGCCAGCACCCAGCCATCGTTGAACGGGATAACCGCCCAGGCGAGCATCGCCAGCACGAAGGACAAAAGCGGTGCCAGGAAATAGACCGGGCGGTCCACCCCCGCCGGGATAACAACTTCCTTGACCACGAATTTGATCGCGTCGGCAAAGGTCTGCAACAGCCCCCAGGGCCCGACCACATTCGGCCCGCGCCGCATCTGGACTGCTGCCCAGACCTTGCGGTCGGCATAGACCAGAAACACGAGGCTGATCATCACGAAAGCCACCACCAGCAGCGATTGCGCCGCAATCAGCACGGTGATCCCAAGGCCAGTGTCCAGAAAGGCGTTCATGTGTCCCTCAAATCTTCATACGGTCGGGATGCCCTGTTCTTTGCAGTCATCCACAATCACCTCGGCATCCATGTTGCGCAGCCCCAGCGGCAGATCCGGTGAGATGACGAAACCGCCATCCCCCTCCCAGATATCGCCGCGTCGTTCCACATTGGTGCGCACATGCTGAGCGAAACTGTAGCCGCGGATTAGCGCATATTGCGCGGCGGCACAACGCGCATAGGCGACGACATCCTCGCGCCCGCGCGCGCCCCGCATCCGCACTTGAAAGCTCACCAGCGAGTCGTCGAGGAGCCGCGTCTCCACACCCAGATATTGCGCATCGCGCGGTGGCTCGATCGGGCGCGGGGGCCGCTCCTCGTCGCGAGCGCAGGCCGCCAGCCCGAGGCTGGCAAGGCAGAGCAGCGCGAGGGGCGAAAGCAGCCATCGCATCCTCACTCGGCAGCCATGGGCGTCTCGCGTCGGGCCTTGGCCATGGCCGACAACTCTGCCATCAGACTGGACGCGCGCGCGATCGGGTTGGTCAGATAGTGGTCACTGATCGCATTGCGGAACGGCCCCTTACCCAGCGGCGCGGCCTCAAGCTTCTCCCAGGTATTCTCCGGCACGAGGTCGATCTCACCCAGATGCGGCACCACCTCGGTCAGATGATTGCGTAACGCAGGCAGCGAGTTGAAAGGCAGTTTGGCGCCCATCTCGCCCGAAAGCGCGCGCAGGATCGCCCAGTTCTCTTTCGCCTCGCCGGGGGCGAATCCTGCGCGCAGCGCAAGCTGCGGGCGCCCTTCGGTATTGACGAAAATCCCCGGCTCTTCGGTATAGGCCGAACCCGGCAGGATGATATCGGCGCGGTGCGCGCCCCGGTCGCCATGGCTGCCCTGATAGATGACGAACGCGCCCTCGGCGATGTCGATCTCATCCGCGCCAAGGTTGTAGATCACCTCGGCCCCTTCGGTCGCGGCCTTGATCCCGCCTTCGGTCGTGCAGCCGATATCCATCGCGCCCACGCGGCTCGCAGCCGTATGCAGCACCAGGAGTTTCGCGCCCGATTTCTCGGTGATCTCCTGCACCTTGGCCAGCACGGCTGCGCCATCGGCCTCGCGCAGCGCGCCCTGGCCCACGATCACGACGCATTCCTTGTTGGCCAGATCGCTCATATCCAACCCGGCCAGCTTCTCGAGCGCAGCGCGGTCGGTGCCGAAATGCTCATACTCATAGGTCAGGTCTGCAGCCTCACCCACCAGCACCACATCGGCGCCATTGAGCCACGCCTTGCGGATGCGCGCGTTCAGCACCGGCGCCTCGATCCGCGGATTGGTGCCGATCAGCAGCACTTTCTGGGCATGGTCGATATCCTCGGCCAGCGCGGTGCCGACATAGGCCGAGCGATTACCGGCCGGCAGATGCGCTCCGTCTGTCCGGCACTCGACGGTGCCGCCCTGTCCTTCGATCAGGAGCTTGAGCGCATAGGCCGCCTCGGTCGAGACCAGATCACCGACCAGCCCCGTGACTTTCTTGCCCTTCATGGCAGAGGCCGCCGCCGAGAGCGCCTCGGGCCAGGTCGCGGGTTTCAGCTTGCCATCGCGGCGGATATAGGGCCGGTCCAGCCGCTGCCGCTTCAAACCGTCCCAGACATAGCGCGACTTGTCCGACAGCCATTCCTCGTTCACGCCATCATGGTTGCGGGGCAGGATGCGCATCACCTCGCGCCCCTTGGTATCCACCCGGATATTCGAACCCAGCGCATCCATCACGTCGATGGTTTCGGTCTTGGTCAACTCCCATGGCCGAGCGGTGAAGCTGTAGGGCGCCGAGACCAGCGCCCCCACGGGGCAGAGATCGACGATATTGCCGACCATCTCGGACTCGATCAGCGCACCCAGATAGGTCGTGATCTCGGCATCCTCGCCGCGCCCGGTCTGGCCCATCACCTGCACACCCGCGACTTCGGTCGTGAAGCGCACGCAACGTGTGCAGGAAATGCAGCGCGTCATATGCGTCTCGACGAGCGGGCCAAGCTGCAGATCCTCCACCGCCCGCTTGGGCTCGCGGTAGCGCGAGAAATCAACGCCATAAGCCATGGCCTGATCCTGCAGATCACACTCGCCGCCCTGATCGCAGATCGGGCAATCCAGCGGGTGGTTGATGAGCAGGAACTCCATCACCCCCTCGCGCGCCTTTTTCACCATCGGCGAGTTGGTGCGCACTTGCGGCGGCTGGCCCTCGGGGCCGGGGCGCAGGTCACGCACCTGCATCGCGCAAGAGGCCGCAGGCTTGGGTGGGCCGCCGACGACCTCGACCAGACACATCCGACAATTGCCGGCAATCGACAGCCGCTCGTGATAGCAGAAGCGCGGGATCTCGATCCCCACTTCCTCGCAGGCCTGAATCAGCGTCATCTCGGGCGGAACTTCGACCTCGTTGCCGTCGATAATGATCTTGCGCAATTCCGACATCACTTACCTTTCCGTCAATTGGCGACCGATCATCGTGCCTTCGGCCATCTGAGTGCGGGCAAAGGCACAGATATCAGCCTCACTATAGGGGTCCGCCACTCCGGCCCGCTGCAGATGCCGGTCCACGAGCTCTTGCATCCGCGCCTTTTCGACATCATCCTCGACAAACGCCTCGATCTGCGAGCGGCTGAACCCCATACTCCGCGCCCGGTTATAGAGCGACAGCAGATAACTGGCCCGCGTGAGCCTGTTCGGGCCACGTATATCCGGGCAGGTCCGCGCAACATGGTAGATCAGGGCTGCTGTGAACAACCCGTTGTAGATATCGGGATTGCCGCGCAGCGCCTCGTTGACTTCGGCCTGCGTGGTGGCGGCACTTGCCCCGCCAGTCAGGATTGCTGCGACCGCCATGGCCAGGATGGACTGCTTCATAACACTTACTCCGCTGCGACAGCGCATCCGCGCTGCCTCCACAATTGCGCCTCGGCCAGCCAATCCCAGCCAAAGGCATGCTCAGACGGACCATGTGCGCGCAGATGCTCCAGCCGAGCCAGCGCTTCCTCCAGTGTCGGGCGATGCCCCTCGGGCACCCACCACATGACGAAATGTTGCTCGTCCATCACCTCGAACCACTCGGCCCGACGGGCATAGAATTGCCGGTGCACCGTGTTCCAGACGAACTGCTCAAGCGACGCGACATCGGTCCAGACCGTGAGGTTGGACACAAGCTGGCGGTCGCCTGCAATGAAATTCTCCGTGTTCCCCCGGCCGGGCTCACCCGAGCCCTCCATCATCCAGACGAACCCGGGCGAGCGCTTGCCGATGCTGTTCACCCGGTCCAGCGCCGCCATGAACTCCGCCACGCGCGGATCATCGGGCTGAGCCGTGAGGCGCCCGATGTTCAACTGCGCGAGATGGCGGGATTCGGTCATCGGCTTACTCCGCCGCCACTTTCGACACGCGCCCAGCCTTCTGAGCCTTGATCCGATCCTCGATCTCACCCCGGAAATTGCGGATCAGCCCCTGGATCGGCCAGGCCGCCGCATCCCCCAGCGCGCAGATCGTATGCCCCTCGACCTGCTTGGACACATCCCAGAGCATGTCGATTTCCTCAAGCTCGGCCTCGCCGCGCACAAGGCGGTCCATCACGCGCATCATCCAGCCCGTGCCCTCGCGGCAGGGCGTGCATTGCCCGCAGCTTTCGTGCTTGTAGAAGGCCGAGAGCCGCCAGATCGCCTTGATGATATCAGTGGACTTGTCCATCACGATCACCGCCGCCGTGCCAAGGCCCGATTGCAGGTCATTGCGCAGATAGTCGAAATCCATGGTCGCATTGCGCATGCTCTCACCGCGCACGCAAGGCACTGAAGAACCGCCCGGGATCACCGCCAGCAGATTGTCCCAGCCGCCGCGAATGCCACCGCAATGCGTCTCGATCAACTCCTCGAAACTGATCGACATCGCCTCTTCCACCACGCAGGGCTTGTTCACATGGCCCGAGACGGCGAACAGCTTGGTGCCCGCATTATTGGGCCGCCCGAACCCGGCGAACCATGCCCCCCCGCGCCGCAGAATGGTGGGCACCACGGCAATCGATTCGACATTGTTGACCGTCGTCGGGCAGCCATAAAGCCCCGCCCCCGCCGGAAAGGGCGGCTTCATGCGCGGCATGCCCTTCTTGCCCTCGAGGCTTTCCAGCAATGCCGTCTCTTCGCCGCAGATATAGGCGCCCGCCCCGTGATGCAGATAAAGGTCGAAATCCCAGCCCGACCCGCAGGCATTCTTGCCGACAAGCCCCGCCTGATAGGCTTCATCAATCGCGTTCTGCAACGCTTCCTTCTCGCGGATATATTCACCACGGATGTAGATATAGCAGGCGTGTGCATTCATCGCGAAGGACGCGATCAGACAGCCTTCGATCAGCGTATGCGGATCATGGCGCATGATCTCGCGGTCCTTGCAGGTGCCGGGCTCGGATTCGTCCGCATTCACCACCAGATAGGCGGGGCGCCCGTCGCTCTCTTTCGGCATGAAGGACCATTTCAACCCGGTGGGAAAGCCCGCACCGCCGCGCCCGCGCAGCCCGGATTTTTTCATCTCGTCGATGATCCAGTCGCGGCCCTTCTCCAGGATCGCCTTGGTGCCGTCCCAATGGCCACGCGCCATCGCGCCCTTCAGCGAACGGTCATGCATCCCGTAAAGATTGGTGAAGATGCGATCCTGATCCTTCAGCATGTCTTACCCCTTGCTGCCGGTCACTTGCCGGACTTGCCTTGCCGCCAGACGCGGAATGTCACGATCAGCGCCCAGGCGAAGGCCGCCAGCGCTGCGAAGTCGATCAGGAACGCATAGCGCGGGTCCCAGCCATAGTCGCGCCCGATCCAGCCCAGCACGACCCAGCCCACGATGGCCACCGCCATGACCAGCGCGGCCTGCCGGGCCTGCCGGGCGAGGGCCATGTCGTGGTCGGTGGGTTTGCTCATGCGCGCGCATCCCGTCATTGACGTTTCGAAAACTCGGTCTCGCCACCCTCGGCGAGGATCTTGGCCTGCGTCACCCAATCATCGCGGCTGACGCGCCCTTTGAAGCCGACGAGGTTTTCGTCAACCCAGGCGATTTCCTCGGTCCCCCAGTTGGCAATCTGCCAGAAATGAAACACGCCCAACTCGTTGAGTTGTTTTTCAAGTTTCTTGCCCACACCCTTGATCTTCTTCAGATCATCGGCCTTGCCCTTCGCCTTTTTCAGCATCTCGGGGCGGGTGCCGATGCTCTCGTCAATCTCTGCCCCCTTGGCGACGGGTTCGGGCTTGGCAAGGTTCTTGTCGCAGGCCTCCTGCTTGCTGACGCCCGTATCATCGACCGGGGTGACCATCGCCGGTTTCGGCTCATGCGCCTTGATCGTGGCGCTGTCGATCGGCTTGATATCCTCGACCCCCTGCCAGGGCGTGACCAGCGGCACTTCGGTCCCGTCCATGCGCTTGATGGTGTCGCCCAAAGCCGTCGCCAGCGCGACAGAGCCATTCTGCGCCTCGCCGGTGTAATCCTTGAGCGTCGTCAGCCCGCCCAGCGGTTCCGAGGCAAAGCGGCCATTCTGCGGCCCCGGTGTCGGGACCTTGCCCGCTGCGAAATCATCGAGCAGT
>SLJW01000162.1 GCA_007134865.1 Paracoccaceae bacterium | reverse complement strand
CGCCAGCGCCGCCAGCGTCGCCATGCGCGCCGAGGCGATCTCGGGCGCGGGTGACACTCGGTCAAAGGGCAGGCAATCCCAGGCCGGAAAGCGCAGCACAGTCAGCTCGGGCGCGAAAAAAACGAGTGCCTGCGCCATCGCCTCGGCGCGCTTGTCGTCGCGGGCGACATGGATCACCGGCCCGCCTGCGCGCACAACTTCCTGCGCCAGCAGATGGGCGTCATAGCCCTCGGGAGCGCCGCCCAGAATGACCTGCTTTGCCGACACGTTACCTGCGCCCTCTCACGACCCCAGAACCGAGCGGGACATCACGAAGAGCATGCCCCAGATCGAGGTGATGAAGATCGCCAGAACCCCGATGGCCTGCACCCAGAACCGGTGTGTCAGCAGCGCGCGGCAGAGGGCCGGTCCGCGCAGATTGGTCCGCTCGATCCGGAAGGCCAGCCGTAGCTCAAGCAGCCGCACAATGATCATCGGCACGAAGAGCAGCAGCAGCGCCTGTGCCAGTTCGAGCCCGTACTGAACGGCCAGGATCACGATCACTGTCATCAGCGCGGCATTGAAGGCCAGCGACCAATGCCCTGCCCGTCTTGTGAAGCGCAACTTGCGCCGCACGGTGATGTCGATCAGCGCATGCAGATCCTCGAGATTCTGCGCATCGCCCTTGCGCGCGCGGACGATCATGTCATGCGGCGCGCCCAGTACCGAGCGGCTGACCGCGGACCAATAGACCGCGACCACGACCCAGAACCACAGCGACGAAAAGGATCGCATGCTGATCAGGCTGAAGATATTCTCGATCAAGGCCACTCTGCCTGTGCTCCTGCTGCGGCCTGCCCGACCCGCACCCGCCCTAAATGCAACGCCACGCCGCCCGGCGCAAGCACCGACGCGATCATGGGCAGTGTTGGCGCTATCACGGCAAGGTTGCGCTAACTTTCTCAAATCGGAGGGTATTCACCCTTTTTCGGTCCGGGCGTGCTAGGTATAGCACAAGGCAAGACCAGACAGGATGGAGCAGGACCATGACCATCACCATCGGAATCAATGGCTTCGGGCGCATCGGACGCTGCACCTTGGCGCATATCGCCGAAGCGGCCCGCAATGATGTAGAGGTGGTCCGGATCAACGCCACCGGCCCGATCGAGACCAATGCGCATCTGCTGAAATACGACTCGGTCCATGGCCGCTTTCCCGGCACCATCAAGGTGCAGGGCGACACGATTGATCTCGGGCGCGGGCCGATCAAGGTGATGTCCACCTATGACCCGACCGAACTTGACTGGGAAGGCATCGATGTCGTCCTCGAATGTACCGGCAAGTTTAATGACCGCGCCAAGGCGGCCGTGCATCTTGAACGCGGCGCGAGCCGCGTGCTGGTCTCGGCGCCTGCGAAGAATGCCGATGCGACCATCGTCTACGGGGTGAACCACCGGTCGCTGCGGCCCGAGCATCTGGTGGTCTCGAACGGTTCCTGCACAACGAATTGTCTCGCGCCGCTGGCCAAGGTGCTCAATGACAAGATCGGTATCGACTCCGGCATCATGACCACAGTGCACAGCTACACCGGCGACCAGCCCACGCTCGACCGCCGCCACAAGGATCTCTACCGCGCGCGCGCCGCAGCGATGGCGATGATCCCGACCTCGACCGGGGCGGCCAAGGCGCTGGGCGAGGTGCTGCCGGAACTCGCGGGCAAACTCGACGGCACGGCGCTGCGGGTGCCCACGCCGAATGTCAGCGCCGTGGATCTGACCTTTCAGGCCGCGCGCGATGTGACCGTGGCCGATGTGAACGAGATCGTGCGCGAGGCGGCCGCCGGGGCGATGGGCGCTGTGCTCGCCTATGACCCCGAGCCGAAAGTATCCATCGACTTCAACCATACCCCCCATTCCTCGATCTTCGCACCCGATCAGACCAAGGTCGTGGGCCGCACCGTGCGGGTGCTGGCCTGGTATGACAATGAATGGGGCTTCTCGTGCCGCATGGCCGATGTGGCTGCGGCGATGGGGCGGTTGATTCACTGAGAGAACTCAACGGGCTGTGAGGGGGCGTTTTCCGGGGTGGGATCATAGTAGGGATCTCAGCTACTATGGGTGTTCGCGACAGCTCGCACTGCCGGTAGCCGTTCTCACAGGAGCGGATGGAAAACATCGCGATACTCTGCTCTGTCACATCGGATTTGCCATCCATCAGATCACAAGGGACCGATCTTGTGTCATGCGGCCTTGAACCAGCAAGACGAGTGGACTGCGGCGAATTGTGCATGCAATTCAGAGAATATTTCGGTTCAAATTGGTCTGGGTGATTTCAGTTTTTTCATGAGGCCTGCGACGTGCCCGATATGACTGATGAGCACCCATGCCTCGGCGCTTTGGATGGATTTTTCACAATCTTTCGCCAGACGGTAGATTTCAACGCGCAGCCCTGATCCCTTCTGCCGCCCAAGTGGCAGCATGACCAGCTCCAGCGTCCGGAAACAGAGATCATGGCCTGCCTGCATTGCATGGCAGCCATGAGGCTTCTCGCCCCCCAGCCAAACCATGTCAACCTGCTTCAGGCAGGTTCCTCGGATTTGATGCCTGATATGGCCTGAACCAGCTTGTCTTCGGTCACTTCGGAAATGTCGAATTCACGCATCACCCGTCCGTGATACATGGCCACAATCCGGTCTGACACGCGCAGCACTTCGGGCATTTCCGAACTGATCACAATCACAGCATAGCCCTGCGCTGCCAATTCGCGCAGTAATTGATGAATTTCGGACTTTGATCCCACATCAATGCCGCGCGTGGGTTCATCCACGATCAAGACGCGGGGTTTCATCGACAGCCACTTGCCGATGACGATCTTCTGCTGATTGCCGCCCGAGAGCACGGCCGTGGCCTGACGCCAGCTTGGTGTCTTGATGGCCAGCTTTTCCCGGTACTGGTCGAAGATCGCCAGCTCCGCGCCTTTGGCCACAAAGGGCCCCGCCGTCAGGTCCTGCACCTGCGGCAGGGTCATGTTGTCGCGGCAGTTCATCTGCAGCACCAGACCCTGTTCCTTGCGGTTCTCCGGCACCAGCGAAACACCCAGCGCGATGGCGTCGCGCGGCGAGGTGATCTCGACCTTCGCGCCATCGACCCAAACCTCGCCTGCTGTCGGGGTCCGCAGGCCGAAGAGCGCTTCGGCAATCTCGGTCCGGCCCGCGCCGACCAACCCGTAGAAGCCCACGATCTCGCCCGCGCGTACAGTGAAGCTGACATCCTCGAACAGCCCCGTGCAGGTGAGGTTACGGACGTCCAGCATGGTGTCGCCGAAATTCGGCGCCGCCTCGTTGCGCGAGAGGTCCAGACTGCGCCCGATCATCAGGCGGGTCACCTCGTCCTCGTTGGTCTCGGCGGTGGTCAATGTCCCGCGATAGGTGCCGTCACGCAACACGGTGATCCGGTCCGACAGGGTAAAGATTTCATCCATTCGGTGTGAAATGTAGACGATGCCCACCCCCTGCGACTTCAGGTCATTGATGATGTCGAAAAGCACAACCTTTTCTGCATCGGTGAGCGAGGCGGTCGGTTCGTCAAAGACGACCACCCGCGCATCGACTGTCAGGGCGCGGGCGATCTCGACCATCTGCTGATTGGCGATGGAAAGATGCGCGACCGTCGCTTCGGCCCGGAACCTGCATTTCAGCCGCTTGAGGATGGTATTTGAGCGGTCTTCCAGCGTTTTCCAGTCCACCCGGCCGAAGGACTTTCGCGGCAACTCACCAAGATAGATGTTTTCGGCCGCCGACATTTCAGGCACAAGGCTCAACTCCTGGTGGATCAGCACCACCCCTTGCGCCTTGGCCTCGATCGGGTTGGTCATCTGCACGGGCTGGCCCGCGATGATGATCTGACCCTCATTGGGCTGATACATGCCGGCCAGCACCTTCATCAGTGTGGATTTGCCAGCGCCGTTCTCGCCCAGCAGCGCATGCACCTCGCCTGGCATGACGTCGAAATCCACACCATCAAGCGCGCGCACACCGGGGAAGGTCTTGACGATGCCCTTCAGGCGCAGAGCGGGTTCGTGTGCATCACTCATAGGCGCAGCCCTCCGTCAGCAGTGCGGTTGAAGCGTTTGTCGAGGAACAGGACAGCGATCAGGATACTGCCGAGGATCACAAGCACATAGAAGGCAGGCACCTGCATCAGGTTCATCCCGTTGCGCAGGATGCCGATGGCCAGCACCCCGCCCAGCGTGCCGATGATATCGCCCTTGCCACCGGTCAGCTTGGTGCCGCCCAGCACGACCGCCGTGATGACCCAAAGCTCGTAGTCGCGGCCCAGATTGGGCGTCGCCGCTCCCATCTGGGTGGAGAGCAGCACGCCGGAAAGAGCGGCCAGAAAGCCGATCAGCATGAAGTTGATCATCATGTGCGGACCGACCCGAATGCCTGCATTCACCGCCGCCTCGCGGTTGCCGCCGACCGCATAAGTGTTGCGGCCATGCACGGTGCGTGACAGCAGCCAATGCACGGCGATCACGGCAACTGCGAAAATGACGGCCAGCACCGGAAAGGGGCCGATGGTCATGAAGCTGAAATCGGAATAGGCGAAGTTCATCGCGTAGAAGGACTGCTCGCCCGTATAGACAAAGACCAGCCCGCGAATGCCCAGCATCGCGCCCAGCGTGACGATGAAGGCATCGACCCCAGTTTTCCAGACAATGAAACCGTTTATCGCCCCCATCAATATGCCCACCAGCAGCGCGATGCAGACCGCAGGCAGAATCTGCCAGTTGCCCCAGGTCGCAAAGGCGGCCCAGCTTTGCACATCGACGGCAAAGGCGGCGGCCAGCGCGAGCGTCGCCCCCACCGACAGGTCGATATTGCCGTTGATCATCACCAGCGTCATGCCGAGCGCGATCAACCCGATGGTGGACGCCTGAACCACAATGTTCATCAGGTTGCGCTCGGAGAAGAAATTGTCTGCCGAGAGACTGAAGAAGATGAAGACGATCAGCACGAAGCCCCAGATCGGATTGCGCATCAGCCAGCGCAAGAGCGGGATTTGTGTAAGGTTTGCCATGCTGGGCCTCATGCTATGGGCGAGAACAGACGGCCACGCTTGGCAGCCACGTCCAGCCAGACCGCGACGATGATGACGGCCCATGTGACCAGCCATTGCGTGTAATAGGGCTGCCCCATCAGGATCAGGCCGTTCTGGATAAAGGCCAGCATCAGCACGCCCAGCACGGTGCGCAGGATACTGCCGGAGCCCCCCAGCAGCGACGTGCCGCCCAGAATGACCGCCGCCAGCACCTGCAACTCATAGCCCTGGCCGACATTGTTCTGCGAACCCATCACGCGGCTGCCGAGGATGATCGCGGCAATGGCCACGCAGAGCGCCGAGATCAGGTAGGTCATGAACACGACGCGAGAGCGCGGGATGCCGGAGAAGACCGAGGCCGTCGGGTTGCCGCCCACGGCATGGACGCGCCGCCCGAAGGGCATTGTCGTCATGATGACATGGAAGATCAGCGCAAGCCCGAGAAAGATGATGATCGGTGTGGCGACGCCGAAAATCGCCCCGCGCCCGAAGATGGCAAACCAGGTGCCGCTCTGATCCGCGATATCGACATTCTGACCACCGCTATAGATCAGCACCAGCCCCTGAATGGCCGAAAGCATCCCCAGCGTCACGATCAGCGAATTGAGCCTTAATATCCCGATCAGGAACCCGTTGATCGCGCCGAGGCACAATGTGGCCATGATCATGACCGGGATCGCAAGTTCGGGGCCGATCTTGTCATGCAGATCGACCACCAGAACGGTCGCGAAGGACAGCATCGAGCCCACGGACAGATCCAGATTGCCGCCGATCACGACAATCGTCACCCCGATGGCCATTACCCCGATGATGGCGGATTGACGGAACACCGACATGATGTTGTCGGCCGACAGAAACCTGTCGGACATCAGCGAAAACGCGATCATGAAAACGATGAAGGCCACAAGGATGCCCTGCTTCGCAATCGCAGGACCCCCGGCCTTGAGGCGGGTCAACAGCATCTGGATCCTCCCGGAAAGTCATGGCCCGCGCTCTCCCTCGCGCGGATGACGATACATGCATGGTATCATCAAAAACAGGGCGGGACAGACCCGCCCTGAAGATGCGTCGATCAAAAGACCGGGCGGTCGAACTCGTGCATGTTCTCTTGCGTGATCTTGGGCGTGTCAAAATAATTCAGCTTCGGCACATCTTCACCCGCCAGCACGTCCAGTGCGGTCTGCAGCGCCGCGCGCGCATCATCCACTGGCGACTGATAGACCGAGCCCCAATACTCACCGCGCTCCATGGCGTCATAGCCGACCGCGAAGTTGGTTGCTCCGATGAAGACCATGCCCTCGGCCCGGCCTGCGGCGAGTGCGGCGTTCAGGGCACCCACGCCCATGTTGTCATCGCCCGAATAGACCCCGTCGATATTGTCGAAACGGGTCAGCAGCGTCTCCATCGTGCGTTGGGCACGCTCCCGGTTCCAGTCGCCCGGCTGGATGTCGAGCTGTGTCACACCGGGGCAGAGTTCGGCCAGACGCTCATCGAAGCCCTGTTGCCGCTCGATTGCGGTGGTATATCCGGGCATGCCCGTGATCTGGACGATCTCGCCCTCGCCATCCAGCGCTTCGCACATCATCTCGGCTGAGTAGATGCCCTGCTGGATGTTGTTCGGTCCGGAAAAGGCCGCGATGAAATCCATGCCTGCTTCGGCGATGTTCGAATTGGTCACGATCACCGGAACCCCTTCGCGATGGGCATTGCGCACGGCAGGGACCAGCGCCTGACCATCGGTCGGCCATACAATGATCGCATCGACATTCTGCTGTATCAGGTCCTGCATCTGGCTGATCTGGCGAGCCACATCGCCGCCAGCATCGAGCACGATCACTTCGACATCGGGATTTGCATCAGCGGCTTCGATGAAGGCTTGCTCATAGGTCGTCTGGTAGCTGTCGATACCGACATTGTTCTGCGTGATCCCGATGCGGATCGTATCTGCCGAGGCAGCACTTGCCAGGGCAAGGGTGCCGCAAGAGGCAAGCAGAAGTCTCATAGAGTTGCGCATGGTCTTCCTCCCATTGGTTTCATCTGTGTTGGTCTGCCCTTCGAGAACTCCTTGCGACTCGTCCGGCGCAGGTAACAGTGAAAGCAAAATCGCCTACTCCGTCGCGCAACAATACTGCAGTTATGTCCGTTTTGAATATCATGATGTTCATATCGAACATTATGCTCATATGATCGCTTGTCAGATTTGGACATCTTTAGGAGGCAGACCAATGGTCAAGGCTCGGAAAGGGGCAGTGATGCCCACAGATACAGGGAAGGCACGACCCGTGCAGATGTCGGATATCCAAAAAGGAGATTTTGCGCTCGTGCCGCCGCGCGGGGCATCTGCTGTATCCGATGACGCCTCGACGCTGTCGGCCGCACTGGCGTTTCTCGAGGCGGTCGAGGCTGAGCTTGATGCCGCCATGGAGATTGCAGAGCCCAATCCATACCTGAACATGACCATAGCACTGCTGCGCGCTTACCTGAGTGGAAAGATTGTCACCGCAACAATGCTGATTTCCGCCTCCGGTGTGCCTTATGCGACCGGTCGCCGAAAATTGCAGCGTATGTTGCAATCCGGTCTGATCGAGCAACGCATCCGAACGCGGTCGGGCCGCTCTTATTCGCTGCATCCGACCGAGCGTCTGATGGCCAATTGGCGCCAATTCGCTGACCGGATTCTGCGACTGAGTGCCGAGACAATCGGACATGCGCCGCAGGCAGACCGCGAATATTATTACGGGGCCTCCTACCTACCCGCCAGCCAATCCATCGCGCCGCCGCAAGTCTTGCCGGAACCGTTGCAGATTGGTGGTGGCGTGCGGGTTTTGGTGCATGGGGACCCGACCTTCATGGTCATGGACAATCTCAAGCGCCAGTTTGAACAGATCGTCGGCACCAATATCAGCCAGCGCGCCTTTTCCATCGACCGCCTGCGGGCCGAGGCCTTGCGCAATGCCGAACGCCGGTTCAGCAAATATGACATCATCGCGGTCGATCTGCCGTGGATCGGGGAATTCGCCGAGAAGGGCGTGTTGCTGCCGCTGGAAGACTGCCTCGACATCGACCGGCTCGATCCGCCGGATTTTCATACTGCCGGCTGGATGGCCGCGCATTGGGGCGGGCGCGCTTATGGCGTGCCGGGTCAGACCACTCCGGAATTGCTGTTCTACCGCAAGGATCTCTTCGCCGAGGCCGGGCTGGAGCCGCCGGACACGACCGACAAGCTGATCGAGGCGGCACGGCATTTCCACGATCCGCAGCGCGGGCGCTACGGCATTGCCTGGAACGCGGCGCGCGGCACGGCGCTGGGGCATCAGTTCCTGATGACATGCGCCGATTTCGGCCAGCCAATCGTGAATCTCGACCCCATCGCAGGCGGCTTCGACGCCGATACCGCCAAGCGCCGCGATATCGTGCCGACGATCGACACGCCATTGGCGCGCGATGCCTGCGACTACCTGCTTCAACTGCTGGACTATTCCCCGCCCGATATCCTGTCGATGTCCTGGTATGAGCGCGTTCGCCCCTATGCCTCGGGCAAGATCGCGATGGCTTATGGGTACACGTTGCTCGCCCCGTATTTCGAGCGTGACCCTGACTCTCCTGCCAAGGACACCACCGGCTATCTGCCGCATCCGGCCGGGCCGAAAGGAAACCCGCTCGCGCCGGTCGGCGGCTATGTCCTCGGCATCCCTGCGAATCTGGCGCCCGAGCGCCGAGCCGCGGCTGCCGAGGCGCTGATCGCCTTCACCTCGCCCGGTGCACAGAAGCTCTATGTGCTCAATGGCAGCCGGACAGCGCCACGCTATTCGGTCGGAGCTGACCCCGAGGTGCGCCGCATCTCCCCCATATTCGAGGCCGTTGACGGCATGTCGCATCGCGACGAGCTGCAATACTGGCCACGCCCGCCCATCCCACAGATCACCGAGATTTTCGAGACCTGCGGGCAGGAAATTCACGACATGCTGCGCGGGGTTCAAAGCCCGCGCGATGCACTCAGGCGCGCCCAGGACCGGGCAGAACGCGCCCTGGAATGATCAAAGCGCAGAGGAGGACGCCATGGACACCAACCGCCTGAAGGGCAAGAACATCCTGATCACCGGCGCAGGCCGCGGGATGGGGGCCTGCAATGCCGAGCATTTCGCCGAACTGGGCGCGAATGTCTGCCTTGGCGATCTTGACCTCGATGCCGCGCAGGAGATGGCCGAGAAGATCAATGCCAAGGGCAATGGTCAGGCAGTTGCCGTCCAGATGGATGTCACCAGACGCGAGGATAACGCCGCCGCCGTCGCGGCCACGGTCGAGTCGTTCGGCATGATCAATGTGGGCCTGTTCAATGCGGGCCTGAACAAGCCGCGGTTCTTCATGGATATCGATGAAGACAACTGGGACATGATCATGAACGTCAACACCAAGGCGATGTGGCTCGGCATGCAGGAGACTGCGCGCCAGATGATCGCGCAGGGCAAGCAGGATTACCCCTACAAGCTGATCAATGTGGGCTCGATCGCCTCGCGCAAGCCGCTGGTGGACGTGACGGTCTATTGCGCCTCGAAATACGGCTGTCTGGCGCTGACCCATTGCGGCGCGGTCGGTCTGGCCGAGCATGGGATCACGGTGAATGGCTATGCGCCGGGTGTCGTGGTCACGCCCCTGTGGGAGCAGCTTGACAAGGACCTGGTCGATATCGGGTTCAAGGAACGCGAGGGGCAGGCCTATGACGACATCGTGCGCGATGCGCTGCAGATCAAGCGCGTGTCCTACCCGGATGACGTGAAGGGCACCGCCGCCTTCCTGGCCAGTGCCGACAGCGACTACATGACGGGTCAGATGATCCATATCGATGGCGGCTGGTGCATCCAGTGATCCGCTGACCCCCGTTCACCTTCAGACAAGCGGTGCGTGACGTCACGCACCCTACGGAGTCTTCTCATGACACGAGCCTTGATGCCCAACCTGCTGACCCCGCAGGATCTGGACCCAAACTGGGAATGGCGCGACCGCCTGCCCGCCTGGGGCCACACTTCCGTCGATTTCGAGCGCCGGATCGACCATGACCGCCTGCGCCGCTACCGTTTGGCGCGCACGCGCGAGTCGTTGAAGAACTCGCAGGCCGGGTCGCTGCTGTTGTTCGATGTGAACAATATCCGCTACGTCACCGCCACCAAGATCGGCGAATGGGAGCGTGACAAGATGTGCCGCTTCTGCCTGCTGACCGGGGACGACTCGCCTTACGTCTGGGACTTCGGCTCGGCCGCCGTGCATCACCAGCGCTATTCCGACTGGCTGGAGCCGGACCACTGCCTCGCCGGTGTGGTCGGCATGCGCGGGACCATCCCGCCGGAATTCGGCCTGATGCGCAAATATGCCAAGATGATCGCGCAGCTGATCAAGGATGCGGGCATGGCCGACATGCCGGTAGGCGTGGATTATGCTGAAACGGCGATGTTTCATGCGCTGCAGGAAGAAGGGATCAAGGTCGTCGATGGTCAGCAGATCATGCTGGCCGCGCGCGAGATCAAGAACTGGGACGAGATCCAGCTTCTGACCCAGGCGGCCGCGATGGTCGATGGCGTCTATCACATGATCTATGAGGAGCTGAAACCCGGCGTGCGCGAGAACGATATCGTCGCGCTGTCGAACAAGCTCTTGTATGAGATGGGCTCGGATGATGTGGAAGCCATCAACGCGATCTCGGGCGAGCGCTGCAATCCGCATCCGCACAACTTCACCGACCGGCTGATCCGGCCGGGGGACCAGTGCTTCTTCGATATCCTGCAAAGCTATCAGGGCTATCGGACCTGCTATTACCGGACCTTCAACGTGGGCCGCGCCACGCCGTCGCAGAATGATGCCTATGTCAAGGCGCGCGAGTGGATCGACGCCTCCATCGCCATGATCAGGCCCGGCGTGACCACGGACAAGGTGGCCGAGGTCTGGCCGACGGCGGAATCGCTGGGGTTTCCGAACGAGGATGCCGCGTTCGGCCTGCAATTCGGCCACGGGCTGGGTCTGGCGCTGCATGAGCGGCCGATCATCAGCCGCGCGGTCAGCCTCGAGCATCCGATGGAAATCAAGACCGGCATGGTCTTCGCGCTGGAGACCTATTGCCCGGCGACCGATGGCTACTCGGCCGCAAGGATCGAGGAAGAGGTCGTCGTCACGGAGACGGGCTGCGAGGTGATCAGCCTGTTCCCGGCCGAGGATCTGCCGATCGCCAACCGCTACTGAGCGCCCCTGTCGGGGCGCGCCTCCGGCGGGAGTATTTTTCGCAAGAAAATGGGGCAGTTGGCCCGTGAAAGGATGTTGCGATGGCCAAGGCCAAGTCGAATACCGAGGACTATCTGCGCATGTATTCCCAGATGGTGCGCATCCGCACCTTCGAGGACAATGCCAACCAGTTATATCTCTCGGCCAAGATGCCGGGGCTGACGCATATGTATTCGGGTGAGGAGGCGGTTGCGGTCGGCATCTGCGAGGCGTTGACGGATGACGACCGGATCACCTCGACCCACCGGGGGCACGGGCATTGCGTGGCCAAGGGGGCGGAGTTCAAGGCGATGTTCTGCGAACTCTTGGGCAAGGTCGAGGGCTATTGCCGGGGCAAGGGCGGGTCCATGCATATCGCCGATCAGAGCCACGGGAACCTGGGCGCAAATGCCATCGTTGGCGGCTCGATGGGGATCGCCACGGGCTCGGCCTTGCGCGCGAAGTTGCAGGGCTCGGACGATGTGACGGTCTGTTTCTTTGGTGATGGGGCGACCGCGCAGGGGCTGTGGTACGAGGTCATGAACATGGCAGCCCTCTGGAGGCTGCCGGTCATCTATGCCTGCGAGAACAATGGCTATTCGGAATATACGAAAACCGAGGAAATCGCCGCCGGGTCGATCACCGCGCGGGCCGAGGCTTTCGGGATCGAGGCGCATCAGGTGGACGGGCAGGATGTGCTGGCCGTCAATGACCTGACGCGCAAGCTGGTGGCGCGGGCGCGCAAGGGCGAGGGGCCGTTCTTCATGGAGCTAATGACGTATCGCTATCACGGCCACCATGTCGGCGATATCAACCGCGAGTATTACCGCTCCAAGGCCGAGGAGAAGGCGTGGCGCGACAATCGCGATCCGATCATCCGATTCCGCGCGCATCTGGTGAGCGAAGGGATCGCCACGGAAGAAGACCTCGACGCGCTGAATACGGCGATCGAGAAGGATGCAGCCGAGGCCGTCGCCTATGCGCTGGAGGCCGCCTATCCGGATGCCTCCGAAGTCGACCAGCATGTTTACGCGGCCTGAGGAGGGATGAATATGCGCGAGATAACCCTGTCGCAGGCCGTCAACGAGGCCATCGCCGAGGAAATGCGCCGCGACCCGACTGTCTTCCTCATGGGTGAGGATGTGGCAGAGGCGGGCACGCCCTTCAAGGTGCTGTCCGGTCTGGTCGAGGAATTCGGCACCGAGCGGGTGCTCGACACGCCGATCTCCGAGCCGGGTTTCGTCGGCATGGCGGTGGGGGCCGCGATGACCGGCGCGCGGCCGATCGTGGATCTGATGTTCGGCGATTTCATCTTTCTGGTGATGGACCAGCTGTGCAATCAGGCCGCCAAGACGCATTACATGTCGGGCGGCAAGCTGACCGTGCCGATGGTGTTGCGCACCAATATGGGGGCGACGCGGCGCTCGGCGGCGCAGCACAGCCAGTCCTTGCAGGCACTGGTGGCCCACATTCCGGGGCTGAAGGTGGCGATGCCATCTTCGGCCTATGAGGCCAAGGGCCTGATGAAGACCGCCATCCGCGACAACAACCCGGTCGTGATCTTCGAGGACAAGCTGATGTATCAGGACAAGGCGCCGGTGCCGGAGGAGGAATATCTGATCCCCTTCGGCGAGGCGCATGTGAAGCGCGCGGGGCGCGACATCACGCTGATCGGCACATCCTCGATGGTGCAGGTGGCCGAGAAGGCGGCCGCGATTCTCGAGGCTGAGGGCATCAGTGCCGAGGTGATCGACCCACGCACGATTGTCCCGCTGGATGAGGCAACGCTGATCGAAAGCGTGAAAAAGACCAGCCGCGCGATTGTCATCGACGAGGGGCATCAGAGCTATGGGGTGACCGCCGAAATCGCGAGCCGCCTCAACGAGAAGGCGTTTTACCATCTTGACGCACCCGTGCTGCGCATGGGTGCGATGGATGTGCCGGTGCCCTTCTCGCCCGCGCTGGAGGATCTGACGGTGCCGACGCCTGAGCAGGTGGTCGCCAATGCGCGCCGATTGTGTGCGGGGGAATTGATCCATGCCGCATGAGGTGACGATGCCGCAACTCGGCATGGCACAGGATGCGGGCAAGATCGTGTCCTGGCTGAAAGCGCCGGGCGACAAGGTCGCCAAGGGCGATGCGCTGTTCGAGGTCGAGACCGACAAGGCGACGATGGAGGTCGAGGCGCAGGCGAGCGGCTACCTGACCCATGTGACAGCGGCGGCGGGCGAGGATGTGCCCGTGGGCCAGACGATTGCGCGCATCTCCGAGAGTGCGGAGGAGGATAAGGCCCCTGCCCCGCCCGTCGCCGCGGAACCGCCCGCCGATGATGCCTTGCCCGAGGGGCGCGAGATCACGATGCCGCAGCTCGGCATGGCGCAGGATAGCGGCGTGATCGTCGGCTGGCTGGTCGAGCCCGGTGCACAGGTGGGCGCGGATGATCTGCTGTTCGAGGTCGAGACCGACAAGGCGACGATGGAAGTGCCCGCAGGTGTCGCGGGTTATCTGGCCGCGACGCTGGCGCAAAAAGGTGACGATGTGCCAGTCGGGCAGGCGGTGGCGATCATTTCGGCAGAGAAGCCAGAGCGCCCTGTGACCCGCGCGCCGGCCAAAGGCGCGCCCACCCCGGCCCCTGAGCCGGAGACCGCGCCGCTCTCTGCCGCCGAGGCGCCTCCGAAAAAGCCTACCTCGCCGCCCGTAGCCGCCCCGGCTTCGGGCCGCATCCTCGCCTCGCCCAAACTGCGCCGTGTGGCGTTGGAAAAGGGTCTCGACCTTGAGCAACTGGTCAAGGCGGGCCATCCGCAGCCCTATCACATGCGCGATCTGGGCGCGCTGGAGGCTCTCGGCGCCAAGGCCCCCGACGCCGCGCCGGGCGCCGCCGCGCAGGGCTTCCGGCTGGAGGCCACCACGGCACAGGACGGCTTCGCCCCCTTCGCCGTATCAGTAGCAGAGACGCTGGACGATCCCGACGCGCTGCTGGCCGGGCTGGCTGGGGCCAGTCTTGGCGCGCCCTGCATTGTGGCGGTCGAACGCTTCGGTGCTCAGCGTGCCTTTGCCGTGCCCGAAGGGCGCCGCCTGTCCGCCGTGAACGAGAGTGATGACGCCCCCGATCTGCTGCTGCGCGATCTGCGCGCCAGTGCGCTTTCCGGCGTGTCTCTGGGCGCCGAGGAGGTGCCGGTGCTGAGCATTTTCAACAAGGGCGACGGGCTGGCGCTGACCCTCGAAGCCGCCCCGCAGCATATGGCACCCGCGCAGGCTATCGCGCTTCTTTCCGAATTCGCAGGGCGCATGGGTGACCCGCTGCGCCACCTGCTCTGACACTCCGAGGTTCCGATGCAACACACTGACCTTTACATCAATGGAAGCTGGCACCAGACGCCGGACCGCTTCGACGTGATCAACCCCGCGACCGAAGAGGTGCTGGCCTCGGTCGCCTCTGCCACGACCACGGATGCCGATGCCGCGCTGGACGCGGCCGAGGCGGCGATGGCCGACTGGGCCGCGCGCACGCCGCGCCAGCGCTCGGAAGTGCTGCGCCGCGCCTGGGAATTGATGACCGCGCGGCTCGAGGATTTCGCCCGCCTGATCACGCTGGAAAACGGCAAGGCGCGCGTGGATGCCATGGGCGAGGCGACCTATGCTGCCGAGTTCTTCCGCTGGTTCGCCGAGGAAGCCGTGCGCGCGGACGGGCTGATCACCCATGCGCCCAGTTCGGGCGCGCGGATCATCGTGCAGCACAAGCCCGCGGGGCTTGCGGTGCTGATCACGCCATGGAACTACCCGGCAGCGATGGGCACGCGCAAGATCGCGCCCGCGCTGGCGGCTGGCTGCGGTGTGGTGATCAAGCCCGCCTCGGAAACCCCGCTGACCATGCTGGCGCTGATGCCGCTTCTGGAGGAAGCGGGCGTGCCGCCGGGGCTGGTCAATGTGCTGCCCTCGCGCCGCGCGGGCGCATTGGTCAATCACATGCTGCATGACCCGCGCGTGCGCGTGGTCAGCTTCACTGGCTCCACGGGCGTAGGCCGCACATTGCTGAAAGGGGCCGCCGATCAGGTGCTGAAACCGGCGATGGAACTGGGCGGCAATGCGCCGCTGATCGTCTTTGACGACGCGGATATGGACACGGCCATCGAGGGCACGATGCTCGCGAAGATGCGCAACCTGGGCGAGGCCTGCACGGCGGCGAACCGGATCTATGTGCACGAGGCCATCGCGCCCGAATATACCCGCCGCCTGAGCGAGGCCATGGCGGCGCTGAAGGTGGGTGACGGCAGCGACCCGAGCGTCGATGTCGGCCCGCTGGTCAATGCCGCCACGCGCGACAAGGTTGCCGAGTTCGTGGCCGATGCGGTCGCCAAGGGGGCGAAGGTCGAATGCGGCGGCGTGGCGCCCGAGGGCAAGGGCTATTTCTACCCGCCCACAGTGCTGTCGAACGTGCCGGAAAACGCCGATGGCGTGCATGACGAGATCTTCGGCCCGGTCGCTGCGTTGCAGACCTTCATCGACACCGAGGATGTCATCCGCCGCGCAAATGACACCGAATACGGGCTGGTCGCCTATGTCTTCTCGGGCGATTTCAAGCGCGGGCTGCAGGTCTGCGAGCGGCTGGATTACGGCATGGTCGGGCTCAATCGCGGGCTGGTCAGCGACCCGGCAGCGCCCTTCGGCGGCACCAAGCAATCGGGGCTGGGGCGTGAAGGCGGGCATGAAGGGATGCTCGAGTTCATGGAAACGCAATATATCTCGGCAAGCTGGTAAGGGGGCAGATATGTCAGACGTCATCGCAAGCCCCAGCACGCGGCGCAAGGCGCTGGAACAGGGAGTCGATCTGAACACTCGCGCGAAGGAGTTGGGCCGCACGACATTGGGGCCGGAAGACCTGAGCTCCGTCGTTGCCCCCACTGCCAGCGCGGGCGACACGAGTTACTGGGATGTTGATCACAGCGCATATGGCCCCGTGACCGAAGAACCGATGAGCCGTTTCGCCCAAGTGGCCGCGCGCAATCTGGGCGCTGCCAATGCGCTGATCCCGCAAGTCACCCATCACGACCGCGCCGATATCTCTGCCATCGAAGCCTTGCGAAAGGCATGGCGGGCAGAGGCGCAGGCGCGGGGTATGAAACTCACGGCACTGGCGTTCCATGTCATGGCGCTGGCGCGGTGCCTGCGCGACTTCCCCCGCTTCAATGCCTCGCTCTCGCCCGATGGCAAGACGCTGGTGTTGAAAGACTATGTCCATATCGGGATCGCCGTGGACACGCCGCACGGGCTGATGGTGCCGGTGATCCGCAATGCCGACCACAAGGGTCTGTGGCAGATCTCGGCCGAGATTGCCGATCTTGCCACGCGCGCGCAGGCGCGCAAGATCAAACCCGATGAAATGGGCGGCGCGTGCATGACCATCAGCAATCTGGGCGGCATCGGTGGCTTGGGCTTCACCCCCATCGTCAACCCGCCTGAACTTGCGATCCTTGGCGTTACCCGTACCGAGACGGTCACGCTCTGGGACGGCGACATCCCACGCCCCACCCCGATGGTGCCGCTGGATCTGTCTTATGATCACCGTGTCATCAACGGCGCAGAGGCGGCGCGTTACACCGCGCGTTACACCGGATACATCGCATTACCCCAACAGATGGTGATCTGATCGAAATATAAGCCCGGCTGGCTTTGTGTTGGCGAATGGTGAAACATCGGATGTGGGCGTGAGGTGGATGAACCGGGATATTCCGGTAATGGTTACAGAGTACACGTCCGGAAAATAGTGGCCCCTCTTCGATGACTCGCTGCGCAGAGACTGAATTTCCGCTTTGGTGACCTATGCAAACCAAAACGACCGCCAGCTAAGGGACGGGCGCGTCGAACCGAAACGCGTGTCACGAGGAGAGTGAAAGCTGCGATTCAGGTACGGCAGTTCGGCGGCGACATCCAACCTTTGGACGGGGCTGGCATCCGTAACCGGCCCCGGATGGCGATCAGAAGTCTTTTTGACGGTAATCCGCGTCGCTCACAGGCTCCAGCCAGTGAGCGCCCACGCCATCCTCGGCCTCCTGCATCGCAATATGGCGCATCAACGTGTCCGGGCCGGCGCCGTGCCAATGTTCCTCGCCGGGCGGTATCCAGACCTGATCGCCAGCGCGGATCGTCTGCACGGGTCCACCCCGGCTCTGTATCAGACCGTTGCCCGAGATGACCAGCAGTGTCTGGCCCAGCGGATGCGTATGCCAATGTGTCCGTGCCCCGGGCGCGAAGGTGACCATGAGGGACATCAGGGCTTTGGTCTCATTGAAGCCGCAGATGACTTCTTGCCACACAGTGCCGGTGAAGTATTCAGCGGGCGCGGGCTGTGACGGGGTCGAACCGGCGGGTCGGATCTCCATGACGATCTCCTCTCGCTTGTGAATTTTCTCGCCAATCTTTACCAGTTTTTGGCGCTAAGCTCACCGATTGTTTCGGCTTTGGGGCTACAGCGAAAGACTGGTGTCAAGAGCAACGTTGACTGATTGCCTTATCATCGACTTGAGGGCGCAACCAACACACCCACCCGGAAGGTTCAGCCGCCACCGACTGCTTCGCACTGGCTGCACCCTCATGCGCCGAACGCGCATTTCCTCGGAATTCGATCGCACCGCAACTCCCGACGCGCTGCGCCAACTCCCTACCCAAACGAGCGCGCATGGGTCGAGTTCATCCGCATCATCTTCTGCGGCAGCGATCCGAGGGTCACGCCCGCGCGGAGGCGCGCAACATGGCACAGGGCGGCGGCTGAGACGCGCTCGGAGGGCGGGTCAGCCTTTTCCAGGGGGCGGGGCAGATGGGGCAGGATCGTGCAAGCGGTCCAGTTTCAGGCTGAGCGAAGCGTCGACACCTGCCGTCGAATCGCATTGGGATATGTCGAAGCGTTTCGTGCCCGTATCGTGAGAACGGTGACCTTAAACGGTCTGTCTGGCCCAAAATAATGTAACACGGACCTGTAACACTGAAGGCTCATCTACTTTCGATAAGTGCTTGAAATATATTATTTACATTGGACTGGCAGGGGCAGAGGGACTCGAACCCCCGACCCTCGGTTTTGGAGACCGATGCTCTACCAACTGAGCTATACCCCTAGTCCGTGGCGCAGGAGTAGGTCAGCACGTGTGCAAGATCAAGAGGAAATCGAGCGTTGCATATCGGCTGGACGCATCGCTTTCCCTTGCCACAGGGCAAACCCCTAGCCCCTGCCCACCTCGCGCGCTGCCGCCTCGAGCGCGGCCAGATCAGCATTGCAGATCGCCGCCTCATGCGCGCAGATCGCATCAATAGGCCAGTCCCACCAACATGTCTCCTGCAGCCGCGCCACCACGTCAGGCCCGAAACGCCGCCGGACTACGCGCCCCGGATTGCCAACCACCAGCGCATAGGGCGGCACCTCGCCGCCCACCACGGCGCCCGCGCCCACGATCACGCCGTTGCCCAACCGCGCCCCGGGCAGGATGCGCGCGCCCTGCCCGATCCAGACATCATGGCCGATCACCATATCGCGCCCCGGCCCCGGCATGGACGGTGCGCCCTCAAACTGGCGGTGGAAAATCGCGAAGGGATAGGTTGAGAATCCGTCGCGACGATGATTGGCCGAGGCAGTGATGAACTGCACCGAGTCCGCAATCTGGCAGAACTTTCCGATCACGAGTCGATCGGGCGAGAACTCGTAGAGATAGGGCGCCAGCGCATGCGCCCAATTTTCGGGCGGGTTTTCGGAACTGGCATAGCTATAGTCTCCGATCTCCCAGCGCGGATGGTCGATCACGGCACGCAGAAAGACCGTATCGCGATGGGGTTGACCATTCGGCAGGATGATCGGATGGGGCGTGTCAGGGGTCGGGAAGTCAGGCATTCGGGGCTCCGGCGCAGAAAGCGAAGTCTTGCACGTTACTCCTGCATCAGGAACCCCCCGGATTGCCGCGCCCAGAGCCGCGCATAGAGCCCGCCCTCGGCGAGCAGATCCGCGTGCCTGCCCTGCTCGATGATCCGGCCCTGATCCATCACCACCAGCCGGTCCATTGCCGCGATGGTCGAGAGCCGATGTGCAATCGCGATCACGGTCTTGCCCTCCATGAGCCGCGTCAGTTGCGCCTGAATCGCGGCCTCGACTTCGGAATCAAGCGCCGAGGTCGCCTCGTCGAGGATCAGGATCGGCGCATTCTTCAGCGCCACGCGCGCAATCGCGATCCGCTGGCGCTGCCCACCCGAGAGCTTCACCCCACGCTCGCCGACATGCGCTTCGAGCCCCCGGCGGCCTTGGGCGTCGATCAGATCATTGATGAAATCGCGCGCCTCGGCCAGATCGGCCGCAGCCCAGATCTCGGCCTCGCTCGCATCGGGGCGCCCATAGGCGATATTGTCACGCACCGAGCGGTGCAAGAGCGCGGTGTCCTGCGTGACCATGCCGATGGCGGCGCGCAAACTGTCCTGCGTAACCTGTGAGATATCCTGCCCGTCGATCTCGATGCGCCCTCTATCGAGGTCATAGAAGCGCAGCAGCAGGTTCACCAGCGTCGATTTGCCCGCGCCCGAGCGGCCCACCAGCCCCACCTTCTCGCCCGGAGCAATTTCGAGAGACAGGTCTTCCAGAACAGCCGGTTTCTTCGCCCCGCCCCCCTCATAGCGGAAGGTCACATGCTCGAAGCGCACAGCGCCCTCGCGCGCTTTCAGCGCGCGCGCGCCGGGCGCATCCGAAATCGCCTTGTGCCGCGAGAGGGTCGTCACCCCGTCGCGCACAGTGCCGATATTCTCGAAAAGCTGAGCGAATTCCCACATGATCCAGTGCGACATGTTTCCCAGCCGCAGCGCCAGCGGAATCGCCACCGCCAGCGCGCCAAGATCAATCCGGCCATTCAGCCACAGCCAGAGCCCCAGCCCGGTCACGCCCGCTGTGAGCAACGCATTGATGACATTGACACCTACATCCTGCCAGGCCACCAACCGCATCTGCCGATAGACTGTCTGCAGGAACCCATCGAGCCCTTCTCGCGCGTAAGCTTCTTCGCGGTCGGAATGGCTGAAGAGTTTCACTGTGGCGATATTGGTGTAGCTGTCGACAATGCGCCCCGTCATCATGGCGCGCGCATCGGCCTGCGCCTGACTGACGCGCCCGAGCCGCGGCACGATCACCCACAAAAGCCCGCCATAGGCAAAGGACCACAACAGGAAGGGCAGCGCCAGCCAGCCATCCTGCGTGGCCGCAAGCCAGAGCGTGCCGAGGAAATAGGCGCCGATATAGACCGCCACATCCATCAGCTTCATCACCACCTCGCGCACCGAAAGCGCGGTCTGCATCAACCGCGTCGCGATCCGGCCGGCGAATTCGTCCTGAAAATACCCCATCGACTGGCCCAGCAGCCAGCGATGCGCCTGCCAGCGAATGCGCTGGGGGAAATTGCCCATGATGACCTGATACATCACCAGCGCGCCGAGCACCGATATGATCGGCAGCACGATCAGTTGCAGCCCCGCCATGCCGAACAGCCGCGTCGACTCCTCGGCCATGAAACGCTCGGGGCCAAGCTCGGTCATCCGGTTCACCAGCGTGCCCAGATAGCCGATCAGGATGATCTCGATGATGGCGAAGAGCGCCGAAAGCCCCGACATCGCCAAGAGCCAGGGCAGGATCGGGCGTGCGAAATGGAGCGTGAAGCCCCAGAGCGTCGCCGGCGGGCGCGTGGGCGCCTCGGGCGGATAGGCCTCGATCCGGGCCTCGAATGACGAAAAAACCTGTTTCATGCTGCCTCGGTCCATAACAAAGGGGCGTGCAGCCTGCACGCCCCTTCAAGATCAAGGCGTAAGGGCTTGATTACTCGATAATTTTCGCCACGACACCGGCGCCGACGGTGCGGCCGCCTTCGCGGATGGCGAAGCGCAGTTTCTCTTCCATCGCGATCGGTGCAATCAGCTCGACCACGAATTTCAGGTTG
>SLJW01000137.1 GCA_007134865.1 Paracoccaceae bacterium | reverse complement strand
CAGCGCAGGCTTGATCAGGTTCGCGGCATCCATCGCGCCCTCGGATTTGCCCGCGCCGACCAGCGTGTGCATCTCGTCGATGAAGAGGATGATCTCGCCATCTGCGCTGGTGATTTCCGACAGGATCGCTTTCAGCCGCTCCTCGAACTCACCGCGATATTTGGCACCGGCAATCAACGCGCCCATGTCGAGCGCCATCAGCTTCTTGTCCCGTAAGGACTCAGGCACATCGCCATTGACGATGCGTAGCGCGAGGCCCTCGGCGATGGCGGTCTTGCCGACGCCGGGTTCACCGATCAGCACCGGATTGTTCTTGGTCCGGCGCGAGAGCACCTGCATCGAGCGGCGGATTTCCTCGTCGCGGCCGATGATGGGGTCGATCTTGCCCTCGCGGGCGGCCTCGGTCAGGTCGCGGGCATATTTCTTGAGCGCGTCATAACCTTCCTCGGCCGAAGCACTATCGGCCGTGCGCCCCTTGCGCAGATCGTTGATCGCCGCGTTGAGGTTCTGCGCATTGACTGCGCCCGCATCGAGCGCCGCCTTCGCGTCGGATTTCACCAGCGCAAGCGCCGTCAGCAGCCGCTCGACCGTGACATAGCTGTCGCCGGCCTTTTGCGAGATCTGCTCGGCCTGATCGACCACCTTGGCGGTTTGCGGGTCCATGTAGATCTGGCCATCACCACCTGAGACCTTGGACAGCTTCGCCAGGGCGATGTCATTGGCCTGCGCCACCCGTTCCGGCGCGCCGCCTGCGCGGCGGATCAGATTGGCGGACATGCCCTGCTCATCGTCCAGCAGCGCCTTGAGCAAGTGCGAGGGGGTCAGGCGTTGATGGTCTTCGCGTAACGCAATGGTCTGGGCCGATTGCAGAAAACCGCGCGCCCGTTCGGTAAATTTTTCAAGATTCATCTCTCGTCTCTCCTCATAAAGCGCCCTTTTGTGAGGCTTGCCTGCCATGCAGCACAGCCCCCTGTCGGGCCTCGCAATGCATGTGGGGAGCGCATCACCCTGTTGCAAGATGACAACAGATGCGCTGATGCAGATTTCTGGCCGCGCCTGCAGCGTGCGGCGCGATTGGGTCAGAAAGGGGATTGACGGGGTACATCGCGGACGGGCACCACAACGCGACACCATCATCGGGAGCCATGCGTGACACAGACCGAGGCACAGCCTGTCCGCGCGGCCCTGTGGATGGCAGGGGCGGTTTTGTCCTTTACGATCATGGCCATCGCTGGCCGCGCCATTCAGACCGAGCTTGATTCCTTCGAGTTGATGTTCTGGCGCTCGCTCATCGGCTTTGCCCTGATCTGCGCGATCGTGCTGGCGCGCCCGGTGCGATTGAGACCTACCAGCCCCGGCCTGCATCTGGCGCGCAATGTCTTTCATTTCGCAGGCCAGAACCTGTGGTTCTACGGGATCATGGTGCTACCGCTGTCACAGCTTGTGGCGCTGGAATTCACCATGCCGATCTGGGTCGTGCTGCTGGCGCCGCTGGTGCTGGGCGAGCGGCTGACAGGGCGGCAGCTCGGGCTGGCGGGGCTGGGGTTTCTGGGCATTCTGATCGTAGCGCAACCCGGCTTGCAGCCGCTCGGACCCGGGCACTTGGCGGGCATACTCTGCGCGGTGGGTTTCGCCATGAACGCGCTGCTGACCAAGCGCATCATGCGCAATGACCCGATCCTCTGCGTTCTGTTCTGGATGACGGCCTCGCAGACGCTGTTCGGGCTGACGCTGGCGCAATGGGGCGGGTTCACCTGGCCCTCCCCCGCGATCTGGGGCTGGCTGGTCGTGGTGGGGCTGACGGGGCTCAGTGCGCATTATTCGCTGTCATCCGCGCTTGGGCTGGCTCCAGCGGCGACCGTGGCGCCGATGGAGTTCTTCCGGCTTCCGGTGATCGCTCTGGTGGGCGTCTGGCTTTACGCAGAGGCGCTGGACCCGTTCGTCTTTATCGGGGCGGCGGTGATCTTTCTGGCTAACTGGATGAATATCCGCAGCGGGCGCGCGGTGCCGGTTGCGCCGCGTTGAGCCTATGGTGGCGGCGCTGCTGCTTAGCGCCGCCCGTCCCCGGCCATCACGGAGGTTAGAACAGCACCGAAGGCAGCCAGAGCACGAGCCCCGGGAAGATGAACAGCATCGCAATGGCGAATATCTGCAACGCGACAAAGGGGACCGCGCCGCGATAGATCGTGCCGGTGCTGACCGAGTTTGGCGCCACCCCGCGCAGGTAGAACAGCGAGAAGCCGAATGGTGGGGTCAGGAAGCTGGTTTGCAGATTCACCCCGATCATCACGCCCAGCCAGACCGGATCAATCCCCAGCAGCAGGAGCGTGGGCGCCGTGATCGGCAGCACGATGAAGATGATCTCGAACGTGTCCAGAATGAAGCCGAGGATGAACATGATCAGCATGACCACGATCATGGCACCCATCGCGCCACCCGGCATCGAGGTCAGGAAATCGCGCACCAGTGAATCGCCACCCATCTGCCGGAACACTATGGCAAAGACCGACGCGCCAAAGAGGATGATGAAGATCATCGAGGTGATGACGGCGGTGCGGCGCGCAACCTCGGTGAAGACCGCGAGGGACAGCCGCCAGCGCAGTGCCGCCAGCAGCGTGGCCCCCACCGCGCCCACCGAGGCGGCTTCGGTCGGGGTGGCGATACCACCGAGGATCGAGCCCAACACTGCGGTGATCAGCAGAAGCGGCGGCACCAGCGCGAAAAGGATTTCCTTCCACAGCCCCTTTTTCTCTTCGGGCGGCACCGGGGTCGCCGGGCAGCTTTCGGGATCGAAGATCGCCTTGTAGATGATATAGAGGATATACAGCACCACCAGCAGCAGGCCCGGCAGCATTGCCCCCGCGAAAAGATCGCCAACCGAGACTGTCGTCGGGGCGAAATTGCCGAGGCTCATCTGCACTTGGCTGTGCATGCCCGCGATCATGTCCCCCATGAAGATCAGCACGGTCGAAGGCGGGATGATCTGGCCCAGCGTGCCACTCGCACAGATCGACCCGCAGGCGAGTTTCGGGTCATAGCCCGCGCGCAGCATCGCCGGAAGCGAGATCAGCCCCATCGTCACCACGGTTGCGCCGACCACGCCGGTCGAGGCCGCCAGCAGCGCGCCCACGAGGATCACCGAGATGCCAAGCCCCCCGCGCAGGTTGCCGAATAGCCGCCCCATGGTGGACAGAAGCTGCTCGGCGATCTGGCTGCGCTCCAGCATCACCCCCATGAAGATGAAGAGCGGCACGGCGACCAGCACCTCGTTGATCATGTAGCCTGTATAGCGCCCGGCCAGCGCGCGCAGGTTCGACATGTCGAAGATGCCGAAATACAGCCCCAGATAGGCGAACAGAACCGAGGTCCCGGCCAGTGTGAAGGCGACCGGGAAGCCGATCAGCAGAAAGCCAATCACGACGAAGAACATCAGCCCGGCGAGGATCTCGCCCAGAAGAACAGGATCCATGTCAGCTGGGCTCCGTATCGTATTTGTAGCGGTAATCGTCCGGGACGAGGTCTTCACGCCCGGCGATGATCAGAATCGAGCGGATGGCCATTGCAATGCCTTGCGCCGCAATCAGCACGGCCATCACGAGTATGAAGGTCTTCACGATCCAGAACCCGTCCATGCCACCGGGATTGGGCGAAGCCTCGCCAATACGCCAAGAGCGGGCGACGAAATTGAAGCAATACTCCCAGACCACCCAGCAGAAGGGCAGCAGGAAGATGCAGACACCGAGAAGATCGAGCCATGCCTTGCGCAGGGTCGAGGCCGGACGAAAGAAGATGTCCACCCGCACATGATCATTGCGATACAGCGCATAGCCGGCAACGGCGGTGAACATGATGCCGTTCATCCAGGGGTAGAGATCCTGCATCCAGAGCCGCGTGGTGGAGAAGACATATCGTTCCACCACGACCCAGAAGCAGACGATGACAATGCCCACAGACAACCACATGAAGACATTGCCGACGGCCCGATTGATAAGGTTGATCAGGCGCATCAGATAGGAAAGCGCAATCATGGCAGCCTCGATGCCAGGGTGTGAGTTGCGAAGAGCGGCCCCGGATCATGTCCGGGGCCGCATTTCGCGATCAGGCAGGGCGCAGGGCGCTCAGCCCATATCCGAGATGTCGAAATACTTCTCGCGGGCGAGTGCGAAGGTCAGATCGGTGTTTTCGGTCCGGCTCCGCAGCAGGTTGAGGTTCTTAACGAAGCTCTCGGCCGTGGCCTTGGTCTTGGCATCGCCACTGTCGAGGATCTCTTCCAGAAGTTCCCGCGAAGCGGCTGCACCTGCCTCGAGAACGCTCTCAGGCCAGTTCGGGTGGACGATCGTGCCATGGTTCTCGACCATGTCGGCCAGTGCAATCGGGTCATTGGCGTAGAATTCCGACGGCACCTGATCGTATTCGGCCTGACATACATCACGCACGATGGCCTGAAGGTTGGTCGGCAGTTCGGTGTATTTCGCCTTGTCCACGACGAGTTCGGTCGCGAGACCCGGCTCGATGAAGGACATGGTGTAGTAGTGATTGCGCACCTGATGGAAGCCCAGCGCACGGTCATTATAGGGGCCGACAAATTCGGCGGCGTCCAGCGCGCCTGATTGCAGGGCTGCGAAGATTTCACCGCCTGCGAGGTTCGTGACCGACGCGCCCATCTTCTGCCAGACCTGACCGCCCAGCCCCGGCGTGCGGAAGCGCAGACCCTGAATGTCTTCGATACCCGTCAGTTCCTCCTGGAACCAGCCGCCAGCCTGTGTGCCGGTATCCCCCGACAGGAAGCCTTGCAGGCCGAAATCGTCATAGATGTCGTCCCAGAGTTCCTGACCGCCAAGATAGCGCATCCAGGCTGCCAGTTCGCGCGAGGTCATCCCGAACGGAACCCCGGTGAAGAAGGAGAGGCCAACCGAACGGTTCTGCCAGTAATAGGCCGCGCCATGGCTCATCTCGGCCGCACCATCCAGAACCGCGTCGAGCGATTGCAGCGCAGGCACCATTTCGCCAGCGGCAAACACCTCGATTGTCAGCGCGCCATCCGAGGCGGCAGTGATGCGGTCGGCCACGCGTTGCGCGCCGGTGCCGAGGCCGGGGAAGTTGCGGGGCCAAGTGGTGACCATGCGCCACGTGATACGGCCCTGCGCAACAGCAGGCGCAGCCAGTGTCGAGGCGGCAGCGGCTCCGGCGCCGACAGTCGACGCCTTCAGGAATGAACGACGATCCATTATATCCTCCCAGATATGGTTTCTTGATCCAGCGATTGTGCGGATGGCGGTTATAAAGCACATAAGCCCCGTCCTGTGAAGCCGTATCTTACCCGCAGACAAAGCGAACGCGCACCGACTGCGCCTGCGATCGGAGCGAAGTGCTTGCAGATCGGAATGGTCGGAAAAAGGCGCTGGACGCCATGTGCCCACGTCAGCTGCGCGCCTTCGCAAGTGGCGCATCAGCATCTGTTCCCACGCGATCTTGACATGAACCGCGAGGGCATTGCGCTTGGCCAGGTCCCCTTGCGTGTCAACACGAGTGGGAGAGCGCCCTCCTCTCAGCGATGGCGCAATGGTCCACCGAGTGCACAGGACGAAAACCGTGCTGCGGTCAGGCTGCCCCCCTGAACACGCAGACGGGCCATCCGAAGGGATGGCCCGCCTTGCAGAAACCTGTGACCAGATCAGCCGTTGACAGCGTCTTTCAGTGCTTTGGCGATCGTGACTTTCACAGCCTTGTCGGCCGGTTTGGTCATTGTCTCGCCGGTAGCCGGGTTGCGGACCTGACGCTCGGGGCGGGCGCGGCACATGATCTTGCCGATGCCAGGCAGAGTGACAGCGCCACCGGCGGCGACTTCGCGCATCACCAGCGCCGAGACGGCGTCGAGCGCAGCATTGGCAGTCTTCTTGTCGCTGCCCATCTCTTCTGCGAGCGCGGCCACGAGTTGGGTCTTGGTCATCGGTTTGACGGTCATCTCTGTCTCCTGGTTTTGTTGGCAAGTCGGGCGCTGCATCCGATGCGGCGTCTAATGCGAGCCGCATCTAGCCCGATATCCGAGGCCGTGACAATCGCCCAAAACCAAGAAAATCGAGCGTTGACCGGGAAAAATGCGCGAATCCGCGTTACAGGAAGGCCGTTTCCGTGAAAGAGCGCAGTTTTCGGCTATGGATCTTCTCAAGCGGCATCTCGCGTAAAAGCTCCATCGCCCGGATCCCGATCTTGAGGTGGCGTGCCACTTGCGTGCGGTAGAACCCCGAGGCCATGCCGGGCAGTTTCAGCTCACCATGCAGCGGTTTGTCCGAGACGCATAACAGCGTGCCATAGGGCACGCGAAAGCGAAAACCGTTGGCGGCGATTGTGGCCGACTCCATATCCAGCGCGATGGCGCGGGACTGGCTGAGGCGCTGCACCGGGCCCGACTGATCGCGCAATTCCCAGTTGCGGTTGTC
Source organism: Paracoccaceae bacterium (assembly GCA_007134865.1). Taxonomy (GTDB): domain Bacteria; phylum Pseudomonadota; class Alphaproteobacteria; order Rhodobacterales; family Rhodobacteraceae; genus Roseinatronobacter. The sequence goes on along the minus strand of SLJW01000137.1, from coordinate 93 downwards.
GATGGTGGCAACGGTGCCCGTGCGCATGATCTGCTTGAGCGCATAGCCCTCAAGCTGCGTAACCTCGGCCACGGCATCCTGCAGCGCGATCTG
>SLJW01000166.1 GCA_007134865.1 Paracoccaceae bacterium | reverse complement strand
TCGGTGCTGAGCGCGCGCACACCGTATTGCGCCAGCTTCGTGCCCTCTTCCTCGACCAGAAGCTGCATGACAGACGCGTGGCTGTGCCGAAACCCCTGATAGGCGCGGCGCAGATCGGCATGGGCGTCGATCTGGATAACTCCGACGGGCCGCTCCAGCGCGCGCTGCACCCCTGTGACCGCGCCCCATGTCAGGCTGTGCTCACCGCCGAGCGTGACAGGTGTCTTGCCTGCGAGCACGATCCCCTCGACGCGGGTGGAAAGCGCGTTGAGTGCGTCTTCGAGTGGTTGCGCACAGTCGATCGGTGGAGAGGTGCAGATTCCTTCGGCACAAGGCTCGAACCCGCGCCAGAGCCGCTCGAGTTGGTCAGAGGCCGCGATCAGCGCGGCCGGGCCGTCCGCTGTGCCGGAGCCATAGGAGACGGTCTTTTCGAGCGGCATCGGGACGACATGAAAGCGCGCTTCGGGTGCGCGTTCATCGAGGGTGAGTTCGGAATTGAGAAAGATCACGACAGCCGCCCCTTGAAATCCTGATAGTCGAATTGGCGGATCACGCGCAGCGCGTCGGTCTCGCTGTTCCACACCGCGAGCGCGGGCAGGCGGACGCCGTTGAAGGTCGTCGTCTTGACCATCGAGTAATGCGCCTGATCCAGAAAGGCCACGCGGCTGCCAATCTCTGGCGCCTGTGTGAAGGCATAGCGCCCGATCACATCACCCGCGAGGCAGGAGGGGCCGCCCAGCCGCACTTGCACCGCCCCGCCCTCGCCCAGCAGGGCGGGGCGATAGGGGGCCTCGATCACATCGGGCATGTGGCAGGTCGCCGAGATATCGAGGATGGCGTTCGGGCCGTCATTTTCCAACACATCGAGGACTTCACCGACAAGGATGCCCGCATCGAGTGCCACCGCCTCACCGGGTTCCAGATAGCAGTGCAACCCGGTTTCTGCGGTTACCCGCTTGAGGAGATCAATCAGCCCCTCGCGGTCGTAATCGGCGCGGGTGATGTGATGGCCGCCGCCGAAATTGATCCATTTCAGGCGGAGGGCAAGCTCGCGGATGCGCGGTGCGATATGGTCCCAGATCGCCAGCAGGGGGCCGAGGTCCTGTTCGCAGAGCGTGTGCATGTGCAGCCCGTCGACGCCCTCCAGCGCTGCCGCGTCGATCTGCTCCAACGGCGTGCCGAGCCGCGAACCGGGCGCAGCGGGGTCGTATTTCGCATCTTCCCCCATTGGAAGGCCGGGGTTGAAGCGCAGGCCGACATGCACTTCCTTGCCGCTCTCGCGGATCATGGGCAGGAAGCGGTCCTTCGCGGCGGGGGTGTTGAAGACGATATGATCCGAAAGGCGGATGATCTCGCCCATCTCATCTGGCTTGTAGCCCGCCGAAAACGTCTCGACGATCCCGGCATAATGCTCGCGCCCCAGCCTTGCCTCCCACAGCCCCGAGGCGCAGACGCCCGACAGGTAGCGGCTTACCAGTGGGGCCAGTTCCCACATGGAAAAGGCTTTCAGCGCGCAGAGCACGGTCGCGCCGGACCGGGTCTGAATATCGGCCAGCACGCGCAGATTGGCTTCCAGCCGCGCCTCATCCACCACGAAACAGGGTGACGGCACGCGCGAGAGGTCGAACCGTGCAAAAGCGCCCGGATCGCCCGCATGGGTCTGCATCGCCATCAGAAATCAACCGGAGCCGAGAGTTCGACGATCTGCCAGGGCAAGCCGTGCTGGTTGAGCAGCTCCATGAACGGGTCGGGATCGAGCTGTTCGGTGTTGAACACGCCCGCGCCGGACCATGTGCCATCGAGCATCAGCGCCGCGCCGATGAAAGCGGGCACGCCGGTCGTGTAGCTGACCGCCTGGCTGCCGACTTCGCGATAGCATTCCTCATGATCGCAGATATTGTTGATGTAATAGGTCTTTTCGCCCGAGCCGTCCTTGGCAGGCCCGGTGATGATATCACCGATATTGGTCTTGCCCTTGGTGCGTTCACCCAGATCGCCCGGGTTTGGCAGCACGGCCTTGAGGAATTGCAGCGGGATGATCTGGTGGCCTTCATATTCCACCGGCTCGATCGAGGTCATGCCAACATTCTGCAGGACCGTGACATGCTGGATATAGGCGTCGCCGAAGGTCATCCAGAACCGTGCGCGTTCGATCTCGGGGAAATGGGTCACGAGGCTCTCAAGCTCCTCGTGATACATCAGATACATGTTCTTCGGGCCGACCTGATCGAAGTCGAATTCAACCTTGGTGGACATGGCAGGCGAAGTCACCCAGCCGCCATTTTCCCAGTGCCGCACTTCGGCGGTGACTTCGCGGATGTTGATTTCCGGGTTGAAATTGGTCGCGAAAGGGTGACCGTGGTCGCCGCCATTGCAGTCAAGAATGTCGATCAGCCGGATGCCATCCAGATAATGCTTGCGCACATAGGCCGCGAATATCGAGGTCACACCGGGGTCAAAGCCCACGCCCAGCGCGGCCATGAGGCCCGCCTCCTTGAACCGGTCATGCAGCTTCCATTGGTGCGAATACTCGAACTTGGCCTCATCGGGGGGCTCGTAATTCGCGGTGTCGAGGTAATGCACACCCGTGCGCAGGCAGGCCTCCATCAGGTCGAGGTCCTGATAGGGCAGCGCCAGATTGACCAGCAGCGCGGGCTTCACCGCCTCGATCAATGCCACGGTCATCTCGACATCATTCGCGTCCACCTCATAGGTCTCGATCTCGACCCCAGTGCGCGATTTGACCTCGGCCGCGATGGCCTCGCATTTCGCCAGCGTGCGGCTGGCCACGGCAATGCGCCCCGGAAACAGGTCCCGATTCATCGCCATCTTGTGCAGCGTGACCGAGGCCACACCACCGGCCCCGATTACCAGAACGTCCTTGTTAGCCATTCGCGTGTTCCTCGTGTTCATAATAGGTGTAGCCGCCGAGCGCGTCGCGATAGGTCTGCATCAGCATCCGCCGTTGCGACGGGTTCAGCGTGCCGTCCCGCACACCGCGCTCGACAATCCGCTTGAACGCATCCAGGCATTGCTTGGGCTCGTATTCGACATAGGCCATGACTTCGGCCACAGTATCGCCCTCGACTTCATGCTGCAATTCCAGCACGCCATCCTCGTTGAAATCGACCGTCACAACATTTGTGTCGCCAAACAGGTTGTGCAGATCGCCGAGTGTCTCCTGATATGCCCCGACCAGAAAGATGCCGATGAAATAGCGCTCGCCCTCTTGCAGCTCATGAATCGGCAGCGCATTGCCCACGCCTTCGCCCAAAACGAAATGGTCAATCTTGCCGTCGCTGTCGCAGGTGATATCCGAAAGCACCGCACGGCGTTGGGGAATTTCGTTCAGCCGCTGCAGAGGCGCAATGGGCACCAACTGGTCAATCGCCCAGACATCGGGCAGTGACTGGAAGAGCGAGAAATTGGCGCGGTAGATGTCGCGATGATTCGAAAGCTCCTCCAGCACCTCCTGCGGCGGGTCTTCGATCTGCGCGACCATATCCTTGATGCGGTGCACGACATACAGAAAGATCTGCTCGGCCCGTGCCACCTGTTCAATGTCGATCACCCCGCGGCGAAACAAGGCGCGCAATTCCTCACGGTAGTATTCCGCGTCATTAAGCGATTCCTGCAAACGGCGCGGCGAGAGGTATTCGACAATCGCCGCCATGTCAGAGAGCATGTGGTGGTCATCCTCTTCCGGCGCGATGGGGGCAGCGCGGTCGAAATAGCTCGCCTCCAGAATGTCCGAGAGTAGCATCGAGGAATAGGCCACAATCGCACGCCCCGACTCGGTCACCAGGATCGGGTGCGGCTGTTCGGCCTCATCCATGCTGTATTTCACGGTCTCGACCACATTGGCGCAGTATTCGTCCATCGTGTAATTGATCGAATTTTCAGAGGCACGGGCTTCGCCCGTGTAATCCACACCCAGACCGCCGCCCAGGTCGAGATAGGTCAGCGGCGCGCCCAGCCTGCGCAATTCGGTATAGAAGCGGCAGGCCTCGTCCACCGCCTGCCGGATATCGCGCATGTTCGGCACTTGGCTGCCCAGATGCGCGTGTTGTAGCACAAGGCAGTCGAGCATATCCGCGGCACGCAGTTTCTCGACCAGATCGACGACCTCTTTCGTTGTCAGCCCAAAGGTCGAACGGTCGCCGGAACTATCCGCCCAATTCCCAGTCACCCGACGCGTCAGCTTGATGCGCACGCCCAGCGCGGGCTTCTCGCCCAGCCGCTTGGCTTCGGCAATGACAGTATCCGCCTCACCCGGGCTCTCGATCACCAGCACACAGTTGATCCCGGTCTTGCGCGCGAGAATCCCCAGCCGGATGAACTCGGCATCCTTGATCCCGTTGCAGATCAGCAGTGCGTCTTTCGGCAAATCGCGTGACAGCGCGAGGATCAGCTCGGGTTTTGACCCGGCCTCCAGTCCGAACCTGAAGGGGCGGCCATAATCAACAATGCGGTCGATGACTTCGGCCTGCTGATTGACCTTGATCGGGAACACCCCGCGATAGGGGGCATTGTATTCATTCGCTGCGATGGCCCGAGCGAAGGAATTATTCAGCCTCTCGAGTTCGCGCTTCAGGAAGGCACCGACACGAACCAGAACCGGCGTGTGAATGCCTCGCGCATCCAAGGCATGCAGCAATGCGGGCAGGCTCGCCGGGGGCGCATCGGGCCGGGCCGGGTTGACGAGCCCCAGATCGCCATTCTCCAGCGGCGCGAACATGCCCTTTGACCAGCGGTCGAGGCCATAGGTCCGGATGACGTGGTCGGGCATTGGCGTCTCCTGCGTCGTGAAGCGTCGTGAGGGGCCGAGATAGGGAAGACGTGTGACAAAAGCAAGAAAGCCCTGACCGAATGCGGAGCCTTCCGGTCGCTTGCACCCAAGCAAAAGGTGATTTTGACCAAGTGACGCAAGGTTTCAACAAGCTCCGCCCTCACGTCAGGACTTGTATGAGCGCGCGCGCTGGGCTTTGGTAGCATTGGAGACCCGGCACAGTTCGGGAAGGGAGGTCTGAATCGTGAACTACGCTGCACCTCGGCCCTGGCTGGCCGCTTACGGACAAGATATTTCGCCCGAACTGCCTGCGCCTGAACATCGCTCGCTGGCTGCGCTGGTAGATGAGACCTGCACCACATTCGCCAAACGTCGCGCCTTCACCTGTGTCGTGCCCAATGGTATGAACGGCACCTTGCGATTTGCTCAGGTGGCAGCCATGTCGGACGCCTTCGCGTCCTTCCTGCGCCACGATTGCGGGCTGGAACCCGGCGCACGGGTCGCGGTGCAGATGCCTAACGGACTCGCTTATCCGGTGGCAGCCTTTGGCGTGTTCAAGGCCGGTGGCGTTCTGGTCAACACCAACCCGCTCTATACCCCTTCCGAGATGATCCACCAGTTCAACGACTCCGACGCCGAGGTGCTGGTGATCTGCGACATGTTCGCCGACAAACTCGCCGAGGTAATCCCGCAGACAGGTACAAAGCATGTCGTGCTGGCTGGTGTGCCCGAATTCTTCCCGCGCATCCCCGAGACCATCGTGCGCGGGGTGCAGAAGGTCTGGACACGCTCGCTGCCGCCGGTCCCGAAACTTGATGTGCCAGTGTTGCGTATCCGCGAGGCGCTGCGCATCGGGCGCAAGCTGCCCAAGGTCACTGACTGGGACCAGATCGGCCCTGATGATCTGGCTTTGTTGCAATATACCGGCGGCACGACAGGCGTTGCCAAGGGCGCGATGCTGACCCATGGCAACATTCTGGCCAATCTCGAACAGGTCAAGGCCATGGGCGGGCAGCATATGAATGGCGATGATTGCGTGCTGACCGCGCTGCCGCTCTATCACATCTTCGCCTTCACCGCGAACCTGATGACCTTCTTCGCATTGGGCGCGCGCAATATCCTCGTGCCCTCGCCGCGCCCGGTGCAGAACATCCAGCGTGCGCTGGAGAACTACCCCGTGACTTGGGTTACTGGGGTCAACACGCTGTTCAACGGGTTGATGAATGAGGAATGGTTCGCGGCCTTCCCGCCCAAAAGCCTCAAGGCTGCCATCGCGGGGGGTACGGCGCTGCACCATGCAGTCGCCGAGCGCTGGCAGAAGATCACGGGGACTCGCGTCGCCGAAGGATACGGCCTGACTGAGACCGCCCCGCTCGTCAGTTTCAACCCGCTGGAGCAGCCCGTGCGGATCGGTTCCATCGGTGTGCCCGTGCCGGGGACCGATATTGCTCTCGTCGATGACAAGGCCGAACCAGTTGCGCAGGGCGAACCCGGAGAACTGCTCGTCAAAGGGCCGCAAGTCATGCGCGGCTATTGGCAACGGCCGGACGAGACCGAAAAGACCATCCAGAACGGCTGGCTCTTCACCGGTGATGTGGCCGTGATGGACGAAGACGGCTTTCTGACCATTGTCGACCGCAAGAAGGACATGGTGCTGGTCTCGGGCTTCAATGTCTATCCGAACGAGGTCGAGGACTGCCTCGCGAAGCTCGATACTGTGCTCGAGGCCGCTGTGATCGGCATCCCCGACAAGGC
>SLJW01000193.1 GCA_007134865.1 Paracoccaceae bacterium | reverse complement strand
GGCTTGACGCCGCGCTCCAGCTTGCCGAGCGCTATGCGCCCGAGCGGATCTCGAACCTGATGAGCGTGGGCGGCACACAACAGGTCATGCTGAAAGTGCGCTTCTCCGAGATGCAGCGCGGTGTGAGCAAGAACCTCGGCACAAGCATTGGATTGCAGTACGACGGGCGTCTGGCAGGTGACACTGGCGCCTTCGCCAACCAGCCCGTTGGCGCTACAGAGTTCATTTCGCAAACGCCGCGCGAAGGAGCACTGTCCTTCCGGATCGGCGGCGGGCGTCTGAGTGCGACGGTCCTGCTTGAAGCGCTTGAGACGCAAGGCCTTGCGCGGACATTGGCCGAACCGAATCTGACCGCGCTTTCTGGCCAGAGCGCGTCTTTTCTGGCTGGTGGCGAATACCCGATTCCAATTCGTGAAGACGATTCGGTGCGTGTCGACTACAAACCCTTTGGCGTCGAACTGGCGTTCACCCCGCGCGTTCTCGATGACAATGTCATCAACCTCGAACTCGAGGCCGCCGTCAGCTCTCTTGACCCGGCCAATGCTGTAAACTTGGGTGGGGGCGCCTCAATCGCTGCGTTCCGCCGGCGCGAGGCCAATACGACTGTCGAGCTTCGCGACGGCGAAAGCTTCGCCATTGCCGGGCTTCTCGAAGATGATTTCCGCGCCAACCTTGCCGCAGTCCCCTGGTTGTCGGAATTGCCAGTGCTTGGTGCCCTGTTTCGCAGTTCGGACTATCAGCGCAACCAGACCGAGCTGGTGATCATCATCACGGCGCATCTGGTCACACCCACCCGCGGCGAGGCGCTGATGCTGCCCACAGACCGTGTGCGCCCGCCCACCGAGCGTGAGTTGTTCCTCAACGGTCGCTTGGCGTCGCCGGGATCTGGCGCGCTTGGCGAGGTTGCCCGACAGGATTTCGGTGGCTCCTACGGCTATGTGCTCGACTAGAAAGATGTCCGGATCAGACGCTTAACACAGGAGCCGGAGATGGCCATGAACAGACGCTTTTTCTTGCTGGGAGCGACCGGTCTTGGACTGGCGGCCTGTAGCGACCCCCATTCCAGCTTCAATCGCGAAGCCGGGATCGGGCTCGATGAAGGAGGCTTCGGCAACCCGACCATGCACAACCACATGGTCCAGACTGGCAAGCTGAGCCTGGCCAAGGTCATGAGTTGGCGGTTCCACGCCGAGGTGCCGTCGATGGTCAATTTCGCCTTCGACAGCGCCAAACTGGACAAGGAGGCGATGAAAATCCTGCGCATGCAGGCGCATTGGATGAAGCAGTTTCCCGAGTTGCGTTACACGATCTACGGCCACACCGACAAGGTCGGCAGCGCATCCTATAACTACAATCTGGGCTTGCGCAGAGCGCGGGCCGTGCGCGATCACCTGGTTTCACTCGGTGTGCCGCGACGCAGCATCGAGGCTGTTGTCTCGCGTGGCGAAACCCAACCATTGATCGTGACCGAGGGCCGCGAGCCAGCCAATCGCCGCACTGTGACTGAGATTTCGGGACATGTTCGGCGCCGGCAGTTGCTTGATGGCGAGTATGCCGCAATCGTGCACCGGGAGTATGTCGACACTGCCGAGGGCGGCGGCACACGTCCGAATTGAGGCGACCCAGAGTCAATTATCCAAGGCCTCTGCTCCGCTGGCAGAGGCCTTTTCATGTGCTGTAGACGAGAGCGGAAATTCAGCGCAACGCATGAGCCTGCCGAACAATTACAGTTCTTTAGCCAAAATCTCGCCAGAATTATGAACAATCTTTCCTCAATAAACAGCCGCTAAACTGCGTTGGCATGATTCTGCTGCGCGCAGAGCGAAAGCGGATGCAGCATGATTATTGAGGATGCCACCCATGGCGAGCGAAGACATAAACAATGCCCAATTGATCCGCGCGTGCACAGTCTCTCGCAATGTGCAGAATTTCGACCTGCTGATCGAGGATATGGAGGCGGAGTATCAGGATGCCTGGGGCGATCTGAACTTCAACGAGGCGCTCGCCTTTCTCGACAGCGCCGAGGCGCAGGCGGTCGAGCTTCTGGCCATTGCGCTCGATGATGAAGACGAAACACAATTTCCGGCTATCCGGTCGGTGATCGAAAAGGCCACCGCCGGCGGCATCAGGATCCTGCTTATCGCCGAAGCGCTCTCGCCCATTCTGCTGCACCAGTTGCTGCGTGCAGGGGCAGATGATTTCGTCCCCTATCCGCTACCCGAAAAGGCGCTCAGTGACGCAATCGCGCGGCTGAAGCGCGCACAGGAGCATCATGCCGAACCTGTCCATCGCGCGACGCCGACCGGCAAGAATGGCGCCGTATTCGGCGTGCAGTCGCTGGCTGGCGGTGCTGGGGGCACCACCTTTGCGGTCAACCTCGCATGGGAGCTCTGCCAACTCGCAGCGACCAAAGAGCAGAGCGCCTGCATCCTCGATTTCGATTTCCAGTCAGGGTCGGTCTCGACCTATCTCGACCTCGCGCGCACCGAGAAGGTGTATGAGTTGCTGTCGCAGACCAGCACCATGGATCGTGATGCCTTTTTTGCCGCGCTCCAGGTCTTCCAGGACAAACTCAGTGTTCTGACCGCCCCGGCCGACATGCTGCCGCTCGACCTGCTCACCCCGGATGAGATCGAGCGCGTGATCGCAATGGCGCGAGACCAGTTCGATTATGTGATCATCGACATGCCACGCACCATCGTCCACTGGACCGAGACCGCACTGGAGATGTCGAATCTGTATTTCTCGATGATCGAACTGGACCTGCGGTCGGCTCAGAACACCCTTCGCATGATCCGCGCGCTCAAGGCAGACAATATCCCGCTGGACAAGCATCGCTACATCCTGAACCGGGCGCCGCGCTTCACCGATCTCAGCGGCAAGGCTCGCGCCAAGCGTATGGCCGAAAGCCTCGGGATCAGCATTGCGGTACAGATTCCCGATGGCAGCACGCAGATTCGCGATGCCAACGACCATGGACTTCCGCTCACCGCCTTTGCACCGAAAAACCCGGTGACCAAGGAAATCCAGAAATTCGCGGCATCGCTGTTTGAGACGGCCCAAGCGACCAAGCTTGCTGCCGAATAACGAGGACACGTCATGTTCGCACGCTATCGAAAAAGCACTAACGCGGCACAGCCGGTCAAACCTGTCGAGGTTGTCCCCGCGCGCCCAGACCCGCAGCCTCGCAAGGGCGCCCCGTCTGCGGCACAAGGCGCGAGCGGATCGCAAACCGCCAAACCAGCGCGCCCGACCGATGCGGACCGCGCCGCAAAGCGCACCCAGCGCATGAACGCGATCAAATCGGATCTGCACAAGCGACTTCTGGAAAACCTCAACCTCGCAGCATTGGATTCTGCGAGCGAGGCCGAATTGCGGTCCGAGATCAACACCATCGTGGCCGAAGCGCTCAGCGAGATGGATGTCGTGCTCAACAGCGAAGAGCGCACGACGCTGAACCGCGAACTGTATTTCGAAGTGATGGGCCTCGGCCCGCTCGAGCCGCTATTGCAGGATGATACGGTCAACGACATTCTGGTGAACGGCCCCAAACAGGTCTTCATCGAACGCGCCGGCAAGCTGGAACTAAGTGACGTCACCTTCCGCGATGAGCGTCACCTGTTGCGGATCATCGACAAGATCGTCTCGGCGGTCGGCCGACGAGTGGATGAATCGAACCCCTATGTTGACGCCCGCCTTGCTGATGGGTCGCGCTTCAACGCGATGGTGCCGCCCGTCGCTGTGGACGGCTCGCTGGTCTCGATCCGGAAATTCAAGAAAGAGAAGCTCAGCGTCAGCGACCTGGTGAAATTCGGGGCCTTCTCAGAAGAGATGGCGCTCTATCTCGAAGCTGCCGTGGCCACGCGGCTCAATGTCATCGTCTCGGGCGGGACGGGCTCGGGCAAGACCACCACCCTGAACGCGTTGTCGAGTTTCATCGGCAATGAAGAGCGGGTTCTCACCATCGAGGACACGGCCGAATTGCAGCTTCAGCAGATCCATGTCGGCCGTATGGAAAGCCGCCCCGCCAATATGGAGGGCAAGGGCGCAGTCACGCAACGCGACTGTCTGCGCAACGCCCTGCGGATGCGCCCGGATCGCATCATCGTGGGCGAGACCCGCGGCGAGGAAGTGATCGACATGCTACAGGCCATGAACACAGGTCACGACGGCTCGATGACCACGATCCACGCCAACTCGGCCCGTGACGGGATCAGCCGTCTGGAAAACATGGTCGCCATGGCCGGGATCGAGATGCCACTACGCGCCGTGCGCAGCCAGATCGGCTCGGCCGTGCATCTCATCGTGCAGGCCTCGCGCTTGCAGGACGGTTCGCGCCGGATGGTCTCGATCACCGAAATCACCGGCATGGAGGGCGAGATCATCACGATGCAGGAGATTTTCCGCTTTGAACGCACCGGGCTCGAACCCGACGGCACGATTCTGGGGCATTTCACCGGCACGGGCATCCGGTCGCATTATGCCGACCGGTTCAAGCGTTGGGGCTATGACCTGCCCGCCAGTATTTATGATGAAGTCAAGGTTCGGAGGTAAGAAATGGATCTCTCACTCAACTGGCTGGTCTATGTCGCCATTTTCGGAGCGATCCTCCTCCTTATTCAGGGCATCTACCTGCTCGCTTTCGGCAAGAGTATCGAACACGATTCCAAGATGAATCGCCGCCTCGAGCTTTTGCAGAAAGGTCAGGCCAAGAAAGATGTCATGGAGCAACTGCGCAAGGAGCGCTCGGCGCACCAGAGCGGGATTTCGATCCCGATCTATGGCTTGCTCGAGGAGCGCGCGCGCAAGGGCAATGTTGCCTTTTCCGCACAGACCCTGATGCTGCTGATGGTCGGGCTCAGCGTGCTGAGCTTTGTGCTGCTCAACCTGCTGACCGATACCGAACTGCTGGTCAGTATCAGCATGTCCTTTGCCTTCGGCTTTGGGGCGGTGTTTTTCTGGGTCAGCAGCAAGGCCAAGAAGCGTGTGGGCGCGATCGAGGAACAATTGCCCGAGGCAATCGATCTCATGGTGCGTAGTCTGCGCGTTGGACACCCTTTTGTCGCCGCCCTGTCCATCGCCGCCGATGAGGTGTCCGACCCGCTGGGCTCGGAATTGGGGTTGATTGCCGATGAAATCTCGTACGGGCGCGACGCTTCCGAAGCGCTGTCCGAGTTCGGCGATAGCGTGGACCTGCCCGATATCCGCTTCCTGGCGGTCGCTGTTGGCATCCAGCAGAAATCAGGCGGCAACCTTGCCGAGATTCTCGATGGATTGTCAAAAGTGGTGCGCGCACGATTCAAGCTGTTCCGGCGTGTGAAGGCCATCACCGCCGAGGCGAAATGGTCCGGCATGTTCCTGTCGGTCTTCCCGATTGCGGCCATGGTCATGATCCAGACGATCAAACCCGATTACTACGATGCCGTGAAAGAGACCCCGCTCTATGTTCCGCTCGCCATCGTGGTCTGTGCCTTTCTGATCGTCAATGTGCTCTACATGCGCAAGATGACCAACATCAAGGTATGATCCCATCCGTTCGCACATCCCCGAAACACCGCTCTGAAACTCTGTACAAGGACCGACTGTGATGCCCGAACTCTTCGACACGCCGATGGGATTGATGATCCTCGCCGGTCTGGGTGGTATCGTGCTGCTGGCCGTCGCGCTCATGCTGATGGGCCAGTCCGACAAGGCCGATCCGATGCAGAAATTCTCGGACCAGATCAAGCCTGGCCGCGAGCAGCCTGTCGCCGACAAGGCAAGGCTGCGCCGAGAGCTCGGCCGCGAAATCAAGGCGCTGGATTCTTTCAGCCGCTTTCTGGAGCCTGAGAATGAGCAGGAACTCTCGGCCGCCCGCCAGAAGATGATTCAGGCAGGGTATTACGGCAAGAACGCCGTGCGTGACATGGCCGCGCTGCAGTTCGTCCTTGCCGTCGGTGGCCTGATTGTCTCGTTCCTTCTCGCCTTTGTGATCATGCCCGAGGCGTTCGAGGGCACCGTGGCCCTTGCCGCGATCATGGTCGCGCCGATGCTGATCGGCTATTATGGCCCCAAACGCTGGGTCGAAAGCCGGGCCGCGGCGCGCCAGGAAGAGATCACTGCCGGCTTCCCCGACGCGCTCGACATGATGCTGATCTGCGTCGAGGCCGGTCAGTCGCTCGACCAGGCGATCCAGCGCATCGGACGTGAGATGAAGGCCTCCTACCCGGCGCTGTCCGAGGAATTCGTTACTGTGGGTGAACAAGTGCGGGCCGGGCGTGAGCGCTCAGAGGTGCTGAAGGACATGGCGAAGCGCTGCGACATTTCGGATATCACCTCCTTCGCGACCGTTATGGTGCAGGCATCGACCTATGGCACATCGATCACTGATGCCCTGCGGGTATTCGCGTCGGAAATGCGCGACAAGCGCATCATGCGTGCCGAAGAAAAGGCAAACCTCTTGCCGACCAAGATGACTCTGGGCACAATGATGTTTACAGTGCCACCACTGCTGATCATCCTCATCGGTCCTTCGGTGGTGGGCATTGCAACCGAGTTGAACCCGGGCGTTGTCGGCGGCATGTAATTTGCGATCTGGCTTGATCATCCTTGCGCTGCTTCTGGCGGCGGGTTGCAGTGACCTGTCGCAGGAGCAAGCCCAAAGCGGGCCGGCGATTGCCGGCCCCGATCAGTTGCCGCCTTCGCAACGCGGTACTGATATTCCCGAGGCCGTTGACGGATTAATCGTCGGGCACCGAGCCATGGCAGCGGGCGAATTCGAGATCGCCCTGCGCGCCTATACGCGCGCTGCGGTTACCCACGGCCCGAGTGTCGATGTGCTCTCAGCCATCGGCTCAGCCAATCTCCGGCTGGGTCGTCTTGGGCAGGCGGAACAGGACCTGCGCCGCGCGCTTGAACAGGACGGTACCTTCGTCGCCGCGCATAACAATCTCGGGGTCGCACTGGCCGAACAGGGCAAATGGGGTGAGGCAGAACTGCATTTCCGCAACGCTTTCACATATGATGCAGGCAGATCCGCCGAAATCCGCGAAAACCTGTTATTAGCCATCGAAAACAGGAATAAAACCCGCTATGATGAAGGTGAGGCACATCAGCTTTTGCTGATGCGACGGGGAAGTGGTCGGTTCTTGTTGCTGTCCACACCCCTGTAAGAGCAGTGAGGACGCAAAAATGCGCCACCCCATCGTTATTGCGCTGCTGTCAGGCAGCGTCTTCGCCTTGTCCGCCTGCGAGGATAGCAGTCGGGCAAGTGTGACCCGCGCCATCGATAACGTTACATCCATCGACCAGAAGAATCTGGCCGAATTGATGCTCGTGGCCGGCGATCCCGAAGAAGCAGTCGATTTTTTCACTGGCCAGGTTGAGGAGCGCCCCGAAGATATCGACATGCTGCGCGGACTGGCGCGGTCACTGACCCGCGCCAGACGGGGTTCGGAGGCTGTGCCGGTCTGGCGCCGCGTGTCGCAACACCCCGAGGCCACGAATGATGACCGCGTGATGCTGGCGGATGCCTATATCCGCGCCAACAATTGGGATGAAGCCGAGAAAACGCTTAACGACATCCCGCCCACGCATGAGAGTTTTGACCGCTACCGGCTGGAAGCGATGATCGCCGACAGTAAAAAACAATGGTCCCGCGCCGATCATTTCTATGAAACCGCCGCAGGTCTGACAACGCGTCCGGCAAATGTGTTCAACAATTGGGGCTATTCCAAGCTGACACGCGGCAACCCGGCCGAGGCCGAACCGCTGTTCATGCAAGCGCTTCAGCATGACCCCAACCTCTTCACCGCAAAGAACAATCTTGCGCTGGCGCGTGCCGGTCAAGGGAATTACAGCCTTCCGCTGGTCCGCATGACACAGCACGAGCGGGCAAAGATGCTGTTCACCATGGCCATCGCCGCCATTCGCAAGGGCGACACCACGATCGGACGCACCCTGTTGCAGGACGCGATCGACACGCACCCGCAGCATTATGACGAGGCCGTCCGCGCCCTGCGTGCACTCGAAAGCGGAGGACAGAGCATATGATGCTGCCCGCGCAATCGGCCCTGTGGTTCCTGCCCTTTGTCACCCCCATTTCACTATGGGTCGCGTGGTCCGACATGAAATGGATGAAAATCCACAATTATGCCGTTCTGGCGCTGGTGGCGGTGTATCTGGTCATAGGTCTGATGGCTCTGCCGCTCCAGACTTGGGCGTGGGGATGGGTGAGCCTCGGGATCGTGCTGGTGGTCGGGTTTGTACTAAGCTCGGTGGGCCTCCTAGGTGCAGGAGACGCGAAATTCATAGCCGCCATGGCCCCCTTCATAGCGCTGGGCGATCTCAGCCTCTTCCTGATGCTGTTGGCTGCGGTCACGATAGTGAGCTTCGTTGCACATCGACTGATCAGACGCACAGCACTGGCACAGGACCTTGCGCCCGCATGGGAAAGCTGGCACCGCCGCGAATTCCCGCTTGGGCTCGCCCTCGGGCCGAGCCTGCTATTCTACCTCTGCCTTGCCAGCATATTCGGAAACGGGACAGCTTAGGGTGCGATTCATCATTCCGCGCTAGGCTGCACTCAGACTGGGAGAATTGACGCGAATGAATATCGAGACCGGTCACATCACGGTGCCTCCACCGCCGCGCAGCCTCGAAGCGACAGGGCTGTCAACTGTTCTGATGCGGGATATCCTGCTCAAGACCATGTTCCGCATGTCGTTGAGCAAGGTGACAGACCTTGCGCGTATACTCTGCCTGCCATTGCCCCAGACCATCGAGCTGGTCGATATCGCCCGAAGCGAGAAACTGATCGAAGCGATGGCGGTTCACGCCGCCACCACGAAATCCGAGGCCAGTTTCCAACTGACCGAGGGCGGCAAGTCCCGCGCGCTCGATGCTCTGTCACAGTCAGAGTATTACGGTGCAATGCCGGTTCCGCTCGCGATGTATGAAGAGCAGATCCGCCGACAGTCGATACGCGATATCCAGATCACCCGCCGCCAGCTCAAGATTGCGATGGGCGACCTGATCCTGCCACCCAGCCTGATGGATGACCTCGGCCCGGCGGTCAGTTCCGGTCGGTCGATCCTGATGTATGGCCCCCCTGGTAACGGCAAATCCTCTATCTCGAACGGCATCCGCGCTGCGATGGGGGACCGCATCTATGTGCCGCGCGCGGTCGAGCATGCGGGGCAGATCATCAGCGTCTATGACCCGATCGTTCACCGCGTTGCCGAAACCTCTGAGGATAACCCCTCGCTCCTGCGCCAGTCCGGCAACCGTTTTGATAACCGATATGTCTATTGCGAACGCCCGACCGTGATCACGGGCGGCGAGTTGACGCTCGACATGCTCGACCTGAAGTACAACCCGGTTTCGCGCACCTATCAGGCCCCCCTGCAGTTCAAGGCCACGGGCGGCGTGTTTATCATCGACGACCTCGGCCGTCAGGAAGAGCCGCCTCAGGCGATCGTGAACCGCTGGATCGTGCCGATGGAGATGAACTACGACATTCTCGCCCTGCAATCGGGCGAGAAATTTGTCGTGCCCTTCGATACACTGGTGATCTTCTCGACCAACTTCCATCCCAATGACATTTTCGACCAGGCCGCGCTGCGCCGGATCTTCTACAAGATCAAGATCGACGGCCCAAGCCAGTCGGATTTCCTGAAAATCTTTGCAATGGTGGCCAAGAAGCGCCAGATGCCGCTGGATGAAGAGACGATCGTCCACCTGATCCAGAAGAAATATCCGACCATCAACAATGTCTATTCGAATTATCAGCCGATCTTCCTGATCGACCAGATGATCAATATCTGCGATTTCGAAGGCAAGCCGCGCCACATGTCGCCCGAACTGATCGACCGGGCTTGGAACAACATGTTCGTGCGGCAGGAAGAAATCGTGCGCTGAGCCTCAGACAATTTCCGAGGCCCGTGCCTCCAGCACGTCGAATGGCACGCCCGGCTCCTGCTTGGCACAGCGGATTACGAGCGAGGTCTTGCCCGTGATCACATTCTCTGCCGCCAGAAGTTCCTCGGTCAGAAAGCGCTGAAAGGTGGAGAGATCAGGGGCAACGCATTTGAGGATGAAATCGATCTCACCATTGAGCATGTGGCATTCGCGCACCAGCGGCCACTCGCGGCAGCGTTGCTCGAACCGGGCAAGATCAGCCTCGGCCTGGGAATTCAGCCCGACCATGGCAAAGACCTGCACTTCGAACCCAAGCTCGCGCGCATTGACCTGCGCATGATAGCCTTGAATGAAACCCTGCTCTTCCAGCGCCCGAACGCGACGCAGGCAGGGCGGTGCTGAAATGCCGACACGTTTGGCAAGTTCGACATTGGTCATCCGGCCGTCGAGCTGTAGCTCTGCCAGAATCTTGCGATCAATCGGGTCCAGCTTGCCGCTCGACATTTTCTTATCCTCGCTTTGTTTTTGCGTTTTGTATGTCGTGCCCCCGATTTGCGCAATAATCTTTCAACATCGCGCAATATTTTTTCTGCCTTCGCCAGACAAGGATTGGCCCTTGTGCTGAATGGCTGAGCGCATAGATTGCGACGCGACACGAGCAGAGGACACGACCCATGAGCGAGACGCGCCACACCAAATTGTTGATTATCGGCTCCGGCCCGGCAGGCTACACAGCGGCCGTCTATGGCGCGCGCGCGATGCTGGCGCCGATTCTGGTGCAAGGCATGCAGCCCGGCGGCCAGTTGACGATCACCACCGAAGTCGAGAACTGGCCGGGAGACACCATGACCACCGGCCCGGAACTGATGGTGCGGATGGAGGCCCATGCCCGCGCGATGGGTGCCGAGGTGATCACTGACCATATTGCAAGTGTCGACCTCTCGCAGCGGCCCTTCGTGGCCAAAGGGGATGGCGGCACAACATATACCGCCGATGCATTGGTGCTGGCCACGGGCGCGCAGGCGCGCTGGCTGGGCCTGCCCTCGGAAGAGGCGTTCAAGGGCATGGGTGTCTCCGCCTGCGCCACCTGCGATGGGTTCTTTTATCGCGGCAAGGAGGTGGTCGTCATCGGTGGTGGCAACACCGCGGTCGAAGAGGCGCTGTTCCTGACCAATTTCGCGACCAAGGTCACGCTGGTGCATCGCCGCGACAGCCTGCGCGCCGAAAAGATCCTACAGCATCGGCTATTCAACAACCCCAAGATCGAGGTGGTTTGGGACCATACGCTCGACGAAGTCCTGCCCGACAGTGACAACCCCGGTGTAGGCGGCGTGCGGCTGCGCCATGTCTCCTCGGGCGAGACACAGGAGCGCGCCTGCGCCGGCGTCTTTATCGCCATCGGCCACAGCCCGGCAAGCGAGCTGATCAAGGATCAGTTGAAGATGCAGGAGGGCGGTTATGTCTGGGTCGAACCGGGCAGCACCCGCACCTCGATCCCCGGCGTCTTCGCTGCGGGCGATCTGACCGACCATATCTATCGGCAGGCCGTGACCAGCGCCGGAATGGGCTGCATGGCGGCACTGGACGCCGAAAAATTCCTGTCTGAACAGGATTAACGGACGATAGGCTCCAGCGCGTCATAGAGCGCACGCCCGTCCCATGCGGCGTCACCAAAGGCGATCTCGGGCAGGCTGTCGGGCTTGAAGCGCAAGCCGCGCAATTGGGCTTCGGTCACGAAACGGCGTGTCGTGACCACGCCTGCTGGGTCGCGCCAATCATCCTGCAGCGCGCCTGCGATGATCTCGGCGCGGAAATAGATGTCGACCTGATGATAGCCGCTGGCAGGATCATGGAATTCGTTGACAAGACAGGGCGCGCCAACCGCTATGGTGAGCCCGCATTCCTCCTGCACCTCACGCTGCAGGTTGTCGGGCAGCGACTGACCGGCCTCGACCCCGCCACCAGGGGCACACCACAGGTCGCTCTGTCCGTCGGGCCAGGCGTTGACCAGCAGCAACCTGTCCTGATGCAGGATGACGGCGCGCACGGCCAGACGCGGTTTTTTCATCGCACTTGCCCCTCTGGTATCGTTTATTGACGATGCCTATATGACCCTCATGCGTGCAGTTTTGACAGCCCTGTTTCTTGCTCCGGCACCGGCTCTGGCGGATTGCGTCGTGCTGTTGCATGGCCTTGCGCGGACCGAAAACTCGATGGTCGTAATGGAAGAGGTATTGCGGCTGCATGGGTATCAGGTTGTCAATCATGGCTACCCCTCGCGCGCCGCACCGATTGCCGATCTGCTAGATCATGTCGGAGAGGCGGTGGAGGAATGCGACGCAGGCACTGTGCATTTCGTCACGCATTCAATGGGCGGCATCCTGGCGCGTGGTTGGCTGGAGCGCTATCGGCCCGAGGAACTCGGGCGCGTGGTGATGATGGCTCCGCCCAATCACGGCTCGGAACTGGTCGATTTCTTCGAAGATATCGAGGCCTTCCACTGGATCAATGGCCCCGCAGGGTTGGAACTGGGCACGCGGCGCGATGCGGCGCCGCAGACGCTGCCGGCTTTCGCAGATTACGATCTCGGCATCATCGCCGGCGACCTGTCGCTCAACCCGCTGACCTCGGCGCTGATCGAGGGAGAGGATGATGGCAAGGTCTCGGTTGAAAGCACCAAACTGGAAGGGATGACCGACCACATTGTCCTGCCGGTGTCACACACCTTCATGATGAACAACCCGATGGTTATCGCTGAAACCATCGAGTTTCTGCGCAACGGCGTATTCGATCACGGCATCACTTTCCCGAATGCTCTGCGCAAGATCGCCAATCCATAAATGTGCGTAAAGCTGCATTCGCCTTCTGCGAATGCCGCGCTCAGCGTTCAGGGGTGATCCGGTTGATATGGCCCATCTTGCGCCCGGCGCGAATCTCGGGTTTGCCATAGAGATGGACCGCTGTATGTGGCGCGCGCAGCAACTCAGGCAATCGGTCGAGATCGTCGCCGATGAGGTTTTCCATCACCACATCGCTATGACGTTGACCATCGCCCAAGGGCAGCCCGGTAATCGCGCGGATATGCTGTTCAAATTGGTCCACTGCGCAGCCATTCTGGGTCCAATGGCCGGAATTGTGCACGCGCGGTGCGATTTCATTGACGACGAGCGCGCCCTCGGTGACAAAGATCTCGACCCCGAGAACTCCAACATAGTCTAGCGCATTCAATATCTTGGCGGCCATCAGGACAGCATCGGTGCGCTGGCCAGAGGTCAGTCGCGCCGGGACGCGGGTTTCGGCCAGAATACCGGATTTGTGCAGGTTCTCACCCGGATCATAGCAGGCAACCTCGCCCCCTACTCCGCGTGCGGCGATTACGGACACCTCATGCGAAAACGGCACGAAACCTTCCAGAATGGCCGGGGCACCGCGCATCGCGTCCCATGCGGCGGCACAGTCGGCCATGCTTTCAAGTCGCACTTGCCCCTTGCCATCATAGCCCATGCGGCGCGTTTTCAGGATCGCAGGCGCACCCAGCGCCGCGAGGCCCTGCGCAAGCGCATCGGCGCTGTCAACCGCGGCGCAAGGGGCTGTCTGCAGACCAAGGTCGCGCAGAAAAGTCTTCTCTGCCAACCGATCCTGGGACACCGCCAGTGCCTTGCGACCGGGCCGGATCGGGCAGATCGGCTCGATCAGGTCGAGTGTGGCGGTGGGGACGTTTTCGAATTCATAGGTCACAAGATCGACCAAATGCGCGAAACGCCTGAGAGCACCATGATCGTCCCACGCCGCATTTGTGACAGCAGAAGCCACATCCGAAGCCGGAATATGGTCTGCTGGATCGAAAATATGGCAGCGATAGCCCAACCGTGCTGCAGCGACCGACAGCATTCGACCGAGTTGCCCGCCGCCGAGAATGCCGATCACACTGCCTGCCGCCAGCGCCTCACTCATCGACCGGTTCCTCGGGGATCGAGGCCGAGAGCTCCGCCCGCCATTGGTCGAGCCGTGCGGCAAGCGCGGTATCCTGCAAGGCGAGGATGCCTGCGGCCATCAGTCCTGCATTGGCCGCCCCCGCGGCCCCGATCGCCATGGTTGCGACCGGATAGCCACGCGGCATCTGCACGATCGAGTAAAGACTGTCGACCCCGCTCAGAGCGCGGGTCTGCACGGGCACCCCAATCACCGGCAGACGGGTTTTCGAAGCCATCATGCCAGGCAGATGCGCCGCGCCGCCTGCGCCGGCGATGATCACCTGCAAGCCGCGCTCAACGGACGTCCTGCCATACTCCCACAACCGGTCAGGTGTGCGATGCGCCGAGACGATGCGCGCCTCATGGGCGACGCAAAGCGCATCGAGGATCTCGGCAGCCTCGCGCAGGGTCGGCCAGTCGGACTGGCTGCCCATGATGATGCCAACACGAATATCTGCCATGGGCTCCCCCGGTCTTGCGTCGCGCGCACTATAGCGATGGAGCGGGCGGGCGCAATCGGCTCAGGCGATGATATCAGGCGTCAGTTCATCCTCGATCCGGGCGATCTGATCCTTGAGCCGCAGCTTTTCCTTCTTCAGCCGCTGAACTGTCAATTGTGTGCCAGGACCCTGCTCCTGCAGCGCGGCGATGGCCTCATCAAGGTCGCGGTGCTTCTGGCGCAGCACCTCGAGTTTGACGCGCAAGACGTCCTCATGGCTCAGTTCCTGCGGTGAATTCATCGGTGCGACTCAAAGCTGACTGGAATTGCACGACAATAGCCGCATTTCCGCATTCGCAAAAGCCTTGCGACGCGCCGAAGACACCCCATATCTTAAAGCAAGGGTCGCCGCAGAGGGGCCTGCAGCATAGTCGCTTGAAGGAAAGGGCCGGGCTGATGACAAAACTGAGTTTTCCCTCCCATCCGCTGCTGCTGGGGTTCGACCAGCTTGAGCGGCTGGTCGAGCGGACGGCGCGGGCGGGCACCGATGGCTACCCGCCCTTCAATATCGAGGTGACGGGCGAGCACCGCTTTCGCATTACACTGGCGTTGGCCGGATTTCGCGAAGAGGATTTGAGCATCACCATCGAGAAGCGGCAGCTTCTGGTGCGCGGTCAGCAACAGGATGCCGAGAAGGATGCGCGAGTATTTCTGCACCGCGGAATTGCTGCGCGGCAGTTTCAGCGTGCTTTCGCGCTGGCCGAAGGGGTTGAGGTCGAACAGGCCGTGCTTGAGAACGGGCTGCTGCATATCGATCTGGTCCGCAGCGAGCCGGAAGACAAAGTCCAGACTGTCACGATCACACGCGGATAAGGAGACGCATCATGGACAGCAAATATCCCATTCCCAGCGCGTCGCGGCCCATCGCCTATGTGCGCGAAGTCACAGCGGCGAGCCTGCCCGAAGAGATCCGCGAACAACTGCCGGGTGTCTCGCGGCTTTATGCGATTCATCATGAAGAAGGCGAGCAACTGGCGCTTGTGACCGACCGGACCATGGCCTTCGTCATGGCCCGGCAGAATGATTATGAACCCGTGAGCGTGCACTGAGGTTTTCCCGGAAATGAGATGGTTCTCAAGAGGCCGGGGCGCAACGCGCCCCGGCCTCTTGAGTGCAAGGGTCGGTCGACAAGCGCCGATCTCGTAACCTCTGGACGGCGCGTACGCGCCTGCAGATCGGCAGTGCCCGCGCGAGCCGTGCAGCGGCCTACGAGTAGCTTTGCAGTCTGCCGTCGCTCTTGGCGTATCAGCGATTGCAGATCTCTCGGCGGCGTTTCGCAGCCCTCAAAGGCGCTCGCCCAACCAGAGAGACCAGATACCAGGGGCTGGAAAGCAACAAGGCCGGGGCGGAGCCCCGGCCTTGCCTGATAGAGATGGGAGCAGATTACATCATGCCGCCCATACCGCCCATGCCGCCCATATCGGGCATGCCGCCACCGGCTGCACCTTTCGGCTCGGGCTTGTCGGCAATCATGGCCTCGGTGGTGATCAACAGGCCAGCGACCGATGCGGCATCCTGCAGCGCAGTGCGCACAACTTTCGCCGGGTCGATTACGCCGAACTTGAACATGTCGCCATATTCACCGGTCTGTGCGTTGAAGCCATAGGACTTGTCATCGGACTCGCGGATCTTGCCTGCGACGACCGAACCGTCAAAGCCTGCGTTCTCGGCGATCTGGCGCAGCGGAGCCTCAATCGCGCGGCGCACGATGCTGATGCCAACGTCCTGATCGCTGTTATCGCCCGACAGGCCCTCGAGCATTTTGGCGCCTTGGATCAGGGACACACCACCACCAACAACAATCCCTTCCTGGACGGCTGCACGGGTTGCGTTCAGAGCATCATCGACACGGTCCTTACGCTCTTTCACCTCGACTTCGGTCATGCCGCCCACGCGGATAACAGCAACACCACCGGCCAGCTTTGCCAGACGCTCTTGAAGCTTCTCGCGGTCGTAGTCCGAGGTGGTCTCGTCGATCTGTTGACGGATCTGGGCAACACGCGCCTCGATCTCGGCCTTCTCGCCTGCGCCGTCAACGATGGTGGTGTTATCCTTGTTGATCGACACTTTCTTGGCGGTGCCCAGCATGTCGATGGTGACATTCTCGAGCTTCATGCCCAGATCGTCGCTGATCACCTGACCGCCGGTCAGGATCGCGATATCTTGCAGCATGGCCTTGCGACGGTCGCCGAAGCCAGGCGCCTTGACGGCTGCGATCTTCAGGCCGCCGCGCAGCTTGTTCACGACCAGCGTGGCCAGCGCCTCGCCCTCGACATCTTCAGCGATGATCAGGAGCGGCTTTTGCGACTGGATGACCGACTCGAGCAGCGGAACCATTGGCTGCAGCGAGGAGAGTTTCTTCTCGTGGATCAGGATCATCGCGTCTTCAAGCTCGGCGATCATCTTGTCGGGGTTGGTCACGAAATAGGGCGAGAGATAACCGCGATCGAACTGCATCCCTTCGACCACATCGGTCTCGGTTTCCAGACCCTTGTTCTCTTCGACCGTGATCACACCTTCGTTGCCGACTTTCTGCATCGCATCGGCGATCTGGCGGCCGATTTCAGCCTCGCCATTGGCCGAGATGGTGCCGACCTGAGCGACTTCGGCGCTGTCATTGACCGGACGGGCTGCGGCCTGGATGGCTTCGACCACTTTGGTGGTGGCCAGATCAATGCCGCGCTTGAGGTCCATCGGGTTCATGCCAGCAGCGACCGATTTCAGACCTTCGCGAACAATCGCTTGTGCCAGCACGGTCGCGGTGGTGGTGCCGTCACCTGCTTCGTCATTGGTGCGCGAAGCCACTTCCTTGACCATTTGCGCGCCCATGTTCTCGAACTTGTCCTCAAGTTCGATTTCTTTGGCAACAGTCACACCATCCTTGGTGATACGCGGTGCGCCGAAGCTCTTGTCGATGACGACATTGCGGCCTTTGGGGCCGAGCGTGACCTTCACAGCATCGGCGAGAATGTTCACGCCGTTGAGCATGCGGTCGCGGGCTTTGGTCTCGAATTTGACGTCCTTAGCAGCCATTTGGGTGCCTCCTGGTTGTCTGTGTCTAAGTGATGAGGGTGGACAAAACTCAGGCGATCACGCCGAGAATGTCACTTTCCTTCATGATCAGCAGCTCTTCGCCATCGAGCGTGACTTCGGTGCCCGACCATTTGCCGAAGAGAACACGGTCGCCAGCCTTGACGCTGGGCGCGATCAACTCGCCCGAATCCTTGCGAGCCCCGTCGCCGACCGAGACGATTTCGCCCTCGGCAGGCTTTTCCTTGGCGGTGTCGGGGATGATCAGGCCACCCTTGGTCTTTTCGTCGCTTTCGACGCGACGGACAAGAACACGGTCATGCAGCGGTTTGAATGCCATCTGAGAACGCTCCTCTGGTTCCAGGTTGAAATCTTGTTATCACTCATACCTCCCGAGTGCTAACGGCGCTGATGTAGGCATGCTGCGACATGCTGTCAACAGGGCCTTCAGGAAAAAAAATCGGGGTGCCGCAGGGACCCCGGAGTGCGTGACAAGGTCAGGGCAGGCCGTTATAAGCGCCGCGACCCGCAGCAATGGACCTCTAACATGATCAAAGTATTCGGCCATTTCTCTCCCGACACCGATTCCACCGGCTCGCCGCTGATCTGGGCGTGGTATCTTAACCAGATCGAGGGGCAGGAGGCCGAGGCCGTCCTGCTGGGCGAGCCCAATACAGAAGCCGCCTTTGTCCTGAAGCATTGGGGTTTCGACAAACCCGCCATCCTCACCGACCTGCCTGAGGGCACACCGGTTGTGATCGTCGACACCAACAACCCGGCAGAACTGCCCGAAGGGATCAACAAGGCCGATATTCGCGCGATCATCGACCATCACAAACTGGTTGGCGAGATCGAGACCAAGGGGCCGATCGAGATCACCATGCGCCCGCTCGCCTGCACGGCAACGATCATGTATTCGTTGATCGGCAAGCACATGGCGCAAGCTCCGCGCGGCATCAAGGGGCTGATGCTGTCCTGCATCCTGTCGGACACGCTGGAATTCCGCTCGCCCACCACCACGCAGGAGGACCGCGCCGTGGCTCACGCGCTGGCGCAGGATCTGGGCGTCGAGATCGGCGAGTTGGCAAGCGCAATGTTCGCCGCGAAATCGGATGTTTCGCGGTTTTCGGCTGAGGAACTGCTGAAGATGGACGCGAAGAAATACAGCGTTGGCGACAAGACCTTCCGCATCTCGGTGCTGGAGACCACAGCGCCAGAGCAGATCCTCTCGCGGAAGGACGAACTGGTTGCGGCCATGCCTGATGTCGCGCATCAGGACGGGGCCGACGCGGTCATGCTCTTTGTCATCGACATCCTGAACGAGGAAGCCACCTTGCTGGTGCCTAATGTTCTCGTGCGCGCCGTGACGGAGAAATCCTTCGATGTTGCAGTCGAAGGCGATCAGGTCGTGCTGCCCGGTGTCATGAGCCGCAAGAAGCAGATCATCCCGGTGCTGGCCCTGTGACACAATTCATCGGGTCGTTCTCCGAGATCAGCGCAAATTACAATGTCGCGCTGGTCGATCTCTGGGGCTGCGTGCATAACGGGATGGCAATCCATCGGGGAGCCGAGGCGGCGCTTCAGGGCTTTCGCCAGAATGGCGGCTATGTGGTGCTGGTGACGAATGCACCACGTCCACGAGATGCCGTGCAGGCGCGCCTCGACGAGATGGGCCTTGCACGCGACGCCTATGATGCCATCGCCACTTCGGGCGATGCTGCACAAGAGGCGATGTTGATCGGCGCCGTCGGCCAGCGCATCTGGCATCTGGGGCCACAGAAGGATGATGGTTTCTTCACGGATTTGCCCGAATGGGCCAAAGACCATGCACCGATCACGCGCGTCGGTTTCGAAGAGGCTGAAGGAATCGTCTGCACGGGCCCCTTTGACGAGATGAACGAGGTGCCTGCGGATTACCGAGGGCGGTTCCTGTCTGCCAAGGCACGCGGGTTGCAACTCCTCTGCGCAAACCCGGACATCGTGGTCGATTATGGCGACCGTCGAATTTACTGCGCGGGTGCGCTGGCCCAACTCTACGACGAGATGGGCGGCGAGAGCCTTTATTTCGGCAAGCCGCATCCACCGATCTATGACCTGGCGCGGCGACTGGCCGCGCAGGCGGGATTGCGCTTGATCGAGGATCGGGTGATCGCCATTGGCGACGGTATCGCCACCGATATCAAGGGCGGGGCGGGCGAGGGATTCGATACGCTCTTTATCACCAGCGGGTTGGCCGCTGCCGAGTTCGGCCCTGACCCCGATGCACCGGACCCGGACCGCCTCGCGGCCTGGATCGCGCGGCAGGAGAGCCCGCCAACCTATGCGATGGCGCGGCTGCGCTAACATCAGCGCCTTTTTCGCGGGCCGAGGATACGCGCTTCGGATGTGGCGTGTTCTGAGTGTTGGGAAGCGCCCACTCCAGTGGGTGCCCGTCTATTCCATATCGCGACGAAAACAGCCGCGCATTCGCGGTCTGGCTTTGGCTCTGCGTATCGCTTGGAGGCGCGGGGGCGCGCTCAACGCGCGCGCGCCCCCGCGCCAAAAGGTCGCGCAACAAAATTGCCATGACGCTGCCACTTTGGTAGCAATATTACTCTAGGCGGTTGCGTTATGATCCGTTTTCGCGTAATGCTGCAGCGCAACAGAGTATCGGCTTCGCTTGGCAGGAAAGGCGCTCGAAGATGTTGGACACGGGTATGAATGACAATTTTCCGCGTGGTACGATCTGCATCGAAGATCTTGAGATCGGCATGTCGCGCCATTTGCGCAAGGAAATTACCGACCGCGACATCGAGCTTTTCGCCGAAGTCTCGACCGACCGGAACCCGGTCCATCTCGACGATTCCTACGCGCAGGACACGATCTTCGAGGGTCGCATCGCCCATGGCATGCTGACCGCCGGGCTCATCTCGGCCGTGATCGGCGAGCAATTGCCCGGCCATGGCACCATCTACATGGGCCAGACGCTGAAATTCATGGCCCCTGTGCGCCCCGGTGATGTCGTACTGGCCGAAGTCACAGTTCTGACCATCGACTACGCCAAGCGCCGCGTCACTCTTGAATGTCGCTGCACGGTCGGCGATACGACTGTGCTCAAGGGCGAAGCCACAGTGCTCGCGCCCAGCCGCAAATTCGACTGAGCAAGGGGCGCATCCGCCCCGCAAAAGAGGGCAGATGCGCATCACTCGACACTGGCACGCCACGCCCGCCGAGGCGCAGGGCGCTTCGGCTGCGATTGGCAATTTCGACGGTGTGCATCGCGGCCATCAGCGCGTGATCGACTTGGCTCGCCGCCCTGATATGCCGCTTGGTATCGTCACGTTCGAGCCGCATCCGAGAGAGTTCTTCGCGCCCGACAGCCCCCCGTTCCGGCTCATGAATCGCGAAGCGCGCGCTAACCGATTGGCACGGCTGGGGGTGAGCGTGCTGCATGAACTGCCCTTCGATGCGACACTGGCGGGTCTGAGCGCGGAGCACTTCGCGCGCGAGGTCCTGGCAGAGGGGCTCGGGCTGCGCCATGTCGTGGTCGGAGCGGATTTCTGCTTCGGCAAAGGACGGCTCGGCACCGCGTCGGACCTTGTCACCCTTGGCGCACAACTCGGCTTCGAGGTCACAGTCGCGCCGCTGCTGGCCAATGGCGACCGCGTCTTTTCCTCCACGGCCATCCGCACGGCGCTCAGCGAGGGCCGCCCCCGTGACGCGGCCGCGATGCTGGGCCACTGGCACAGGATCGAGGGCGCGGTGCTGCATGGCGAGAAACGCGGGCGCGAACTGGGCTATCCGACCGCGAATATGTCCATCGCCGGGCTGCACCCGCCGCGCTTCGGGGTCTATGCGGTGCAGGTCGACATCCTCTCGGGCCCCCATGCCGGGCGGCATGGAGGTGTGGCCTCGCTCGGGGTGCGGCCCATGTTCGGTGAGAACCTGCCCAATCTCGAAACTTTCCTGTTCGACTTCGCAGGCGACCTCTATGGAACCCATCTCTCCGTCGCGCTGATCGAGCACCTGCGCGACGAAATCAAGTTCGACTCGCTTGACGCGCTGATCACCCAGATGGATGCAGACAGTGCCCGCGCCCGCGCCATCCTCAATGCCCTCGACTGATCGGGCCCAGGGGTGCGCCCTTTTCTCCGATGCGCAGCATCGGGGCGCCCG
>SLJW01000174.1 GCA_007134865.1 Paracoccaceae bacterium | reverse complement strand
TCGGGCGTGGTCGGCATGGCTGGGGCGGGTCTGTTGCGCTGGGCGGAGAATGAGTGTTTTGGCACGATGAAGCTGGACGTGCGCCTCTGGTGCGACCGGCGCGATTTCGGCGTTGATTTCTGATAGCGGGCAAGCTACCTGCCCGAAGTCCCGCTGAGGGCACAAGTCTCCGCAACCTTGTCAAAACGGAAAACAGATCAATGACCCGCACCTATCTGCCCGGCATTCTCGCCATG
Organism: Paracoccaceae bacterium; assembly: GCA_007134865.1. Lineage (GTDB taxonomy): Bacteria > Pseudomonadota > Alphaproteobacteria > Rhodobacterales > Rhodobacteraceae > Roseinatronobacter. The sequence goes on along the minus strand of SLJW01000174.1, from coordinate 21,400 downwards.
GCGGCCATCGTCGTCGCCTCGAATATCCTTGTTCAGTTCCTGTTCGGAAACTGGCTCACTTGGGGAGCCTTTACCTATCCGCTGGCTTTTCTCGTCAATGACGTGATGAACCGTGTCTATGGCCCGCAAGCCGCGCGCAAGGTGGTCTGGGTCGGCTTTGCCGTGGGTGTGGGCTGCTCGCTGATCGGTACCCAGATCATGGGCGAATTCGGCCCGCTGGTGACTTTGCGCATCGCGCTGGGGTCGGGTATTGCCTTCCTGACGGCCCAGATGCTCAACGTATTCGTTTTCGACCGCCTGCGCGAAGGCCGCTGGTGGCGCGCGCCGCTGGGCTCCACCCTGATCGGTTCTGCGGTCGATACTGCCTTGTTTTTCAGCATCGCCTTTTCGGCCACACTGAGCTTCATCGAGCCTGCCAATGATGTCTCGTGGGCCGGGGAAATCCTGCCCATGCTGGGGTTCGGGCCGGAAGTACCGCTCTGGGTGAGCCTTGCGGTTGCGGATTGGGGCGTCAAGCTCGCGCTCGCATTGCTCGCTTTGGTGCCATTTCGCCTGATCGTTGCCAAAATGACGCAACCTATCGCATGATTTCTTTTGACAAACACTAAATCTGTGCCACCATCATTGTATCTGAAACTCAGCGAAAGGAGGTGGTCCAGTGTCTAGAGTGGTGTTGGAGAGAGGTGCAAAGACAGTCAGAGGAGCAACGACCTGACGGCAGCCCTGATGGGGATACTCTTCTGATTGGGCCAATGCTCTAATTTGGCTCCATCTCCTGAAGCTCGCTGAGGGCCGCCAAATCTTAGGCGGCCCTTTCGATTCAATTTCGGTTAACTCGCCATGCGTATCAATGACCAGATCACTGTGCAGGACTGGGAACTGACCGAGAGCTTCTCGCGCGCCTCGGGTCCGGGGGGACAGAATGTCAACAAGGTCGCGACAGCGGTCGAGTTGCGTTTCGAGGCCGAGCGCAGCCCCAATCTGCCGGGGCCAGTCAAGGCACGGCTGAAACGTCTCGCCGGGCGACGCTGGACTCAGGACGGCGCGTTGGTCTTGCGGGTCGAAGACTCGCGCAGTCAGGCGCGCAATCGCGAGATTGCGCGCGCGCGACTGGCGGAGCTGATCGCAAAAGCCTGCGAGCGGCCCAAGCCGCGCATCGCGACACGCCCTACATTGGCCAGTAAGCGGCGACGGCTGGAAGCAAAGGCGCACAGGGCCGGGGTAAAGGCACTTCGAGCGAGGCCACGTGGACAGGACTGAAAACCTGTCATAAAGGTTTAACAATACTATGTCAGCCGATACGCTGGTACGGAAACGAGCAGATGAATGTAACCATCAATCCCAATGGCATGCTGACCAGAGCCTTGGAATTCTTGCGTCCTGCCTTTGTGCAGGCGGCAGCGCTTTGCCTGCGCGAGGGCCCGCAGGGGCCTGAGGTAATGCTCGTGCAGACCTTTCGTCGGCGGCATTGGATTACACCAAAGGGCTGGCCGATGAAGGACATGACCCTCGCCGAGGCGGCTGCGATGGAGGCTTGGGAGGAAGCTGGTGTGCGTGGCCGCCTGCACCCGGAGCCGGTCGGAGCGTTTACGTATACCAAACTGAAGAAAAGCGGCCTGCCAGTGCAATGTCGCCCGCAAGTCTTTCGCATTGATGTCGAGTCAGTTGCGGAAGACTACCCTGAAGCTGGCAAACGTGAGCGCCAGTGGTTTCCGTTGCCAGAGGCCATTGAGGCCGTTCATAATCCAGATCTCAAGGCGATGCTGCGGCAGCTTTGAGCCATTGTCTTTGTATAGATATGGAAGCTGATTGAGCTTTTCAGCGCTGCCTGCTACGGCTTTGTCGCAAATCTGTTACAAGAGCGCTGACTATGGCTGATCAGGCCGACAAATCCTGGAAAACGCTGAACAAGGACCTCGAGCGCATCTCCGCGCTCGAACAGGCCATGGCCTACACCGCGCGGCCGCTGGTTGCGCCGGGCATCGCCTTGGCCTTTATGGCATTGACCGGGCTGATCACGGCGGCGCTGATCGGCTTCGATCCGCTGGGGCTGATCGTGGTCGCGGCGGCGATCATCGGCGCCTATATGGCTATCAATATCGGCGCGAATGATGTGGCCAACAATATGGGGCCGGCGGTTGGTGCGCGCGCGCTGACGATCGGCACCGCGCTTATCGTCGCGGCCATATGCGAGACCGCAGGCGCGCTGATTGCCGGGGGCGATGTGGTTGGCACCGTCTCGCGCGGGATCATCGCGCCGGAATCGGTGGCCGAGACGCAGATATTCATCTGGGCCATGATGGCGGCGCTGCTGGCAGGCGCGCTCTGGGTCAACCTTGCCACATGGATCGGAGCGCCGGTCTCGACGACCCATTCCATCGTCGGCGGGGTGATGGGGGCGGGGATTGCCGCAGCGGGTTTCGCGGCTGTGAACTGGCCGATGATGGGCCGGATCGCGGCAAGCTGGGTGATCTCGCCGGTGCTTGGCGGCATCTTCGCGGCCTTCTTCCTCGCGATCATCAAATCCCGCATCATTTACCGCCCGAACATGATCGAGGCTGCGCGCTTCTGGGTGCCGATCCTGATCGGGATCATGGGTGGCTGTTTCACGACCTATCTTGCACTCAAGGGGCTGGACAAGATCTACAATATCAGCTTCGGCAATGCAGTCCTTCTGGGCCTGGCCATCGGTCTTGCTCTAACCTTTGTCATGCGCCCGGTGATCCACCGCCAGAGCAAAGGCATGGAGAACCGCAAGAAGTCGCTCAAGACGCTGTTCAACATTCCGCTGATCTTCTCGGCGGCGCTCTTGTCCTTTGCGCATGGTGCCAATGACGTGGCCAATGCCATCGGCCCGGTGGCGGCCATTGTGCATGCCGTGCAGGATGGCGGTGCGTCCGATCAGGTGGGGATCCCACTCTGGGTGATGCTGATCGGGGGGGTCGGGCTCTCGGTCGGGCTGCTGCTGTTCGGGCCGAAGCTGATCCGCGTGGTCGGCAGCGAGATCACACGGCTGAACGCGATGCGCGCCTATTGCGTGGCGCTCGCGGCGGCGATCACAGTGATCTTTGCCTCATGGCTTGGTCTGCCGGTCAGCTCGACACATATCGCCATTGGCGCGATTTTCGGCGTGGGGTTCTTTCGTGAGTGGTATCACGAGCGTGTCCTGAACGAGAACCGCAAGGACACCTCCAGTCCGGTCGAGGTGCGCAAGCGGAAAAAGGTTGTGCGTCGGGCGCATTTCCTGACCATTCTTGCCGCATGGGTGGTGACAGTACCCTCGGCCGCACTGCTTTCGGGGGTGCTGTTTTACCTGATGAACCTGATCGCGATCTGAGGTTGCTCGAGGTCATGAAAAAGGGCGCGAGGACTCTGCCCTCGCGCCTTTACCGTGTCTTGCTCTGGTCGGTGTTACTCGGCAGGAACCGCTTCGGTCTCGTAGCTGATCGGAACCGGCAGATGCACCAGCATCTCCTTCGGGCAGACCTGCAGGAAATGCTGCCGCTCGCTGTCCCAGTTGCGCAGGATTTCCTCTGCGCGTTGTGACTCGGTCTCACGGGCATGCTTCTCGATCAGCCCTCTCAGCTCCTCCTCCCAGTGATCCACGGTCACCGGGCAGGTCACCAGCGATTCTATGTTGATCAACTCGGCGGCCTCGCCATCGGGGTCATAGAGATAGGCCATCCCCCCGGTCATGCCTGCGCCGAAATTGGCACCAATGGACCCGAGGATCACCGCCACACCGCCAGTCATGTATTCGCATCCGTTGGAGCCACAGCCCTCGATCACGACCTTCGCGCCGGAATTGCGCACGGCAAAGCGCTCGCCCGCGCGACCCGCCGCGAACAGGTAACCGTTGGTCGCACCATAGAGTACAGTGTTGCCGATGATCGTGTTTTCATGCGCGATCAGCGGTGAGGACATGCGCGGACGCACGACAATGGTGCCGCCCGAAAGGCCCTTGCCGACATAGTCATTGGCATCGCCATAGACCTCGATCTTGAGCCCGGGTGCGGCAAAGGCCCCGAGCGACTGCCCGGCGCTGCCTGCCAGCTTCACTGTCAGATGGTCGTCTTGCAGGTCGTTGTTCATCCCGAAGCGCCGCACGATATGCGACGAGGCCCGCGTCCCAACCGTGCGGTGCGTGTTCTCGACCGCGTAGGAGAGCTGCATCTTCTCGCCATCCTCGAAGAAACGGGCCGCGTCGCGGATGATCTCGGCATCGAGCGTGTCCGGCACCGCATTGCGCGGCTTGTCGCGGTCATAGCGGATCGAGGCCGCGCCATCGACGGTGAGCAGCAGCGGGTTCAGGTCGAGATCATCAAGATGCGCCGCACCCCGGCTGACCTGCGCCAGCAGGTCCGCGCGGCCGATGACCTCATCCAGCGACCGTGCGCCAATGGAGGCGAGGATTTCGCGCACTTCCTGCGCGTAGAAGGTGATCAGGTTGACGACCTTGTCGGCATTGCCGGTGAACTTGGCGCGCAGGGCTTCGTCCTGCGTGCACACGCCCACCGGGCAGGTGTTGGACTGGCATTGGCGCACCATGATGCAGCCCATGGCGATCAGGGCCGCCGTGCCGATACCATATTCCTCGGCGCCCAGCATGGCGGCCATGACGATGTCACGCCCCGTGCGCAGCCCGCCATCAGTGCGCAGCGTCACCCGCTCGCGCAGCTTGTTCATGGCGAGGACCTGATGCGACTCCGACAGGCCCATTTCCCACGGCAGCCCCGCATATTTGATCGACGTCGCCGGACTCGCGCCTGTGCCGCCATTATGCCCCGAGATCAGGATCACATCGGCCTTGGCCTTGGCCACACCAGCGGCAATCGTACCCACGCCCGATTGTGCCACCAGCTTTACGCAGACCTTCACGCGCGGATTGATCTGCTTAAGGTCATAGATCAGCTGCGCCAGATCCTCGATCGAATAGATATCGTGATGTGGCGGCGGCGAAATCAGCGTCACGCCGGGCGTGGAGTGGCGCAGCTTGGCGATCAGCTTGGTAACCTTCATCCCCGGCAATTGGCCACCCTCGCCCGGCTTGGCACCTTGGGCGACCTTGATTTCCAGCTCTTCGCAGGCATTCAGATATTCCGCTGTCACGCCAAAGCGGCCAGAGGCCACCTGCTTGATCTTGGCGCAGGGGTTGTCGCCATTGGGCAGCGGGTGAGCGTGCGCGGGGTCTTCACCGCCTTCGCCCGAATCCGACTTCGCGCCGATGCGATTCATCGCGATATTCAGCGTCATATGCGCCTCTGGCGACAGCGCACCTAGCGACATGCCCGGTGTCACGAACCGCTTGCGGATCGCGGTGATGCTCTCCACCTCCTCGATGGGGATGGGCTTGCCCAAAGGCTTGATGTCCAGCAGATCACGCAGATGTATCGGCGGGTTGGCCTGCATCGCGCTCGAGTACTGCTTCCACAGCGCATAGCTCGACTGGTTGCAGGCCTGCTGCATCATGTGCATCGCGGTTGCTTCCCAGGCGTGCTTCTCACCCGAGCGCCGCGCCTTGTAGAACCCACCGATGGGCAGCACATCCTGCCCCAGTCGCCAGCCCTTTTCATGCACCTCTTCCAGTTTCATCTGGATGCCGTGCAGCCCGATACCGGAAATGCGGCTCGGCATGCCGGGGAAATACTCGGCCACCAGCGCGCGGCTGAGACCCACCGCCTCGAAATTCAACCCGCCGCGATAGGAAGACAGCACCGATATGCCCATCTTGGACATGATCTTGAGAAGGCCGAGATTGATCGCATCGCGATAGCGGCGCATGGCGTCGATCAGCCTACCCTCGATCAACCCGCGATCCACCCGGTCGGCAATGGTCTCTTGCGCCAGATAGGCGTTTACCGTAGTGGCCCCGCAGCCGATCAGCACTGCGAAGTAATGCGGGTCGATGCATTCGGCAGACCGCACGTTGAGCGAGCAGAAGGTCCGCAGCCCCTTGCGCGTCAGCCAGCCATGCACGGCGCTGGTGGCCAGGATCATCGGCATCGCCACCTTGTCCACACCCTGATGCTCGTCGGTCAGCACCAGATGCCCCGCACCCGAGCGCACGGCATCCTCGGCCTCGGCGCGGATACGCTCGAGCCCGGCACGCAGGGCATCTTCGCCGCTGCCTGCCGGAAATGTACAATCGATGAAGGCCACCTGATCGCCGAATTCGCGCACCATTTCGGCGAATTCGCCATTGGCCACAAAGGGGCTTTCCAGAACAAGGATCTCGGTCTGCGAGGAATCCTCGTCCAGGACGTTCTTGAGATTGCCGAACCGCGTCTTGAGGCTCATCACCCGGTATTCACGCAAGCTGTCAATCGCCGGGTTTGTCACCTGGCTGAAATTCTGGCGGAAGAAATGCGACAGCGGGCGGTAGATCTTCGAGAGCACCGCGGCCGGTGTGTCATCGCCCATCGAGGCGATCATTTCCTTGCCGTCCTCCGCCATGGGCGCGAGCACCTGCTCGATCTCCTCGATTGTGAACCCGGCTGCGACCTGGCGACGGCGCAACTCGGCGGCGCTCATTTCGCGCGTTTCGGGGATGTCGCGCAATCTCTCGTTCAGATCGACGATCTTGTCGGTCCATTCGCCAAAGGGCTGCGAGGCAGCCAACCGGTCCTTGATCTCGGTGTCATGGTAGAGTTTGCCCTCTTCCATATCGACCGCGATCATCTGCCCCGGTCCCAGCGCACCCTTTTCGCGCACGGCCAGCTCATCGACCACAACCATGCCCGCTTCCGAACCTGCGATCAGCAGCCCGTCGCCGGTGACGACATAGCGCATCGGGCGCAGCCCATTACGGTCCAGCCCGGCGCAAACCCAGCGACCATCGGTCATGGCGAGTGCTGCGGGGCCGTCCCAGGGCTCCATCACAGAGTTGCAATAGGAATACATGTCGCGCCAGGCCTGCGGCATCTCGACCGCCTGTTTTGACCAGGCTTCGGGCACCAGCATGGTTTTGGCCATGGGCGCATTGCGGCCTGCGCGCACCAGCACCTCGAACACTGCATCGAGCGCCGCCGAATCCGACGCGCCCGAGGCGACGATGGGCTTGATATCCTCGGCCATCTCGCCGAACGCCCCCGAAGCCATGCGAATCTCGTGGCTTTTCAACCAGTTGAGGTTGCCTTTAAGTGTGTTGATCTCGCCATTATGCGCCAGCATCCGGAACGGCTGCGCCAGCCACCATTGCGGGAACGTATTGGTCGAATAGCGCTGGTGGTAGATGGCAAAGGCCGATTCAAACCGCTCATCCTTCAGGTCCGGGTAGAACTCGGCCACTTGTTCGGCCAGCATCATGCCCTTGTAGATGATCGACCGGCAGGACAGCGAGCAGATATAGAAACCCGCAATCCCGGCAGCCGTGATCGCCTTCTCGATCCGGCGGCGGATGACATAAAGCTCCCGCTCGAAGGTTTCCTCATCGCTGCCCTTGGCATTGCGGATCAGGATCTGTTCGATCTCGGGTCGGGTCGCATTCGCCTTCTCGCCCAGCACCTCGACATTCACCGGCACATGCCGCCAGCCATAGATTGCGTGGCCCATGCGCAGCACTTCGGTCTCGACAATCGTGCGCGAGCGCTCCTGCGCAGCAAAATCCGTGCGCGGCAGAAAGACCTGACCCACGGCCATCAGCGCATCCATCTGTGGCTCATGGCCGGTGCGGCGGATCTTGTCGTAGAAGAATTGCACCGGGATCTGGACATGAATGCCCGCGCCATCGCCCGTCTTGCCATCAGCATCGACTGCGCCGCGGTGCCAGATCGCTTTCAGCGCATCAATCCCGTTCTGAACCACCTGCCGCGAGGGCTGGCCATCCAGCGCAACGACAAGCCCGACCCCGCAAGAGGAATGCTCGTCTTCCGACTTGTAGAGCCCATGCTCGGCCATATAGGCGCGGTTGGCTTCCTCGCGGGCGGCCCATGCGGCATCATATTTCGTCATGTCATCATTCCCCATCTTGCAGGAAGCCATCACTCGGCGGCGATACGCGCAGGTGCCGAGAGGTATTTCAGGATCGAATCCGCCGCCTCGCGACCATCACGGATCGCCCAGACAACGAGGCTTGCGCCGCGCACGATGTCACCGACCGCCCAGACACCGGGCAATTCGGTCTCATGCGTGTTGAACTTCGCCTTGATGGTGCCCCAGCGCGTGACGGCCAACTCTGGCACATCCCAGAGCGCGGGCAGATCCTCGGCCTCGAAGCCCAGCGCCATGATCGCCATCTCGGCCTCTTCGGTGTAATCGGCCCCGTCGATCACCTCAGGCGCACGGCGACCTGTCGCATCGGGGTGGCCAAGGCGCATCTTCTGCACCCGCACACCCGAAAGCGCGCCGCTGTCATCAGTCAGAAAGCCCGAGGGTGCCGAGAGCCAGACGAATTCGACACCTTCCTCTTCGGCATTCTGGGTCTCGCGGCGCGAGCCCGGCATGTTGTCGCGGTCGCGCCGATAGAGGCAGCGCACCGATTTCGCGCCTTGCCGCACGGCGGTGCGCACGCAATCCATCGCTGTGTCACCGCCTCCGATGACGACAACCCGCTTGCCTCGCGCATCCAGCTCGCCCGAATCGAAGTCAGGCACCTCATCGCCAAAGCTCTTGCGGTTCGAGGCCGTCAGGAAATCCAGCGCCTTGACGACACCCGGCGCGCTGGCATTGGGTGCCTCGATATCGCGCGCCTTGTAGACGCCGGTGGCGATCAGCACTGCATCATGCTTACCTCGGATGGCATCGAAGCTGATATCCTCGCCTACATTGCAGTTCAGAACCAATTCGACGCCGCCCTGTTCGAGTTGCTCGATCCGACGCATGACGACGGGTTTTTCCAGCTTGAAGCCCGGAATGCCATAGGTCATCAGGCCGCCCGCGCGGTCATAGCGATCATAGACCGTGACCTGCACGCCGGCGCGGCGCAGCACATCCGCTGCTGCCAACCCACCTGGCCCAGCGCCGATGATCGCCACCGTTTCCCCGCGCTCTGCCGCCGGAGCGATAGGCTGGACCCAACCCTTCTCCCAAGCCGTGTCCGTGATGTATTTCTCAACCGCACCGATGGTGACAGTTCCATGGCCTGCCTGCTCGATGACGCAATTGCCTTCGCACAGTCGGTCCTGCGGGCAGATACGACCGCAGATTTCGGGAAATGTATTGGTTGCCTGGCTCAGCTCATAGGCTTCTTCGAGCCGCCCTTGCGCCGTCAGCATCAGCCAGTCGGGAATGTTGTTGTGCAACGGACAATGGGTCTGGCAATACGGAACGCCGCATTGGCTGCACCGACCGGCCTGTTCGGCGGCCTTGTCATCGGAATATTCGCCATAGATTTCGTCGAAATCTTCCGCACGTAAATCGGGCGGGCGCTTGTCGGGCATCTCTTTGTCAACATTGACAAAACGAAGCAGCTGCTGCTTAGCCATGAGACGAGTCCTCCAGTTGAGAACCCGCACTTACAACCAATCGGGGCAAAAATAAAGTCACAATATTTGACCTAAATATGAAAAAATTCAGGTTTCTCCAACAACAAAGGTATTCAGTAACAAATTATAAGTCAGAAATACTGACTTATAAAGCTATTTTCCCTTGGACAGACCTTCGGCTAGGGTGCGCCCAAATCAGCGTCGAGGCCCCATGACCCTGTTCCATCTCTTCCTGCTCGCCATCATCCAGGGCGTGACCGAATTCCTGCCAGTGTCCTCCTCGGGGCACCTGATCCTTCTACCCGCACTCACCTCGCTGGATGATCAGGGATTGGTCATTGATGTCGCCGTGCATGTCGGCACCCTTTTCGCCGTTTGCTGGTATTTCCGCAGCGATGTCTTGCTCGCCGCGCGCGGCATCCCGGAACTGATGCGCTTCCGGATCGAAACGCGCGGCGGCTTCCTTGCCTTCTGCCTTGCCGTGGCCACGATCCCGGTGGTGATTGTCGGGCTGATCTTCAAGGTTTTCGGCATCATGGAGATGATGCGTTCCATAGCCGTGATTGGCTGGGCGATGATCATCTTCGGGATTGTGCTCTATCTGACGGACCGCATGGGCGCCGAGACCCGGCAGGCCGAAGGCTGGACCCTGAAACACGCCCTTTATCTCGGTCTTTGGCAGGCCGTCGCGCTTATCCCCGGCACGTCACGCTCGGGGATCGTGATTTCCGGCGCGCGCGCGCTCGGCTATGCGCGGCATGACGCCGCGAAGATCTCGATGCTGATGTCGATCCCCACCATCATCGCCTCGGGCGCGCTGATGGGCTTCGATGTCGTGCGGGTCGCTGACTGGCAGGCCGCGCGCGACGGGGCGATTGCCGCGCTGATCTCGTTCTTCGCAGCCTGGGCGGCACTGGTCTTCATGATGAAACTGCTGCGCACGGTCAGCTTCACACCCTACGTGATCTACCGCCTCGCGCTTGGTACAGTGCTGCTGTTCATCGCCTATACGTGAGAAGCTTCATTTTCTTGCCAGAAATACTCGAATCCAACCTATCGGTCCGGCTCACCGCTTGACCGAGGCCGTGACATAATTCACCGACAGGTCCTTGTCCGAGATCGACCAGGACCAGCGCAGCTTGTCAAAGACAAAGCCCTTGCGGTCCACCGGCTCCAGCCCGGCCTTGGCGATCAGGTCATAAAGCTCGTCCGGGGTGATGAATTTCGACCATTCATGCGTGCCCTTGGGCAGCCAGCGCATGACATATTCCGCCCCTATGATCGCCATGACGTAGCTTTTCGGATTGCGGTTGATGGTCGAGCAAATCATCAGCCCGCCCGGTTTCAGCAACTGTTGGCAGGCGGTCAGATAGGCCAGCGGATCGGCCACATGCTCGACCACCTCCATGTTCAGCAATACATCGAACTTTTCGCCCGCAGCAGCCAGATCTTCGGCACTTGTGTGGCGGTAGTCGATTTCGAGCTCTTCCTGCTCGGCATGGATCCGCGCGACAGGTATGTTGCGCTCGGCTGCATCGGCGCCCACCACCTCGGCCCCCAGCCTTGCCATCGGCTCGGACAGGAGCCCGCCGCCACAGCCGATATCCAGCAGCCGCAGCCCTGCAAAGGGCTGTGGCCCGGTCAGATCACGGTCGAATTCGGCAGCAATCTGCCGCGTGATATAGTCTAACCTGCAGGGGTTGAGCATATGCAATGGCTTGAACTTGCCTTCAGGATCCCACCATTCGGTGGCCATTGCCTCGAATTTGGCAATCTCGCCGGGGTCGATGGTCGATACACTCATGGATCGCATCCCTTTTTGATCTGCGCCCCATGGCGGGGCTCTCTGTTCCGCTATATAGTAACAGACATGGACAAGTCGCGTGGACATGACACCGCATCTTCGGGCCTTTACCCGATTGCCGAGCCCTTCGACCAGAGGCTGGTCGATGTTGGCGACGGCCACCGGGTTTATGTCGAGCAATGCGGCCATCCCAGCGGGTTGCCAGTCGTCGTGCTGCATGGCGGCCCCGGTGGTGGGTGCAGCCCGACCATGCGGCGGTTCTTCGACCCTTCGAGTTACCGTGTCGTGCTCTTTGATCAACGCGGCTGCGGACGCTCGAAACCTTCGGCCTCGGTCTCGGCGAATACCACGCAGCACCTGATTGCCGATATCGAGCTGATCCGCGAGACACTGGGCATCAGCAGCTGGATGGTCTTTGGCGGCTCCTGGGGGGCGACATTGGCGCTGGCCTATGCGCAGGCGCATCCCGACCGCGCTGCCTGCCTGATTCTGCGCGGGGTGTTTCTGGGCACGAAGGCCGAACTGGCCTGGTTCTATGGCGGTGGGGCAGCCCGGTTCTTCCCCGAACTCTGGGCACAATTCGTCCGGGCCATACCCGAGGACGAGCGCGATGACCTGATCGGTGCCTATGCCAAGCGTCTGTTCAGCGGTGATCCGCATGAAGAAAACCGCTTCGCGCGCTCATGGACCCGCTGGGAAAACGCGCTTGCGTCAATCGAGTCGCGCGGGCTCGGCATGGGCGATGCGCCCAGCGATTACGCGCGCGCCTTCGCGCGGCTGGAGAATCACTATTTCCACAACGGCTGTTTTCTGGGTGAGGATGGGGCGCTCATGCGCGGTCTGGAGCAGATGCGTGACATTCCCGGCACGATTGTCCAGGGCCGCTATGACATGATATGCCCGCCGCACACGGCGTGGCAATTACATGCGGCCTGGGGTCAATCGAGGCTGGAAATGGTGCCAGTGGCCGGACATGCGCTGTCCGAGCCCGGGATCAGTGCCGAACTCCTGAGGGTGATGAACCATCTGCGCCACGATGCGCACCGCTTGGGATTGTAACCTATACCTCTGGGGCAGAACCTGAATTAATGGCGTTTTTCGGTGGCGCAGGCCGGATGCCGCGGACGCGATAGTGCCTGTCCGGAAGCACTCCGGTCCATGGCCATGGGGAGCAAGAGCGCGCCTCTTGTCCGCCGTCATTTCATGTACAAAATCGAGAAGAACCCTGGGCCAACTTTTTTCCGCGGGCGAATGCGGGACACCCGCTCCGGGTGACGTGCAACGCTGTTTTGACCACTTATTCGCACCAGCTGACGCGTATTACGGCCCTGCCTTAAATAGGAATGCGCCTGCTCGGCCGCCGATCTCTGACTTCTGACGATCTGACCTTATCAATTCACCTACGCGCACACCGCCGAGGCTCGCAAATTTGCAAAATCAGTCAGATATTCCTATATCCCACGGTTCACACAAGACTGTGTTGGAAAAACGAAAAGCGGTGTGCCCGGCCTCGAACGGACCGGACCCACCCGCGGAAGAAGGAGAAAAGATGACCTCGAAAGACCCGAACAAAGGCCATGTCGCTATCCTTGGATGGAGTCTGAGATGCATTGACGCGCTCGAGAAATTCGACCGTCGTTATCTGATTGTTGCGCCCAAATGGGCCGAAGACTACGCAAAGCAACACGACATTCCCTTTCTCAGCTGGGATTTCGAGCGTCTGAATGATCGCTCTTTCGAACTGGCCTCGACCCTCAAGGAGATGGGTGTCGATGTGGCCATTCCTCTCTTTGAGGAAACCGTGGAATGGGCTGGTGCAGTGAATGCGGTCCTGCTGGACAACCCGCGCCTGCTCGGCCAGTCGATGCTGTTCCGCGACAAGTCACTGATGAAACGCCGCGCGCAACTGGGTGGCATCCGCGTTGGCATTTTCGAGGAGGCGATGGACCAGTCCGACGTGATGCGCTTCCTCAAGCGGGTAAACCAGACGCTACTGAAACTGGATGGTGACCCGAACGACCCGATCCATTTCAAGGCCTTTGACAAGGCGGGCTGTCTGGGCCACCGGGTGATCCGGACGCCCGATGATGTGATGGCGATTGCCGATGACGAATTCCCGGCGCTCCTGGAATCGCATCTGGACGGCTGGGAATTCGCGGTCGAGGCCTGGATCAAGGATCGCAAGATCCAGTTCCTGAACATCTCGGAATATGTCACGCTGGGTTATTCGGTCTTCGTGCCCGCCACGCCCGAGCTTGAGAAATAGCGCGCCAAGATCACCGAACAGATCGAGAAGCTGATCGAGGTGTTCGACATCGATTTCGGCTTCATCCACCCGGAATATTTCGTGACCAATGACGGCACCATGTATTTCGGCGAAGTGGCCTATCGGCCGCCGGGGTTCAACGCGTTTGAACTGATGGAACGCGCCTATGGGTTCAATGCCTATCAGGGACTGGTGCTGGCCTTTGACCCCAAGGCCACGCAGGAGGAGCTCGACGCCTTCTTCCCGACACCGGTCAAGGATGCCGTTGGCCATGCCGGGTGTTTCGGGGTCTATCCGCGCAGGCGGGTTGTCAGCGAGTTGAGCCTGCCCGAGGAAACCGAGAACGATCCGTATTTCGAATTCCACGAGCTTGCCCCGCCGATGGAAACGAAAGTGACCAAGCGCACGGCCTTTGGCACGCATTGGGGGCTGGTCTATTTCTTCGGCGAGGACCCGCATCGCCTGCGCGATCTGCTCAAGGCGCAGGAAGAGCTCGATTTTTACGTCTGATGGGCCTTTTCGCGGCGGGTGCTGGTGCATCTGCCGCACCCGCGCTTGCAATTCCAGAAGTCAGTAGCGACAACTTGGCTGACGCTGTTGGGATACCTGACTACCATGACGATGACGTCCGACCCCGATCCTTTGCCCGCGCTGACGCGCAGTTTCGACCGGATGCTGGAACAGCTTGCGGATGCCTCTGCCGCTGGCAAACTGAGCTATCAGGGCCGCGTTCTGGATGCTGCGAAGCGCGTCATGAAACAGCCGGGCGGGCTGGCGGAACTGGAGGCGCGCGCGGCGCGCCTGGATGAGGCGGGGATATTCGCGGGCACGGATTGGGCCATGCCTTCAGGTCTGGTGCCCGGCATGGTCGGCAATACGCTGAAATCCAGTGACAGCCGCACAGTGGTGCTGGAATGCCTGAGCCTGTTGCGATTTCTTGCCGTTCTGAAGGGCGAGCATCCGACATCTGGGCTGCTGCATGAGACGGCGCATCATTTTCTCACGCAGGTGCTGGCGCTAAATCTCGACCGCATCATCGGTGCGGGGACCGAGGCCGCGCGCGTTCAGGCGAATGAGTTGACGCCGGTCGTCGATGCTTTGTTGCAGCGCCTGCTTGAGGCGGTTGGCACGGATGGCATTCTTACGCAACTTGTCGATGAGGTCTGGCGCATCTTGCGCCAGCGCCCGCTGCAGGTGGATCATGTCAAAACCATGATCCTGCAGATTGCCATTGCCATGGGGCGCGAGGGGTCGGGGCTTGGCGTGCGCGATGCGCGCACGGGCGCCGACCGGTTGATCAGCGCGCTCTTTGGCCCCAGCGAGCTTTGCCGCGAAGACCCCGGGCTTGATGCCTATCGCGCGCGGCTGGCGGCCTCGGATTCCGGTGCATTGCAGGCCGAGGCCACTGGAATGGCACGCGCGATGCATGACACTGGGCTGGTCTCGGATTACCATGCGGCTTTTCTGCGCTTCATCCTCGATGGCGGGCAATCGCATCTGCTGCCCGATGCGCTCGGGCTCAGCAGCACCGGGCTCGATGCGCTTCGCTGCTACCAGCCGCTGGTGCATCGCCTGATCGAAGTCGCTGTCCATCCGGGCACGGCGCAAGCCGTGCTGGGTCTGTCGCTGATGCTGGAGCGCGGGATCATGTATTCTCCGCCCATCGCGCCCTCGCTCTGGCGGCTTCTGGGCGCCAGCATGTCGCCCGATTGCGAAGCGGCGCTGACCACGGCTTTCGGCGAGGGCGTCGGCCCGCATCAGCGGCTTGTCGCCGGGATGATCTGCCTGCTGGGGCTGCCGCTGGGCGTGGGTCAGGGTAATAACCCCACCTGCCAATCGGCGCGTGCGCTATCGATCTGGGCGCTGAACGACCCCGATTATCTGTTCTGGCTGCTGGCGCAAGTGACAGCGAATGATCGCATTATCATGTATTTCGAGGGCGATGCGCTCGATTCTGCCCTGCTGCCTGCAGGGCTCGCGCAGAACACGCCGCTTGATGCCGACCCGGTCTCGGTGCTGCTGGTCCCGCATCTGGACCGTATCTATGCCGAGATGGGTCGCCGCGTGGCAGGCCGCCCCGAAGATCCGCATCGCTGGATCAACCCTGAACTGCATGGCTGGTGGGTCGGGCGCGAATTTCACATCGCGGTCGATATCGCCACTGGCAAGCTGCACGACTATGACCGCTTTCTGCGCGACTTTCATCTCGCCTATCACCCGCTGCACAATGGCAATGAGCCCGTTGTCCATCCGCAACCCGCCGGGATCGCGGTCACCGACAGCAATGGGGTATTCGTGGGCTGGCATGCCATTACCATCGTGCGGGTGGCGCTGGACCAGTCGGGCGAGATGCGGGTCTATTTCTTCAACCCCAATAATGACAGCGGGCAGGATTGGGGTCTGGGCATCGTCGTCTCAACGCATGGCAATGGCGAGCGGCTGGGCGAAGGGTCGCTGCCTTTCGGGCAATTCGCCTCGCGGCTTTACATCTTCCATGACGATGGGCTGCGCACGCCTCTGGCAGTGCCGGTGGAGGATGCCAGGATCGACGCGATCCGCGAGATGGCGATCCAGAGTTGGGCGCGTGATCGGGTCGGAGTGTGACGAACGCGCTTTCTTCTCCGTCCCACGCTCGGTGGGACACCAGAATAGCCGCGTCAAGCATCAGGGGGAGGACTGTTTCATGCTTGATGTGATCACCTATGATGTCTTCACCGAGACACCGTTTCAAGGCAACCCGCTTGCGATCATTCCGCAGGCGGATGGTCTCACCACATCGCAGATGCAGACCCTGGCGCGCGAGCTCAATCTTTCCGAGACGATCTTTGTCATGCGGCCCGAGAATCCGGCGAATAAAGCCAAGGTTCGCATCTTCTTTCCCAAGGCCGAGATACCTTTTGCCGGTCACCCGACAATTGGCTGCGCCATTCACCTCTCGGCGCTGGCCGACGTACAGGGCGATGCCACCATCGACTTCACCCTCGAAGAGAATGCCGGGCCTGTTCCTGTGACGGTCCGGAAAACCGATGGCAGAATCTGGGCGGAATTCACCGCCCCGCTTCTGCCAACGCGATGCCGCGATATACGCGACATTGACCTGACAGCGCACGCGCTGGGTTTGGAGCCGAGCGATATCGGCAATGCAATCTGTACTACTCCCGAAGCCTGGCAGGCCGGCCCTGACTACCTGTTGGTGCCAGTCGCAACACCTGCCGCCCTCGGGAAATGCAAGCCCATGGGCGCGGCATGGGACAGCTTGACCGAGCAGGCTGGCACTATCAGCGCCTGGCTGTTCGCGCCAGAGGCTGAGCATAGGTTCCGAGCCCGCATGTTCTCACCCGCCGGTGGGACGCCAGAGGATCCGGCAACCGGATCAGCCGTCGTGACCTTCACTGGTCTATTGGCGCAGCAGGGTTGCTTCGCTGCGCAATCGGCTTCACGCATCGAGGTCACGCAAGGCATCGAGATGGGGCGCCGTTCGGACATTCTGGCGAATGTCGAGATGCAGGGTGGCGAACTCGCCGCAGTTCGGATCGGGGGCTCTGCGGTCCGGATATCTTCGGGCCGGATGAGAATACCGGCTTGAACACCTTGATCCGGGGTTCCTGACCGCGTTTGTCGAAGCCGTTCACATCCTTGTTGGCTTGCGCAAGCCGAGATCAATGGGCGCCTGGCGGGCGTGGATGGGATACAGGCGCAGGTCTTTGCACCCCCGACCTTGCCGGGCGCGGGCGGCGGACTGCCGATCTCTGTGGTCATCCGCTCAACCGCTGATGTCGCCGATATCTAGTTCGCCCTGAACAATCCCCAAGGCGCGGGATCTGCCTGAAAGCATCTGCGATCTGTGCAGCCTGTCCGCGCGGCATGGGGATCAGCAATGTCGGACCGGCATGAGAGCCGTCGATCACATAACCCAGCTTCGCGTGGGAACCGGCACCATCCGGGCGCAACAGCGGGTGTAAAGCTTTATTCATAAAACCCTCCTGACTGGCGCGCACATTCTAATGCCGGCACATAATCAAGGAAAACAAATAATATTTGTATTTCAATTGAGTATTACGTGTTTCATTTCGGAATTCGGCGGGGTGTCCGGCATGATCTGTTGCGCAGCCTGGCATGTTCCGCGCGACTGCCGCGAGGCGCGTGATTGCACATCTGGCCCAGTGGTATACGCAGAGTCCGAAACCTGTCCGGACTGATATATATGACGATGCCACAAATCCTGATCTTCGCGATCCTGACCGCCACGATGGCGCTGTTTCTCTGGGGGCGGTTCCGGCATGACATTGTGGCGCTGCTGGCGCTGATGGCCTGTGTTGTGGCAGGGCTGGTCCCGGCGGCGGAGGCGTTCGTCGGCTTCGGGCACCCCGCAGTGATCACCGTGGCCTGCGTGCTTGTGCTCAGCCAAGGGTTGCAGAAAACCGGCGCGGTGGACTGGCTGGCGCGCACGGTCCTGCCGCGCGAGGCCGGACGCCTGACCAGCATGGCCGCACTGATGGGGCTGGGCGCGCTGCTGTCGGGCTTCATGAACAATGTCGGTGCGATGGCACTGTTGATGCCGGTCGCTGTCCAGCTTTCGGACAGGCTGGAACTGACGCCGGGACAGGTGCTGATGCCGCTGGCATTCGGCACCATCCTGGGCGGCATGACCACGCTGATTGGCACGCCCCCGAACCTGATCGTGTCGGGCTTCCGCGCCGAGGCGGGTCTGGGTCATTTCGCCATGTTCGATTTCGCGCCTGTGGGTGTGGCCGTCGCTTTGGCCGGAGTCGCCTTTGTGGCGCTGATCGGCTGGCGTCTGGTGCCTGCGCGCAAGGCTTCAGGGGCCGAGGGTTTCGAGACAGCATCATACATGACCGAAGTGCGCATGCCCGAAAAAAGCAAGGCCATCGGCCTGACCCTGCGCCAGTTCGAGGATGAGATCGACGACAGCGAAGCTCAGGTCGTGGGCCTGGTGCGCAACGAGGTGCGCATGACCGCACCGCATGGTGGGCGGCGCATCCGCGAAGGCGATATCCTTGTGCTGAAGGCTGATGTCGAGACACTGGCCAAGGCGCTTGCGGTCTTCGGAATCAAGCTCGAGGAACAGGACCCGTCCTCGGAGAAGGAAGAGACGACGAAAGCCAAAACTGCGAAGGACAAGAAGACGGCCAAAGCGAAGGCCGACGAAGACCCTGAGGAGGAGGACAGCAAGCGCGACGATGAAATCGTGTTGCGCGAACTGGCGGTGCTGCCGGGCTCCAGCCTTGTCGGGCGCTCGGCGAGCGATCTGCGCCTGCGCACACGCTACGGGCTGAACCTGCTGGCGGTGTCGCGCGAGGGGCACCCCCCCAAAGCAAGGCTGCGCACGCTGAAGCTCAAGTCGGGCGATCTGTTGCTTATGCAAGGTCCAGCCGAGGTGATGGCGGATTTCGTCAATGACACCGGTTGTGTGCCACTGGGCGAGCGCGCATTGCGCATCCCCGACAAACGCATGGCGATCATCGCAGGCGCGATCATGCTGGGGGCAGTGGGCATCGTGACTGCGGGCCTGTTGCCCGCGGCGGCAGCATTCACGCTGGGGGTCATCGCCTCGATGTTGTTGCGCACCGTACCGCCGCGTCAGGTCTACACGGCCATCGACTGGCCGGTGATCGTGCTGCTGGCCGCCCTGATCCCGGTTGCTGGTGCCATGCAGGCCACAGGGGCTGCCGACCTGCTGGCGCGGTTTCTGGTCGAGACCATCGCGCAGGGCAATGCGATTACAGCGCTGGTGGTTATAATGGTCACCACCATGTTCCTGTCGGATGTCATGAACAATGCCGCCACAGCTGCCGTGCTCTGCCCCATCGCCATCGGCATCGCGGCAGCGCTTGGCGTCAACCCTGACAGCTTCCTGATGGCCGTCGCCATCGGTGCCTCCTGCGCCTTCCTGACCCCGATCGGGCATCAGAACAACACGCTGATCCTCGGCCCCGGCGGCTTCGGCTTCGGCGATTACTGGAAGCTCGGCCTGCCACTTGAAGTGATCGTTGTTGCAGTTAGCATCCCGCTGTTGCTCATCGTGTGGCCCTTATGATGTCCCGATGACCATGGCAATCGGGCTGATCCTTGCCATCCTGCTGGTTGCGCTGGTCTTTTTCGTCACCGAATTGGTCAGGATGGACCTTGTGGCCGTGCTGGTGCTGTCGGCCCTGGCCCTCGGCGGGCGGATGACGCCGGCAGAGGCATTTTCGGGTTTTCCAACCCCACCGTGATCACCGTCTGGGTGATACTGACCGGACTGCAGAACGCGGCGCCCACGGCATTCGGAACACCGGTAGAAGCGATGCGGTGCTATGCATTGGTCGAGGCAAAGGCGGCGAACATGGCAGATCCCGACCTGATAACGTTGGATGACGTGATTCAGCTGGCGCGGGCATGACTGAAGCCCCTGCATATCGCCACTCAATCAGTGTAACAGCCTGTTATCCACGGCCCCCGCGTCGCCTCTCTGCGGCCGGGAATTACGTTCTCACCCTGGTCCGCGCAACGCCGTCGGCCACCCAAGGAAACCCAATCCCATGAAAATCTTCCAATGCCCCGGCTGTCATACCGATCTGTTCATCGAGAACATGGCCTGTAGCTGTGGCCTGGCTGTTGCCTATGACCCTGCGGCAGAAGCCTTCGTCAGCGATCAGCCCTTCTGCGCCAGCCGCGACAGAATTGGCTGCAACTGGACCTGCGCGCCGGGGCAGACGCTTTGCGAAAGCTGCCGCATGACCAGCGTGCACCCGGATCTTGCAGTCGCCGGGAACGATCTGCTCTGGGCCAAGGCCGAGGCTGCCAAGCGCCACACCCTGATCGGCCTGATGCGCTGGGGATGGTTCACGATCCGCGACACGGGCCCCCGCCCCGAATTTCACATGCTGGCCGAAGCCACCTCGAGCGGATCGGTCGCTGTGACCATGGGCCATGCGGCGGGCCTTGTGACGATCAACCTGGCTGAGGCCGATGCCTCGGAGCGCGTGCGCCGGCGCGAGATGCTGGGGGAGCCCTATCGTACCCTGATCGGCCATTTCCGCCATGAGATCGCGCATTTCCTGTTCGAGCGGCTGTCAGCAGAAACAGACGGCTTTCAGCCTGCTTTCCGCGAGCTGATGGGCGATGAGACGCAGGATTATGGCGCGGCCCTTGCGCGCCATTATGATCAGGGCCCACCGCCGGGCTGGCAGGATGCGCACGTCACCCCCTATGCCGCAGCACACCCGCATGAGGACTGGGCCGAAACCGCGGCCCATGCGATGCACCTGACCGACATCACCGACAGCTTCCTCGCTGCAGGGCTGAGCGCGGCCGACACGCCCGGCCCCGATTATGACGCCTTCACTGAGACCGACCCCGCCCACCTGCTCGACACGGCCATCGCCATCGGCGTCGCCATGAACCATGTCAATCGCTCTGTCGGACAACCCGACCTCTACCCCTTCGTCAACACACCGAAAACACGCGAAAAACTTGCATTCGTGCTGACCTGGCTCAAAGGCGCGCGTGAAATTTGAGTTGGGTATGCTGCGGTGCAATCTTGTTCGTTTTGCAGCGGCGGGGGCCGATAAGGTGGAGCACGCTGCGAACAAGACGGGATCCAGTAAATGGATGCTGCCGTAGGGAATCGCGGTATCTCCAACTACCGGGTGGACATAAAGATCTGCGGCTTGCTGCATGGCCCGGACGCCGGCTAGGCTCCAGACTTCGGTAACGGGTCTGCCCGAGTCAAGGCACTTTGCGCGCCTTACGGCCAGGGGTGAGGGGCGATCAGATTTGATCCAGTGTGTGAATCGGCATGCAAAAGTGACCCACTTGGGTGGGTTATGATCATCTAAAACTGACCCACCTGCATTGTTAACGTCCGTGCGCTTTGGGCACGGAGGAAGAGCAGGTGTTACTGAT
>SLJW01000124.1 GCA_007134865.1 Paracoccaceae bacterium | reverse complement strand
GGCAGAACGCGATTGCACAGCCCCGCCGCAAGGCGGGGCTTTCTCGTTTTACGCCGCTGCAAGGCGGCGCTCGGCCAATTCCACCCAGAAACTGCACCCGGCCGGGATGACGGAATCATTGAAGTTGTATTTCGGATGGTGGACATCGGCAGTGTCACCATTGCCGACCAGAATGTACGCGCCGGGGCGCTCTTCCAGCATATAGGCGAAATCCTCACCGCCCATGACAAGCGGCGCAGAGCCACAGTCGCCTGCGACTGCACGGGCAGCTTCGGCAGCATATTCGGTCTCGGTCTCGGAATTAACCATGACCGGATAACCGCGCCGATAGTCGACATGGGCCGTCGCGCCAAACCCCGCTGCGATATTCTCTGCCAAGCTCTTGATCCGGGTTTCGGCCAGCTCGCGGACCGCCGGGTCCATCGTGCGCACAGTGCCGCGCAGGGTCACGTGTTGCGGGATGACGTTGAAGGCCTGCGATTCTGTCACGAAGGACGTGACCGAGACTACAGCCTCCTTGGTCGGGTCGGCGTTTCGGCTGACGATGGTCTGCATCGCGAGCACCAGTTGCGCGGCCACCACAGTCGTGTCGATGCACTGATGTGGTTTGGCCGCATGCCCGCCAAGACCCTCCACTGCAATCTCGAACTGGTCAGTGGCAGCAAAGAAGGCACCGGGCCGGATCGCGAAAGACCCTGCTTCCTGGCCAGGCCAGTTATGCATGCCATAGACTTCCTGAATGCCGAAGCGCTCCATCATACCGTCGCGGCACATCTCGTCACCACCGCCACCGCCTTCTTCGGCGGGCTGGAAGATCACGACGACCGTGCCGTCGAAATTGCGGGTCTCGGCCAGATACTTGGCGGCGCCCATGAGCATTGCCGTGTGCCCATCATGCCCGCAGGCATGCATTTTCCCCGCCTCCTTTGAGGCATAATCGAGCCCTGTCGCCTCATAGATCGGCAGCGCGTCCATATCCGCGCGCAGCCCCACGACCCGGCCCGAGCCAGTGCTCTTGCCGCGGATCACGCCAACGACACCCGTGCGCCCGATGCCCTCAACAACCTCGTCGCAGCCGAATTCGCGCAGTTTCTCGGCGACGACACCTGCGGTGCGGTGGCAATCGAACAACAATTCGGGGTGCGCATGGAAATCCTGTCGCCAGGCAGAAATTTCGGGCAGAAGTTCGGCAAATCGGTTGCGGATCGGCATTGGTTTCCCCTGTTTGGTAGCGCGGGCCAGCGGCCCGGGTCATGGCGGCAGAATGCCACAGCTTGTGCAGGCATGCCACGGTGCCGAGGCCGAAAAAACATCACATGTTCACAAAATCGGCGATCCCGTAGCCCTGAAGGTAGAGCAGCGCGGTCAGATCGCCATGGTTCACGCGCAGATCGCATTGCGCGGCGACCACGGGCTTGGCGTGCAGCGCCACACCTGCCCCCGCCCGGCCCAGCATGCCCAGATCATTCGCCCCATCGCCCACGGCCAGCACATCCTGAGGTGTGATGCCAAGCCGCGCGGTGATCTCTTCGAGCGCCGCGACCTTGGCCGCACGACCAAGGATAGGCTCGGCCACGGCGCCGGTCAGCAGGCCGCCATCCGTTGTCAGCAGATTCGCGCGGTGCTCGTCAAAGCCCAACGCCTGCGCGACATGGGTGGTAAAGGCCGTGAACCCGCCCGAGACGAGGACGGCATGCGCGCCATGCGCCTTCATCGTCGCGATGAGTTCGCGCCCACCGGGCGTGAAGCTGATCCGCTCGGCCAGAACCTTGGCGATTGTCGTCTCGGGCAGACCCTTCAACAGCGCGACGCGCTCGCGCAGCGCGCCCTCGAAATCCAGTTCGCCATTCATCGCCCGCGCGGTGATATCAGCGACATATGCTCCGACCCCGGCCTCATCGGCCAGTTCGTCAATACATTCCTGCCCGATCATGGTGCTGTCCATATCCGCCAGCAGCATCCGTTTGCGCCGCCCCTCGGCAGGTTGCACGGCCAGGTCGATCCCCCGTGTCTGCAAGTCTTCCCAGACCTGCCAGCGATTGTCGGGAGTCGCAGGAATTGCGAACTCGGCAGCGATACCGGGGTTGAGCCAGACCGCGTCACCCCCGCCCCAGGCATTGCGCAACGCCTCGACTGTAGCGGCGTCAAGCACGGGCGTGGCGGGATTGGTCAGAATCGTGGCGATATACATGGGCTGTCGGTCCTGCTGCGTCGTTTTGGCATGCTCTTGCGTCGCACTAGGCCAATTTTCCCGCTTGCACCAGACGCGATTGGGCCGTAATGGCGTCAGTGGGACACCCTTCCCCAACGAAGGGCGAATATCTGGAAGGATACCATGACCAGACCTGCTCAACCGGCCAAGCGCCCGGTCAATCCGCGCTTTTCTTCTGGCCCCTGCGCCAAGATCCCCACATTCTCGCTCGATCTGCTCGCCGACGCGCCACTTGGGCGCTCGCACCGTGCTGCTGTCGGCAAGGCCAAGCTGAAAGCGGCTATCGACGGCACGCGCGAGATCCTCGGCGTGCCCGAGGATTACCGCATCGGCATTGTTCCGGCCTCGGACACGGGCGCTGTCGAAATGGCGATGTGGTCGCTTCTGGGCGCACGCCCGGTCACCATGGTGGCATGGGAGAGCTTCGGGGCGGGCTGGGTGACGGATGCCGTCAAGCAGCTCAAACTCGATGCCGATGTGCGCACCGCCGAGTATGGTCAGATCGTCGATATGGCGGCGGTGGATTATGACACCGATGTCGTTTTCACCTGGAACGGCACCACCTCGGGCGTGCGCATGCCGCATGGCGAGATGATCCCCGACGATCGTGCCGGGCTGACCATCTGCGATGCCACATCAGCCGCCTTTGCCATGGATCTGCCCTGGGACAAGCTCGATGTCGTGACCTTCTCCTGGCAGAAGGTGATGGGCGGCGAGGCTGCGCATGGCATGCTCATCCTGAGCCCCCGCGCCGTAGAGCGGCTGGAGAGCTACACGCCGCCCTGGCCCCTGCCCAAGATCTTCCGCCTGACCAAGGGCGGCAAGCTGATCGAGGGGGTTTTCAAGGGCGAGACGATCAACACGCCATCGATGCTCGCGGTCGAGGATTACCTCGTCGCGCTCGACTGGGCGCGCAGCATCGGCGGGTTGCCCGCGCTGATCGCGCGTTGTGACGCGAATGCCGCTGTAATCGCGCGCTTCTGCGCCGAGAATGACTGGATCGCCAATCTGGCCGAAGATCCGGCGACGGCCTCGACCACAAGCGTCTGCCTGAAGTTCACCGATCCGAGCATCTCTGATGGTGCCGCTTTCGCCAAGGCCGTGGCCAAGCGGCTGGAGGCCGAAGGCGTGGCGCTCGATATCGGTGCCTATCGCGATGCCCCTGCGGGCCTGCGCATCTGGTGCGGGGCAACGATTGAAACCTCGGATGTCGAGGCGCTTATGGACTGGCTCGACTGGGCCTATCACCTTGAGCGCGCAGAGCTTTCCGACGCCGCCTGAGCGCGACCGAACCCATCGTCATTTCCAAGCGGGCGCGCAGCGCCCGCCCCCCGAATCTCTCAAGGAGCCTGAACACATGGCACCCAAGGTACTTGTATCCGACAAACTCTCGGAAACCGCTGTCCAGATCTTCCGCGACCGCGGCATTGACGTCACCTTCGACCCTTCCATCGGCAAGGACAAGGAAAAGCTCCTGTCCGTGATCGGCGAGTATGACGGACTTGCCATCCGCTCGGCCACCAAAGTCACCGAGAAGGTTCTGGAGGCCGCGACCAATCTGAAAGTCGTGGGCCGCGCCGGAATCGGGGTCGATAATGTCGATATCCCGGCAGCCTCGAAAAAGGGTGTGATCGTGATGAACACGCCCTTCGGCAATTCGGTCACCACGGCCGAGCATGCCATCTCGCTGATGATGGCCGTCGCGCGTCAGATCCCCGAGGCCAATGCCTCGACCCATGCCGGAAAATGGGAGAAATCCGGTTTCATGGGTGTGGAGCTGTTCAACAAGACGCTGGGCGTGATCGGCGCGGGCAATATCGGCGGGATCGTCTGTGATCGCGCGCTGGGGCTCAAGATGAAGGTCATCGCCTATGACCCCTTCCTGAGCGCCGAACGCGCCGTGAAGATGGGCGTGACCAAGGTCGAATTAGACGAGCTTCTGGCACGGGCCGATTTCATCACGCTTCATGTGCCGCTGACTGACAAGACCCGCAATATTCTCTCGGCGGAAAACCTCGCCAAGACGAAAAAGGGTGTGCGCATCATCAACTGTGCCCGCGGCGGGCTGGTCGATGAGGCGGCACTCGCCGAAGGGATCAAATCGGGCCATGTGGCGGGTGCAGGGCTGGACGTCTTTGCCGTCGAGCCCGCCACCGAGAGCCCGCTTTTCGGTCTGCCGAATGTCGTCGTGACACCGCATCTGGGCGCCTCGACCACAGAGGCGCAGGAGAATGTGGCGCTGCAAGTGGCCGAGCAGATGTCCGATTACCTGCTGTCGGGTGCAGTCTCGAACGCGCTCAACATGCCCTCGGTGACGGCCGAGGAGGCGCGGATCATGGGCCCTTGGCTCAAGCTCGCCGCGCATCTGGGTGCCTTTGCGGGCCAGTTGACGGACGAGCCGATCAAGGCCGTCAACATTCTCTATGATGGCAAGGTGGCCGAAATGAATCTCGAGGCGCTGAGCTGTGCGGCGATTGCAGGCGTCATGAAGGCGACCAACCCCGATGTGAACATGGTCTCGGCCCCGGTCGTTGCGCGCGAACGCGGCGTGCAGTTCTCGACCACGACACAGGAGAAATCGGGGGTCTTCGACGCATATATCAAGCTGACGGTCGTGACCGCCACGCGCGAACGCTCGATTGCGGGCACGGTCTTCTCGGATGGCAAGCCGCGTTTCATCCAGATCAAGGGCATCACCATCGATGCCGAGGTGGGCGCGCATATGCTGTATACCACCAACGAAGACGTGCCGGGCATCATAGGGGCGCTGGGCAACACGATGGGCGAGAATGGCGTCAATATCGCGAACTTTACGCTGGGCCGGTCCGAGGCCGGGCGCGACGCGATTGCGCTGCTCTATCTCGATGCCCCCGCGCCCGAACCAGTGCTCGAGAAACTTCGCGCGACCGGGCTGTTTCGGCAAGTGCGTCCGCTGGTCTTTGACGCGGCGTGAGTTGACAGGCGCGGCCGCAAGGCCGCGCCTGCCCTTGGAGGGTTTCACCCATGCGCAGCTATGCCATTGGCGACATCCACGGCCAGTTGAGCCTGCTGGAAGATGCGCATGCGCGCATCGCGGCGGACCGGGCGGCCTATGGCGATGATGCCGCGCCCGTGGTGCATCTGGGCGATCTGGTGGACCGCGGCCCCGACAGTGCAGGCGTGATCCGCTTTCTGCGCGAGGGGCTGGCGCGGGGCGAGAATTGGGTCGTGCTGAAGGGAAATCACGACCGGCTGTTCGAGCGCTTTCTGTCCGAACCCGACTGGCGTGACGAACGCATGTCGCCCGAAGTGAGCTATCTGCACCCGGCGATCGGCGGGCAGGAAACGCTCATGTCCTACGGGCTGTTTCGCCCCAGCGCGTTTCACATCAAGCGCGTGCGCGAGGCCGCCCTTGCCGCTGTTCCGACCGAGGATATCGCCTTTCTGAGCGACCGGCCCCTGATGCATCAACGCGGCGAGGTACTCTTCGTCCATGCGGGCATCCGCCCCGGCACGCCACTACCCGAGCAGATCGAGCAGGATCTGCTCTGGATCCGCGAGCCTTTCCTGAGCGACACGCGCGAGCATGGCTTTCTGGTCGTCCATGGCCATACGGCCATCCCGCAGCCGACCCATTATCGTAACCGCGTCAATATCGACAGCCGCGCGGCCTATGGCGGCCCGTTGACGGCTATTGTCATCGAAAACCGCAGCGTCTGGCGGTTGACCGATACGGGCCGCGTGCCGCTTCTGCCACTATAGAGCGCTCAGCCCCAAGGATTCGAACGCGAGGACGGAGCCGCGCCGATCCCGGCTTCTTGCGCCAGCTTCTCCAGCGCCGCGATGCGGTTCTGGGTGTTCGGGTGGGTCGAGAACAGCTTGTCGCGTTTATGGACATGCAGCGGATTGATGATAAACATATGCGCGGTCTGCGGGTTCTGTTCGGCGCGGTCATAATCGATCCGCGAGGCGAAACCCTGAATTTTCTCCAGCGCCGAGGCGAGCCAGAGCGGATTGCCGCAGATCGCGGCCCCAACGCGGTCGGCCTCGTATTCGCGCGAGCGTGAAATGGCCATCTGCACGATAGCTGCGGCCATCGGCGCGAGGATCATGACCAGCAGCACCGCGATGATATTGCCGCCACCATTGCGCCCGCCGCGAAAGAACATCGCGAAATTCGCCAGCATCGAGATGGCACCGGCGAAAGTGGCCGTGATCGTCATGATCAGCGTGTCGTAATTGCGGATATGCGCCAGTTCATGCGCCATCACGGCGGCCACTTCCTCGCGCGTCATCCGGTTCAACAGCCCCGTGGTGGCCGCGACGGCCGCATTCTCGGGGTTGCGCCCGGTGGCGAAGGCGTTGGGCTGGTCTTCGTGGATGACATAGACGCGCGGACGCGGCATATCGGCGTCATCGGCAAGCTGGTGCACCAACCGTTGCAGGTCGGGATGGACCTGGCTGTTGCATTCCTGCGCATTGTGCATCTTGAGCACAGCCTTGTCGGAGTTCCAATAGGCATAGGCATTCATGCCCGCCGCCACGGCCAGCGCGATCAGCAAGCCAGCACCGCCACCGAGCGCATAGCCCACGCCCATGAAAAGCGCTGTCATGGCGGCCATCAGGATGGCGGTTTTCGTGTAACCCATCATGGCGCGATATCCTGTTCCTGCTCAAAACTGCGCCTCAGATATGGGCGCGCGGCGCGGTCATTGCAACGCGCGCCGTGGCTCAGCCGCCGAAATTCTCCATTGCGCGGAAATCGATCTGCTCCAGAAACGGGATCATCACCTCGGCATCTGCCCCTTCGGCCTGCACCAGAATGCGGTTGCCGACAAGCGCCTTTAGGCTCTGATCCTCGCGCAGGAACCGCACGCGATTGATCCGCTCCACCTCGCCACCCATCTGCGCGATCATCGTGGCACTGCCCAGCATCATGCCGATCTGCGCCACCATCGGGTTATCCGCCATGAAGCTCAGCTCAAAGCGCTGATCCGGGCCGCTATATTGTGCGCTGGCCATGGTGCCGCCGCCGATAAAGCCCAACATCTGGCCTGCTTCGGTGTCGATCACGCGGGTCCAGCCGTCGGGTGGCTCGGGCAGAAAACTGGCCAGCCCTGCGGCCTTCATCTCGCCCAGCAGGCGCTGCGCCGCGACCAACTCATCCTCGGCATATTGCAGATCACCATCGCGATAGGCGTCGATGGCGGTCTCCAACGCCTCGATGAACGGGTCAGCGCTGGCAGGCAGGGCAAGACAGCCCGCGATGATCGCGGCGGCACATATCTGTTTCATGGCAATCTCCGGAAACGATTACGCATTCAGAGTGCCGCAAGCGCAGGCAACGGGCAAGCCTTTCGTCAGACGACCAGCCCGGCCCGGCGGAACGCGGCGCGCATATCGCTTTTCGGGCGCGCGCCGATATGGCTGATCACCTCGGCTGCTGCTATCACACCCATGCGGCCTGCCGTCGCCATGTCGCGCCCGGTGGCCAGCCCGTAGAGGAAGCCCGCTGCGAACTGGTCGCCCGCGCCGGTGGCATCGACCGGGGTGACACGGGTGACGGGCACCTCGGTCCGCGTGCCCTCGGCCAGGATCGTCACCGGGTCGCCCGAACGGGTGCAGATCACAAGCGGGCAGTCCTGCACCGCCTGCGCCAGCGCATCATCAAGGTCATTGGTCTGATACAGCGCCACCCATTCCTGTTCATTGCCAATGACATAGTCCATGTCATTGGCCACCAGCGCGCGAAAATCGGCGCGGTGGCGATCTACGCAAAACGGATCAGACAACGCGATACCGGCACGCCCGCCAGTGCTGCGACAGGCGCGGGCGGCTTTCAGAAATGCCTCCTTGCCCTTGTCCTTGTCGAAGAGATAGCCCTCCAGAAACACGATCTCGGAGTCTGCCATAACATCCGCGTCCACATCCTCGGGGCCAAGCTCGGCGGAAATGCCCAGATAGGTATTCATCGACCGCTCGCCATCAGGTGTGACGAAGATCATGCTGCGCGATGTCGGCAATTCGCCATTCGCGGCAGGCGGATTGACGAAATCGGCGCTGGTGTCGTCGGCATAGAAGCGGCCCAGCGCGTCATCATTGACACGCCCGACAAAGGCGGCCCGCAACCCCAACCGCCCGACCCCGGCCAACGTATTGGCGACCGATCCGCCCGAGGCTTCGGCCCGGTCCTTCATCGCGCCATAGAGCACCTCTGCGCGCTCGCGCTCGACAAGTTGCATGATGCCCTTGCGGATGCCCATATGGTCGAGAAACAGGTCATCGACCGTGGCGATGACATCGACAATCGCATTGCCGATCCCGGCAATCTGGTAGCGTTTCAAAGGGTTTTCTCCTCATAGGGGCAGAGATCGCGGATCAGGCAGGCCGCGCAGGCCGGTTTGCGCGCCTTGCAGGTATAGCGGCCATGCAGGATCAGCCAGTGATGGGCGTGAAGTTGGTATTCGGCGGGGACATGGTCCTCGATGGCGCGCTCGACCGCGTTCACATCGCGCCCCGGACAAATGCCGGTGCGGTTACCGACGCGGAAGATATGCGTGTCCACCGCCTGCGCGGGCATGCGCCACCACATATTCAGCACCACATTCGCGGTCTTGCGCCCGACACCGGGCAGCGATTGCAGCGCGGCGCGCGACGATGGCACCTGCCCGCCATATTGTTCGACCAGAATACGGCTCAGCTTGATGATATTCTTCGCCTTGTTGCGATAGAGGCCGATGGTCTTGATGTGCTCGATCACCCCCTCTTCGCCAAGGGCCAGCATCTTCTCGGGTGTGTCGGCGACGGCAAAGAGGCCGCGCGTGGCCTTGTTCACACCGACATCGGTCGCCTGTGCCGAGAGCGCGACGGCCACAACCAGCGTGAAGGCATTGACGTGCTCCAGCTCTCCTTTCGGCTCGGGGTCGGCCGCGTGGAAGCGCGCGAAAATCTCGCGGATGGTGGCGTAATCGAGTTGCCGGGTCATGAAGCCCCTATGCCGTGGCAGGACGCGGGGGGCAAGGGCTCATCCACGCGCCATGGCTTGCAGGTCCAGCGCACCTGCATGGCGCATCAGCGCGCGCACCTCGTCAGTGAAGAATTCACCATCGCCGGGGTGGGTGTCGCCCTGATGGATGACGAGGGGCGGCAAGAGCGTGAAGGGCGCACGCCCCCCCTTGCGCGCCTGCAGGATGATTCTCCGGGCCGCGCGCCTGCGGCGCGCGGCCAGCGGCAGCACGATGACGGAGGCACGCCCCTGCAAAGCGGCCAGCAGGTCGGGCAGGCGTTCGGTCAGGTGGATCAGACTGACATGCCCGCCATCGCGGCAGCGCCTCAGCGCAATATCGACCCAGGTCGCTAGCGGCGTGTCCTCACGCAAGGCGCGATCACGGCCAATGTCCTGCGCGGCAGGTCCCTGTGCGGCGTAATAGGGCGGGTTGGCGATGACGTGGTCGAAGCTCTGGGCCCGAAGGGCGGGGGGCAGCGCACGCAGATCGCCCTCGACCACCTCCAGCGCAGCCCCATTCTCCGCGGCATTGCGTCGCGCCAGCGCGGCATAACCGGGTTGCAATTCGACGCCCACAAAGGTCAGCCCCGGCACGCGCGCATTGAGACACAGAGTCGCGACCCCGACACCACAGCCCAGTTCGAGTATCGACTGGCCTGCGCGCGCCGGGACAGAGGCGGCGAGAAAGACCGGGTCAGTCGCCGCGCGATAGCCTTTCGCGGGTTGCCACGCCTGCACCAGCCCATCCAGAAAAGCATCGCGCGTCAGCGCCTCAGTCATGCAGGGGGATGCCGTTGTCACGAAGGATCGAGACCGCCATGAAATGATCCTCGCGCCGCACCCACAACCGCCGCGGCATGATGCCCAAGGTGGATTCGATGGTGTGCATATGGACGTCGATATCAAACACCTCTATACCTTCCCCTTGGAGGAGGGCTGTCGCATAGGGTATGATCGTCGGATCAGTTGTGCGGAGCAATTCCTTCATATGCCAAGCATATTTCCCTTTACCCCGATTTGTCGAGACAGGATGCGATGAACAAGATCACACCCGAGACAGTGGCCCATGCCCCGCATGAGCAACTCGCCGCGTATCTCGCGCCCGATCTGGACAGGGTCAACGCGCTGATCCGTGCGCGGATGGCCTCGGAGCACGCGCCCCGCATCCCCGAAGTGACCGCCCATCTGATCGAGGCCGGAGGTAAGCGCATCCGCCCCATGCTGGTGCTGGCAGCATCGCATTTGTGCAAGTATCAGGGCGAATTCCATCATCATCTGGCCGCTACGGTCGAGTTTATCCATACGGCCACCCTGCTGCATGACGATGTGGTGGATGAGAGTCTGCAGCGGCGGGGGCGCGCGACGGCCAATCTGCTATGGGACAACAAATCCTCGGTGCTGGTGGGTGACTATCTCTTTGCGCGCGCCTTCCAACTCATGGTCGAATGCGGCTCGCTCCGGGTTCTGGATATCCTGTCCAATGCCTCAGCCACAATTGCCGAGGGCGAAGTGCTGCAACTGACCACGGCGCAGAATATCACGACGACAGAGGATCAATATCTGCGCGTGATCCGGGGCAAGACGGCAGCCCTGTTTTCTGCCGCGACCGAAGCGGGGGCCGTGCTGGCCGGTGCCCCCGAGACGCAGGTGCGCGCGCTGCACACCTATGGCGACGCATTGGGAATCAGTTTCCAGATTGTTGATGACTGGCTCGATTTTGGCGGAGCGGGTGCCGGGATCGGCAAGAATATCGGTGATGATTTCCGCGAGCGCAAAGTCACTTTGCCGCTGATCCGCGCTGTCGCACAGGCCGATGCCGAAGAGCGCGCCTTCTGGGAGCGCGTGATCGTCGCGGGCGATCAGCGCGAGGATGACTTCGCGACTGCACAGGCGATTCTCGACCGTCGTGGCACGATGGAGAGCACACGGCAGGAGGCACTGATGTGGTCGACCCGGGCCAAAGCGGCGCTGCGAGACTTGCCCGACCATCCGCTTCGCGAGATGCTGGACGGGCTTGCGGATTACGTGGTTGCCCGACTTCACTGATCTGGCGGCCGGTGCACGGCCCTGATAGCGAGAACGCCGCTTTCACCCGGTCAGCGCTGTAGCGACGACCCACCACTCCGGGTGGGCCTGCTGCAGGTCACGGGCGGCAGTTCGCGCAGCGTCTTGGCTCTCGAACAGCCCGAAACAGGTCGCTCCCGAGCCGGACATGCGGGCAAGCGCACAGTCCTGCGTGCTCTGCAAGCCTTCGAGCACAGTGGAGATGACAGGGGCCAGTTGACAGGCCGCGGGCTCGAGGTCATTGCGCCGCTCGGCCAACCAATCAATGAAGGCGCGACTGTCGGGCCAAGGGCCAAGGGTCTCTGGCAAGGGCGCGTTGCTGCGCGAGGCGAGCGCGCGGAAAACCTGCGGAGTCGGCACCTCGACGCGCGGGTTGACCAGCACCAGCGCCAGAGGCGGCAGCGGGGGCACCGGATCGATCTGCTCACCGATGCCGCGCATGCGAGCCGCGCGCGCGGACAGGCATACCGGCACATCCGCACCCAGCGCGAGCAGGTCTTCGTTGCGAGGCAAGGGCCGGCCCGTCAGGCGCGCCAGAAGCCGCAGGGTCGCCGCAGCGTCCGAAGAGCCGCCGCCGATGCCAGCGGCGCGGGGCAGATGCTTGTCCAGCGTCAGCGCGACATCCTGCGCGCCCATCAACCGCGCGGCGCGCAACACGAGATTATCCGCCCCCGCGCTGAGGCCCGCGCCTTCGGGTCCAGTGATCGAGAGCGACAGCCCCCGCAAGGCTCGCGCAGATATCTTGTCGCCGATGTCGGTAAATGCGACCAGCGAATCCAGCAAATGATAACCGTCCGACCGCTGCCCGGTCACATGCAGACACAGGTTGACCTTGGCGGGCGCGGGCTCGGTGCTGCAGATCATTCGGCAGCTTCGAACTCTTCCAGCGCGGCATCCTTGCCGATCTCAAGCTTGCGGCGCACCAGATCGACATCGAGATCGGGGTGCGGCGCGAAGGAGAGCGCACGGCGCCACTGAAAGCGTGCCTCGCGTTCGCGGCCCACGGCCCAATAGACATCGCCCAGATGGTCATTTAGGATCGGGTCAGCGGGCAACAACTCCACCGCGCGCTCCATCACCGGCACAGCTTCCTCGTACCGGCCCAGCCGATAATAAGCCCAGCCCAGCGAGTCGACGATATAGCCGCTTTCGGGGTCGCCCTCGACCGCGCGCTCGATCATCTCAAGCGCTTCATCCAGATTGCGACGCTGTTCAACCAGCGAATAGCCCAGATAGTTCAGCACTTGCGGTTCATCCGGCACGAATTCGAGCACGCGCCGGAATTCGGGCTCGGCCAGCTCCCACTCGCCCATGCGTTCTAGGGAAATCGCGCGGGTATAGAGGAGCACCCAATGGCGCTCCTCGATCTCGTCGATCAGGTCGATGGCGCGGGTATAGGCGTCGGCGGCCTCGTCAAAGCGTTCCTCGCGGCGCAGCATGTCACCGAGCGAAGATAGCACCAGCACGGAGTCGGGCTTGGTCTCGGCCAGCGCGAACAGGCTGTCGATCGCCTCTTCTGTCTGGCCCGACTGGTAGAGCGCATTCGCCCGGCCCAGTTGCGCGCCCAGATACTGCGGGTTCTCCGGGGGCATCAATTCATAGACCTGATCGGCCAGCGTGAACTGATTGGCACGTTCCAGAAGCTGCCCGGTCAGCAAGATCGCATCGCCATGATCAGGTCGAAGGGCGAGCGCCAACTGTCCGTAGATGATCGGCAGCCAGTCGCTGCGCTCACCAATCAGGGCCGAGGAGAGCAGGAAATACACCTCGGCCATGCCGTCACTGGCAGAGGTCACCGTCGTGAAAGGAACAGCCTCACCCTCGGCCAGCGCGGCCATGACTGCGCCCGCGTCACCATCGGGCGAGGAACCGAACATCTGCTCGCCAAGGTTCAGCGCTTCATCGAACTGGCCCAGTTGCGACAGGATCGTCATATGCGCCACCACGCCCCGGCGTGACAGGTTAACCGGCCCCTCGGGCTCGCCCGACAGGATATCGGCAGCGCGTTCCAGGTCGCCCACGAAAGCAAGCGCCATCGCCTTCTGATAGAGCGCGAAAGGTGCCAGTTCGGCGCGCTCATCTATCGCTGCATCGAACGCGGCGAGCGCATCGGACATGCTGCCACGGCCCAGTTCCGCCCAGGCCACGCTCATGGCATCCGCCAAGGGTCCAGTGCGACGCCCGTCCTGCAATGCCGCAAGCGCCGCGTCATAATCGCTGCGCTTGAAAGCATCTGCCTGCAGGGTCGCATTGGCGACCTGACTACCGTCGCTTTCATCGACCGTCTGTTCAGCCAGTTCGACCGCGCGCGCGAAATTGCCGCTCAGCAGATGCCCCTGCATGGCCAGTTCGCGAAACCCGGCATTCTCCGGGTCCGCGGCGAGCGCGCGGTCATAACTCTCGGCGATGCGCAGAAAATCATCATCGGAGACCGCCAGCCGCCCGGTCAGGAATGCGCCCGCCAGCCCCTCTGGCAGGTGATCGCCTGGCTGCGCCCTGACCGAAGGGGTATGAAGCGCCATGGTCACGGCAGCAATCGCAATCGGGCTGATCAGGCGGCGCAGGAAGGTCACGGGCAATCGGCTCCATCGTCCGGGGTTTGTGTGCAACACTAGGGCGGCGCTGCCTCAGAGGCAATCACTGCCCACCCAATTTCCCGTGCGCTTTCGCTCACATGTTCGGATAATTCGGCCCGTCACCGCCCTGTGGCGTGACCCAGTGAATGTTCTGACTGGGGTCCTTGATATCGCAGGTCTTGCAATGGACACAGTTCTGGAAGTTGATCACGAAGCGCGGATCCTTGCCCTCTTCCTCGACCACCTCATAGACACCCGCCGGACAATAGCGCTGCGCGGGTTCGGCATATTTCGGCAGGTTGACGGTGATCGGGACAGAAGCGTCCTTCAGCGTCAGATGCGCTGGCTGGCTTTCTTCATGGTTGGTGAAGGAATAGGCCACATTCGTAAGCCGGTCGAAAGAGAGCACGCCGTCAGGCTTGGGGTAATCGACGGGCTTGTGCTTCTTCGCCTCACCAGTCGCGGCGGCATCACTTTTGCCATGCCCCATGGTGCCGAACACAGAGAAACCCAGCGTGTTGGTCCACATATCGAAGCCGCCCAAGGTCAGCGAGGGCAGAAGGCCGTATTTCGACCACA
The DNA here is from genome assembly GCA_007134865.1 of Paracoccaceae bacterium. Taxonomy (GTDB): domain Bacteria; phylum Pseudomonadota; class Alphaproteobacteria; order Rhodobacterales; family Rhodobacteraceae; genus Roseinatronobacter. The sequence continues at coordinate 7,358 of SLJW01000124.1, read as the reverse complement.
TCGGCTTGACATTGCGCACCTTTTTCAAGTCCTTGCCCACGTCACCTTCGCGCAGTTCCGTCTCGTAGGCGGTCAACTCATCGCCTGCGCGGCCCTCTTTGATGGCCGAATATGCGGCCTCGGCCGCAGCCTTGCCAGATAGCATGGCATTATGGTTGCCCTTGATGCGCGGCACATTCACCAGCCCCGCCGAACAGCCCAGCAGTGCTCCACCGGGGAAAACAACTTTCGGGATGGACTGATAGCCGCCTTCGCTAATCGCGCGCGCGCCGTAAGCCACGCGCTTGCCGCCCTTCAGCAGTTCCGCCACCATCGGGTGATGCTTGAAGCGCTGAAACTCGTGATAGGGCGAGAGATAGGGGTTTTCGTAGTTCAGATGGACCACGAACCCGATATAAACCTGATTGTTGTCGATGTGGTATATGAAGCTGCCACCACCTGCATTCTTGCCCAGCGGCCAGCCCATGGTGTGGGTGACGGTGCCCTCGCGATGCTTTTCCGGGTCGATCTCCCAGATTTCCTTCATGCCAAGGCCGAATTTTTGCGGCTCCTTGCCTTTCGAGAGCTCGTATTTTGCCATCACCTCTTTCGACAGCGACCCGCGCACGCCCTCGGAAAGGAAGACATATTTGCCATGCAGCTCCATGCCCGGTTCATAACCCTCGCCGGGCGAGCCATCAGGGTTCTTGCCGAACTCACCCGCGACCAGGCCCTTCACCCGGTCGCCCTCATAGACCAGTTCCGAGCAGGCCATGCCGGCGAAAATCTCGACCCCCAGCGCCTCGGCCTGTTCGGCCATCCAGCGGCAGACATTCGCCATCGAGACGATGTAATTGCCGTGATTGTTCATCAGCGGCGGCATTGGCCAGTTGGGAATGCGGAGTTGTCCCGCCTCGCCCAGCATGTAGAAATTATCCTTGCGCACCGGCACAGTGATCGGTGCGCCGCGCTCTTTCCAGTCAGGCATCAGCGCATCGAGGCCGCAAGGGTCGAGCACCGCGCCAGACAGGATATGCGCCCCAACTTCCGAGCCTTTCTCCAGCACGACAACATTCAGATCGGCATCGAGCTGTTTCAGCCGGATCGCCGCCGAGAGCCCTGCAGGCCCAGCACCAACGATGACGACATCATATTCCATGGCTTCACGGTCTATTGCAGACATGGCGGCTCCTCAACTTGCGCATGGCGCTGACTGTCAGACACTTTCTGTCGACGTAGACCTAGCCAGCACGAGGCAAGAGGTCAATCGGGACGCGGCGTCGCAGCATCTCGCCAAGCCCCGTCTATTGCGCTTGCATTTCAGGGCGGTCTCGGTTCAGATGGCGCGAGGAGTTAGACAGCCCCGGCGCCGCCGCGGGCGGTCTTTTGCATTAAGTGGGACGAGCATGGAAAAACTGCCCCTGACACGCGCCGGACAGCAGATGCTGGATGCCGAGTTGAAAAAACTCAAGAGCGAAGAGCGGCCCAGCGTGATCCGCGCCATTGCCGAGGCGCGCGAGCATGGCGATCTGTCTGAAAATGCCGAATACCATGCCGCTCGCGAAAAGCAGAGCTTCATCGAGGGCCGGATCAAGGAAATCGAGTCGATCCTTGCGCGGGCAGAGATCATCGACCCTGCGAAACTCTCGGGCTCGGTGAAGTTTGGTGCGACTGTCACTGTTGTCGACGAGGACACCGAGGAAGAGCGCACGTATCAGATCGTGGGCGAGGCCGAAGCGGATCTGGAAAAGGGTCTGCTGAACATCAAGGCGCCGTTGGCGCGCGCACTGATCGGCAAGGATGAGGGCGACTCGGTCGAAGTGCGCACACCCGGTGGCGCGCGCAGCTATGAAATCCTCTCGATCAGATACGGGTGATATGGCCAGCGAGCTGCAGCCTCCGCAGCGCGCGCGCCGCCTGCCCGGTGGCATCACCCCGGGCCGCGCCCGCATCATCTCGCTGCTGGTCTGGCTGATCGCGGTCGTGGTCTTTCTGCTGATGTCGGGGCGTGCACCGATGGACGCGCTGACCCGTGCTGCATTGGCGGTTGCAGTCTTTCTGCCGGCCGTCGTGATCACGATGGCGTTGCTGATCACAAGCGCCACCCATACGCTGCGCGAAGAGACAAGGCATCTGCAGGGTGCCATCGACGCGCTGCGCCGCGACCTGCTGCAACGCGAAACACCTGCCCCCCCTGTCCTGCCGCCGACTGTTGCCGCCGAAGAGCCCAACACTCCGGCCCCGGTCTTCCTATCGCAACGCAGGCAACGCGAGACACCTGTCTTGCTGGCAGGCGAGCAGCCCACACTCGCGCTTGACCCCGACCCGGGGCCAGACCCGCAAGGCCTCGACCCGGCAACCCTGATCCGCGCGCTGCATTTCCCCGAGGACGAAAACGACACCGAGGGGTTCGAGGCCCTGCGCCGTGCGCTCGCGCATCCGCGCCCGGCTGCCCTCATCCGTGCGGCACAGGATGTCCTGACCCGGCTTGCGCAAGAGGGGATCTATATGGATGACCTGCGCCCCGACCGCGCCCGCCCCGAATTCTGGCGCGCCTTCGCGCAAGGGGCACGTGGCCCGATGATCGCACCGCTCGGCGGCATTCGCGACCGTTCCTGCCTTGCCATCACAACAGGCCGGATGCGCGCCGACCCAGGCTTTCGCGCGGCCGTGCACCTTTTCCTGCGCGAGTTCGACCATGTCTTGTCGCAGTTCGAACCAGAGGCCGATGACGCCCAGATCACGGCCCTGTCCGAGACCCGCTCGGCGCGTGCCTTCATGCTGCTGGGGCGGGTCAGCGGAGTATTCTCGCGATGAACACCCCGCTGTTTCATCTTGCCCCAAATACTCACGGGGGGTGAATTTGCCGAAGGCAAAGAGGGGGGGCAGACAGCCCCCGTCTCCGACCGCACCAAATACCAGACAGGCGACCACATGACTCCAAGCTCCGAATACTGGCGCGGCAATCGCGACGGCCTCCCCTTACTTTTGGTGATCGCGCCCTTTGGTGCCGTCTTCGGCGTGGTCGCGACCGAAGCGGGGCTCGATATCGCTCAGGTCATGGGGTTTTCGGTTCTGGTCATCGCAGGGGCTGCGCAATTCGTCGCCCTGCAGATGATGGTTGAACATGCGCCCGCGTTGATCGTGCTGGCGGCCTCGCTAGCGGTGAACCTGCGCATGGCGATGTATTCCGCCTCACTCGCACCGCATCTGGGCAGGCTGCCCTTCTGGAAACGCGCCCTAGTGTCCTATGTCATGGTGGACCAGACCTATGCCGCCGCGATCCTGCGCTACGAGAACCAGCCCCAACTCTCGCCTCAGGCAAGGCTGGCCTACTTCTTGGGTGTCGCGACCCCGATCGTGCCGATCTGGTATCTGTTCACCTGGGCCGGGGCCGCGCTGGGCAGCGCCGTGCCCGCCGGGCTGCCGATCGATTTCGCCGTGCCCATCACATTCATCGCGCTGATCGTGCCCATGCTGCGCACGCTACCCCATGTCGTCGCCGCACTGGTCTCGATCCTCGGCGCGCTTTTCTTCGCCGGCCTGCCATTCAATCTCGGGCTGATGGTCGCGGCCTTGTTGGCCATGGTGGCCGGGGCCGAGACCGAGCGGCGTATGGCCAAGAGGCGCGGCGCATGATCTATTCCGAATGGCAGATCTGGGCGATCATTCTTGGCTTGGGGCTCGGCACCTATCTGCTGCGGCTGTCCTTTCTCGGGCTGATCGGCAGCCGCCCGATGCCCGAATGGGTCCTGCGCCATCTGCGCTATACTGCGGTCGCTGTCATGCCAGGGCTGATCACCCCGCTGATCCTGTTCCCACAGGCGACTGACGGACAACTCGAGCCCGTGCGGCTGAGCGCGGCGCTGGCCACAATCGCGATCAGCCTATGGACGCGGAATGCGACCCTGACCATTCTGGGCGGCGCCACAGTCCTGTTCGGCCTACATTTCGCCCTTGGCTGACGGCTCTTCGGGCAGGACCGCACCGGGGTTGAGGATGCCGCGCGGGTCGAGTGCGTGCTTGATCGCGCGCATCGCGGCCAGTTTCACCGGGTCGCCATAGCGCTGCATGTCGGCGGTCTTGAATCGCCCTATGCCATGTTCGGCACTGACCGAGCCGCCCATCGCATACACGAGATCATGCACGCAGGTCTTGATCGCCGCGCGCTCGTCTTCATGGTCCGCCCGGTTGCGCCCCAGCACGGGGAAAACGTTGTAATGCAGATTGCCATCGCCGAGATGGCCGAAACAGTTGATCCGGTAGCGATTGATCCGCGCCAGTTCCGGCCCCGCCTGCACGATGAAGGCCGGGATTTCGGAGAGTGGCAGCGAGATGTCATGGCTCGAGATCGCACCGATATGGCGGTTCGCCTCGGGGATCGACTCGCGCAGGGTCCAGAATTCGGCGCGCTGCGCGAGCGAGGCCGCGATCACGCCATCCGAGACCAGCCCCGCCTCGAACCCCTCTTCGAACAGCGCCTCCAGCGCGCCGTCAGGCGCGCTGCCCTCGGGCAAGCCCAGATCGATCAGCACCATCCAGTCGGGCGGCGCCTCAAAGGGCAAGCGGACCTGCGGCATGGTCTCGGCCAGAAAATGCAGCCCCATCCCACCGATCAGCTCAAATGCCGAAATCCCCTCACCGAACCGCGCCTGCGCGCGCGCCAGCAGATCAAGCGCGGCGGCAGGGCTTTCGACCACCATCAGCGCGGCGCCCTGCTTCGCAGGGCGCGGCGCAAGGCGCAGGCTGGCCGCCGTAATCACACCCAGCGTTCCCTCCGATCCGAGCATCAGATGGCGCAGTTCATAACCAGTATTGTCCTTGCGCAACCGCTTCAGCCCATGCCAGACGCGCCCATCGGCCAGCACCACTTCAAGCCCCAGCACCAGATCGCGCGCATTGCCATAGCGGAGCACATTCACCCCGCCTGCATTGGTCGCAAGCAATCCGCCGATCTGCGCCGACCCTTCCGAGGCCAGCGAGAGCGGAAACAGCCGCCCGACCTCCTCTGCCGCGCCTTGCACATCGGCCAGAATGCAGCCAGCCTCGGCGATCAGAACATTCTCGGAAGGGTGGACTTCGCGGATCGCTGCCATCTTCTCCAACGACAGCAAGAGCGGCACTGGCCCATCGCTCGCCACCTGCCCGCCGACAAGCCCCGTGCCGCCACCGAATGGCACCACAGCCACCCGCGCTTCATGCGCCGCGCGCAGGATCGCCGCCACCTCTTCCACATTGCGTGGCAATGCGACGGCACCGGCCCGGCCATGCCACCGCCCGCGCGGCTCTTCAAGGTAACGCGGCGCGGGGGCGCAGAGCCTGCCCTCGGGCAGGCTCTCCGCCAAGTGGTCGAGAAAATCGGAGTTACAGTCGCGCAGCATGGTAGCCCTCATTCAGGTCCTGCCAAAGAGGTAGAGCCTTGCGGCGCGATTGGGAACAGTCATCCACGCCGGCTGTGCAATTCGGCACCATGGTTGGATCTGCCTGGCTCAGTTGAGGGCGGAGCCGGGAAATGCGCGCCGCCTAGCGCATCGCGCGCCGCCAGCCCGCCGCCTGTGCCGCTTCTTCGGAACAGAACCAGCGCACCCCGGGTTTGTTCATGTTGATACTGTCATAGTGGCGCTGGCCCGGCAGATGATAGATCTGCCCATTGGCCGAGACATTGCCCTTGATCTCACATCCCGAGGCCACCTGTTCTTCCCCCGGCAGACGACAGAATCTCGCGACCGGGTTGAGTGGGCCGCCGTAAATGCCGGCACGCGCGCGCAGCGCGCGTGCCTCGGCGGCTGTATAGATGGCCTCCTGCCCCTGTGCGCGGGCATAGCGCAGACAGGGGCGCGCGGCCCCCGCCTCGATCAGGTCAATAGCAATGTCCTGCCCGTTCAGATAACAACGCCCGACGACGCGGCCATATGTCCGCTCACCCAGATCGACACAGCGCAGCCGTTGGCCGTCCAGCATCGCGCGCGCCTGATCGGTCGCCCAGCGCCCGCAAGACCATGGCCGCCCATCACCGCGCAGGCAGGTTTCGGACATTTCCGGCGCATCGATCCCGCCCAGACGAATCCGCTGGCCCGCCACATCGATCGTGTCGGCATCGATCACACTCGGCACACCCGCAATCTCGGGCTGACCGGCCCAGAGCGGCGCCGCGAGCACGAGCGCCAGAAAGAATGAACAAATCCTGAACATGGGGCAGGCTTGCCGGAAAGTGTCATTCCCGGTCAAGCATTTTGTTAACTTTTCGTTAAGGAAAGTTAACGACGTTCCGAAAATGCCTCAGCGCTGCGCGGCTGCCCAGTCAGGGTGGCGCCACGGGGCGAGGTTTTCCGGCGGCAGACACCGCCCGAGCATGTGGTCGGCGATCTTTTCGCCCACCATGATCGACGGCGCATTCAGATTGCCATTGGTGATGCGCGGAAAGATGGAACTGTCAGCGACGCGCAACCCCTCGACCCCGATCACCTGTCCCTCCGGGTCCACCACCGCCAGCGGATCATCACGCCGCCCCATCCTGGCCGTGCCGCAGGGGTGATAGGCGCTCTCGACATGCTCGCGGATAAACTCGTCAAGCTCTGCATCCGTCTGCGCCACTATGCCCGGCTGAATCTCGTGGTCGCGATAAGGTGCGAACGCGGGCTGTGCCATGATTTCGCGCGTCAGCCGGATGCAGGTGCGGAACTCGTCCCAATCCGCCTCCGCGCTCATGTAATTGAAGCAGATGCGCGGCGCCTCGCGCGGGTCTGGGCTGGCGAGCTTGACCCAACCTCGGCTTTCCGAGCGCATCGGCCCGACATGGACCTGGAAGCCGTGGCCTTCGGCCACGGCCCGGCCATCATAGCGCACGGCAATGGGCAGAAAGTGGAACTGGATATCCGGATAATCGATCCCCGCGCGCGAGCGGATGAAGCCACAGGCCTCGAACTGGTTCGACGCCCCCGGCCCGCGCCGCGCGAACAGCCATTGCGCCCCGACCCAGGCCTTGCCAAGCAGGTTCCAGTAGCGATAGAGCGTGATCGGCTTACGGGCCGCATATTGCAGGTAGATTTCGAGATGATCCTGCAGGTTCTGCCCCACGCCTGGGCGGTCAGCTCGGACAGATATGCCGTGCTCGGTGAGATGCGCGGCAGGGCCAATGCCCGAGAGCATCAGCAGTTTCGGGGTATTGATGCTTGAGGCGGCCAAGACCACCTCAGCGCGCGCGCGCAGTTCGCGCCCGTCTTGCAAGGCCACACCGATGGCGCGGTTTTGCGCGTCAAACAGCACCCGCGCCACCTCGCCGCGCAGCAATGTCGCGCGGCCTCCCGCCAGTGCAGGGCGCAGATAGGCCCGCGCCGCAGACCAGCGCTGGCCCTGCCAGATCGTGGCCTCCATCGCGC
>SLJW01000253.1 GCA_007134865.1 Paracoccaceae bacterium | reverse complement strand
GGCGTGACCCCGCTGCGGGGGCCGGGGGAGCGTCGCCTGCCCTCACCACACTGCCTCACCGGGACCACTGATGAGCGCGTCTGCCGATCTCCCACTGCCCGACCAGATCGAGGGCGCCCCGCATCCGCGCGAGGCGCTACAGCTATTCGGCCAGGAACATGCCGAAACCGCTTTCCTGCGCGCCTATAACTCCGGCAGGCTCCATCACGGCTGGCTCCTGACTGGCCCGCGCGGGATCGGCAAGGCCACTCTCGCCTGGCGGATCGCCCGCTTCCTGCTTGCCACACCGCCCGATGATGGCGGCATGTTCGCCCCGCCACCCCCCAGTTCGCTCGACATCCCAGAGGATCACCCCGTCGCCCGCCGCCTGCGTGCGGGCGCGGATGGCGGGCTTCTGGTCATCCGCCGCGACCATGACGACAAGGGCAAGCTGCGGCAGGTCATCCGCGTCGATGACATGCGCAAGCTGCATGGCTTCTTCGGGCTCTCGGCCGCCGGAGAGGGTCGGCGCGTGGTGATCGTCGATGCGGCCGATGACATGAATCCCAACGCCGCCAATGGACTACTCAAGGCGCTGGAGGAGCCCCCGGCCCATGCCACGCTCCTGCTGGTCGCGCATCAGCCCTCGAAACTCTTGCCCACGATCCGCTCGCGCTGCCGCGAACTCCGCCTTTCCCCTCTCGCAGGCGCGGATTTTTCCCGCGCCCTCGCTCAGGCCGGTGTGACCGATCCGGACCGCGCGCTCGATGCGCTCTCCGGCGGCTCGGTGGGCGCGGCGATTGCGCTCGCGCAAGGCGGGGGCACGGAAATCTACGCGAGCCTTGTGCAGATTTTCACCGGCCTGCCCAAGGTCGACCGGCTGCGCGCGCTCAAACTCGCCGACTCGGCCGCGGGCAAGGGCAATGAGGCCCGGTTCGACCTGATCCTGACGCTCTATGACCTCTTCCTCGCGCGGCTGTCGCGCGCGGGCATCCTCGGCCCCGACCCCGAGGCCGTGCCGGGCGAGGCAGCACTTCTCGCGCGCATGGCACCCCATCACGCGGCCGCACGCCAGTATGCCGCACTGGCCCAACGCCTCGGCGCGCGCGCGCGTCACGGGCGCGCGGTCAATCTTGACCCTTCCGCGCTGGTGCTTGATATGGTGCTGCAGACCGAGGCAGAGGCGCGCGCCTTCCTCTGAGCCGCGACGTTAACCGGAGAGCCCATGCCACCCGCCATTGTCGACAGCCATTGCCATCTGGATTTCCCGCAACTGGCCGAAGACCTCGACGCCGTGATCGAACGGGCCAAGGCAGCAGGCGTCACGCGCATGGTCACGATCTGCACCAAACTGCGCAACCTGCCACAGGTGCAGAGCATCGCCGAGGCCCATGACGGCATCTACTTCGCGGCGGGCACCCACCCGATGAGCGTGGCCGATGAACCCATGGTCAGCGTCGCGGAACTGGTGGCGCTGGCCGCGCATCCGAAAATGGTTGGCATCGGCGAATCCGGGCTCGACTACCACTACACCGCCGAGAGCAAGATTGCTCAACAGGAGAGCCTGCGCCTGCATATCGAGGCCGCGCGCCAGACCCGACTGCCTCTCATCATCCATGCCCGCGATGCCGATGACGACATGGCCCGCATCCTGACCGAAGAGCACCGCGCCGGCCCCTATACCTGCGTCATGCACTGCTTTTCTTCCGGCGCGGGGCTTGCACAGGCCGCGCTCGATCTGGGGTTTTACCTGTCGATGTCCGGCATCGCGGCCTTCCCGAAAAGCACCGAGTTGCGGGAGATTTTCCGCGCTGCCCCGCTCGGGCGCATATTGCTGGAGACCGATGCGCCTTATCTTGCTCCCCCCCCCTATCGCGGCAAACGCAACGAGCCCGCCTATACGGTCCACACAGCCGAAAAGGGCGCCGAACTCTTCGATCTCGATTATGCGGATTTCGCCGCTGCCACCTCGGCCAATTTCGACCGGCTGTTCTGGAAGGCCGCGGCATGAGCACCCTGCGCGCCACCATCCTCGGTTGCGGCTCATCGGGCGGCGTTCCGCGTCTGGGCGGGCACTGGGGCGAATGCGACCCAAGCGAGAAGCGGAATATCCGCAGGCGCTGCTCGCTGCTGTTGGAGCGTATCACGGGCGAAGACCGCACCCAGGTCCTGATCGACACCTCACCCGACATGCGCGCGCAACTGCTCGATGCAGGCGTCGGGCGGCTCGATGCGGTGGTCTATACCCATTCTCATGCCGATCATGTCCATGGCATCGACGATTTGCGCCAGCTTGTCTTCAATACCCGCGAGCGTCTGGCGGTCTGGGCCGACGGCGCGACGCAGGATGCGCTGATGTCGCGCTTCGGCTATGCCTTTACACAGCCCAAAGGCTCGCCCTACCCGCCGATTCTCGACATGCACAGCATAGAGGGGCCGATCACCATCGAGGGCGCGGGCGGCCCGCTCACACTCCACCCGATTCGGCTCAATCACGGCACCATCGACGCGCTAGGCTTCCGGATCGGCGGGCTGGCCTATTGCCCCGATGTGGTCGCCATCTATGACGAAAGCTGGCCCTGGCTCACCGGGCTCGATGTCTGGATTATCGACGCGCTGCGCCGCAAGCCGCACCCGACCCATGCCCATCTGGAGATGACGCTTGGCTGGATCGACCGCGCCGCGCCGCGCCGCGCCGTGCTCACCAACATGCATCTCGATCTCGACTATGCCACGCTGCGCGATGAGACCCCCGACCATATCACCCCCGCCCATGACGGCATGGTGATCGAAATGCCGCTTTAGCGATGCAGGCGCTGGCAGATGTCATCCTGCCAGTGTTTCTGGTCATCGGCTTCGGCTATCTCGCCCGCTGGCGAAACCTGATCTCGGATGCGCAGGTCGATGGTGTGGTGCTCTTCACTCAGAATTTCGCCATTCCCTGCCTCTTGTTCGTCGCCATCGCGCGGCTTGATCTGGGGCAGGAATTCGACTGGCGGCTGATGGTCGCCTTCTACACCGGCGCCATCATCAGCTTCTCGCTTGGCTTTGCCGGCGCGCGGCTCTTCTTCGCCCGCGACTGGGAGGATTGCACCGCCATCGGCTTTGTCGCGCTGTTCTCAAATTCGGTCCTTTTGGGCCTGCCCCTGACCGAGCGCGCCTATGGCGCCGACGCGCTGGCCGCAAATTACGCCATCATCGCCGTGCATTCGCCGATCTGCTATGCCATCGGCATCACCACGATGGAGCTGATCCGCAATCGTGGCGGGCGGCTGCGCGACTCGCTCGCCAAGGCGCTTGTCGCCATGTTTCGCAATGCGCTGGTGATCGGCATCGCACTCGGCTTCGCGGTCAATCTCTCCGGCATGCCCTTGCCCGGCGTGATGGATCAGGCGCTTGACATGATGGTGCGTGCGGCCCTGCCCGCCGCACTCTTCTCGCTTGGTGGCGTGCTCTACCGCTACCGCCCCGAGGGCGATCTGCGCACCATCGCCTATGTCGTAGCACTCTCGCTCGTCCTGCACCCTGCCATCACCTACGGCCTCGCCCGCGCGTTCGACCTCGGCACCGAGGCGCTGCGCTCGGCCACTCTCACTGCCGCCATGGCGCCGGGCGTCAACGCCTATGTCTTCGCCAATATGTATGGCCGCGCGCGACGGGTTGCGGCCTCCTCGGTGCTGATCGGCACTGCTGGCGTGATCCTGACCGGTTGGCTCTGGCTCCAGATACTGCCCTGATTTTCTTGCCAAAAATACTCATCACCACGTCGCGCCCTCGACACAGGGTCGCGGACGACACGCAACGCAAAAGGCGGGCGCGCCAAGCGCGCCCACCCTCTGGAAAAGTCAGTCTTACTGTGGCGTCAGCCCGCGCAACCGCTCTCCGCGCCGACGCAGCAATTCAACCACGGTCAAGAGCGCAATCGAGATCAACACAAGAATCGTGGCGACGGCCAGGATCGTCGGGCTGATATCCTCGCGGATACCCGACCACATCTCGCGCGGGATGGTCCTCTGCTCGACACCGGCGACAAACAGCACCACCACAATCTCGTCGAAGGAGGTGATGAAGGCGAATAGCGCGCCCGAGATCACCCCCGGCAGAATCAGCGGCATGGTGATCTTGAAGAAGGTCCGCGTGGGCGAGGCGCCCAGATTGGCCGCCGCCCGCGTCAGCGAATGGTCAAACCCTACCAGCGTCGCTGTCACCGTGATCACCACGAAGGGCACCCCAAGCGCGGCATGGGCAAGGATCACCCCCAGGTAGGTGCCCGCGATGTTGATCGAGGAGAAGAAGAAGAACATCCCCGCAGCCGAAATGATCAGCGGCACGATCATGGGCGAAATCAGAAGCCCCATGATCAGCCCCTTGTAGGGCATCTCGGACCTCGACAGCCCCAGAGCCGCCAATGTGCCCAGCGTGGTCGAGACCAGCGTCGCCGCGATCCCGATGATGAAGGAGTTCTGGATCGACCGCCGCCAGCTCGCTGAGCTGAGGAAATCCTCATACCAGCGAAGGGAAAAACCTTCCGGGTTGAGCGTCAGCATCTCGCGCGTGAAAGTGAAGAAGGGCTGCGCGTTGAAGCTGAGCGGGATCATGATCAGGATCGGCGCCAGCAGGAAGAAGAAGATCGAATAGCAGATTACCCGAAAGGCGTAATGCCAGATCTTGTCCTTGGTGGTGTAATAGGCGGGCATGGACATGCGCGTTCTCCCTCTACCCGAACTTCAGGCTGTCAGTGCCGACCAGCCGGTTATAGAGCCAGTACAGGATCAGCACGCCCACCAGCAGCATCGAGCCTAGCGCGGCCGCGAGGCCCCAGTTCAGCGATTGCTGGATATGGCGCGCGATCTCGTTCGAGATCATGCGTCCCGACTGACCACCGACCAGCGCGGGCGTGATGTAATAGCCGATCGAGATGATGAAGACGAGCACGCCCCCTGCCCCGATCCCCGGCAGCGTCTGCGGGAAATAGACCCGGCGGAACGCCGTCGTGGGCGTCGCCCCCAGCGACTTGGCCGCGCGCATGTAACTGGGCGGGATGGTGCGCATCACCGAGTAGAGCGGCAGCACCATGAAGGGCAGCAGGATATGCGTCATCGCGATGATCGTGCCGGTCTGGTTATAGATCAGACTGAGCCTGCCGTCATCGCTGATCACCCCGATATTGACCAGCAGCGAATTGATCACCCCCTGCTGTTGCAACAGCACGATCCAGGCCGAGGTCCGCACCAACAGTGAGGTCCAGAAGGGCAGCAGCACGGCAATCATCAGCAGGTTCGCATAGCGCATCGGCAGGATCGACAGGTAATAGGCAATCGGGAAACCCAGCAGGAAGGTCATCGCCGTGATGGCAACACTCAGCGCCAGCGTCCGCCCGAACAGATTGACATAAATCTGCCGATTTTCGGGACGCTTCACGATATTGCCGAATTCATCATATTCGCGGTCCAGCGCGGCGATGTAATAGGACATCGTCAGTGGTCGGCCCTCGCGCTGGATAATGCGCCATAATTCGGGCTGGCCCCAGAGCCGGTGCGCTTCCATGAACGCGTCCTTGTAGGGGGCTTCGAAACCCGCGACATTTCGGCTCGTGCGCGATATGGCCGAGCGCGCCGCACTCAATTCGTAGTTCAGCCGGATGCCCAGCGGGCCGATCTTCTGCTCGCGCCTTGGCCGTTCCTGATCGGCCATCATATCGGCATGCAGCGCGGCATAGACAGCCTCTCCCGGAAGTTCGCGCCCGTCCCAACCCTGCAATGCCTCAAGCGTCTGCGGCAGCGCGTTGACAACCTGCGGATTGTCTACCGAACGCCACATCATCTGCGCAATGGGGAAGGCAAAGAAGATCAGGATAAAGGCCAGCAGTGGCGCGACGAGCGCAAAGGCCGTGAGCTTGCGGCGCCGCATCGAGCGTTCAAGCGCCCGGCGCAATGGTGTGCCGTCCGATGTGACAAGCCGTCCGCGCTTGTCTGTCGTTTCACCTACCGCGACATCCTGTTCTGTCGCATCCGCCATAGCCATGTTCAGACCCTCTCGCCCGCGCGAAAACCTGTCAGTTCCCGTTGAAGGGAAAGGTCAGGGCGCCAAGGCGCCCTGACCCTAGATACCGCCGCTTATTGCAGCATCCAGTTTGCAAACCGCTCGCGCAGCTCGTCACCGAAATCGACCCAGAAGTCATTATCCAGCACGATCGGCGAGAAGTAGTTTTCAGGCGCGGTGGGCATATGCGGCGCCATGTCGATACCCAGATCGGCATGCTCGCCCACGAGTGCAGCAGAAGATGCCCGTGCCGGACCATAGCTGATGAACTTCGCCTGATCCGCCAGACGCTGGGTGTCGGTGGCGAAATACAGGTACTCCATCACCGCATCGACATTCGGACCGTCAGCCGGCACGACCCAGCCATCCCACTCGACGACCTGACCGTCCCAGATGATCTCGGCATTCATGCCTTCGATCTCGATGGCATCGAACATCCGGCCGTTATAGCCGGTTGCAAAGGCCACCTCGCCATCGGCGAGAAGCTGCGGCGCCTGGGCGCCTTCGGTCCAGAAGATGATGTCGTCCTTGATCGTGTCGAGCTTGGCAAAGGCCCGGTCCACACCCTCGGGGGTCGAGAGCACGTCATAGATATCTTCCGGGTCCACGCCGTCGGCATAGAGCGCCCATTCCAGGTTGGTGCCCG
>SLJW01000125.1 GCA_007134865.1 Paracoccaceae bacterium | reverse complement strand
GTCAGATCCTCATAATAGTCCTTGCCGATCTGAGCCATCGGTGCATTGGCGCAGGCCCCCAGACATTCGACTTCTTCCCATGAAAACTTGCCATCGGCCGAGAGTTGATGCGGACGCTTGGCAATTTTCTCCTTGCAGACCGCGACCAGATCCTCTGCGCCGCAAATCATGCAGGATGTCGTTCCGCAAATCTGGATATGCGCAACAGATCCAACAGGTTGCAACTGGAACATGAAGTAGAAGGTCGCCACTTCCAGCGCCCGGATATAGGCCATGCCCAGCATGCCCGCGACATGCTCGATGGCGGCGCGGCTGAGCCAGCCCTCCTGCTCCTGCGCACGCCACAGAAGCGGGATGATCGCGCTGGCCTGACGGCCTTCGGGGTATTTCGTGATCTGCGCCTCCGCCCAGGCCTGATTGGCCGGGGTAAAGGCGAAGCTTTCGGGTTGTTCCGGGTGCAGGCGGCGCAGCATTAGCGATCAATCTCTCCGAACACGACATCCATTGTGCCGATGATGGCGGCCACATCGGCCAGTTGGTGCCCCTTGGCGACATGGTCCATGCTCTGCAAGTGCAGAAACCCGGGCGCGCGAAGTTTGGCGCGGTAGGGCCGGTTGGTGCCATCCGCGACCAGATAGACTCCGAACTCGCCCTTGGGCGCTTCGACAGCGGCATAGACCTCGCCCTCGGGGACATGGAACCCCTCGGTGTAGAGCTTGAAGTGATGAATCAACGCTTCCATCGAGGTCTTCATCTCGGCGCGGTCGGGCGGGGTGATCTTGCCGCGCGCCAGCACATCGCCCTGCCCCTCAGGTGCGCGAAGCTTTTCAATGGCTTGCAGGATGATCTTTACGCTCTCGCGCATCTCGGCCATGCGGCAGAGATAGCGGTCATAGCAGTCGCCGTTCTTGCCTACCGGGATCTTGAAGTCGAACTCGTCATAGCACTCATAGGGTTGCGCGCGGCGCAGGTCCCAGGCCAGCCCCGAGCCGCGCACCATCACCCCGGAATAGCCCCAGTCGAGGATTTCCTGTTCGGTGACAATGCCGATATCGGCGTTGCGCTGCTTGAAGATGCGGTTTTCGGTCAGCAACCCGTCGATATCATCCAGCACTTTCGGGAACTCATGCGCCCATTGCTCGATATCATCAATCAGTTCCGGCGGCAGGTCCTGATGCACGCCACCGGGGCGGAAATAGGCGGCGTGAAGCCGCGCCCCGCAGGCGCGCTCGTAGAAGATCATCAGCTTCTCGCGCTCTTCGAACCCCCAGAGCGGCGGGGTCAGCGCGCCGACATCCATCGCCTGCGTGGTCACGTTCAGCAGGTGGTTCAGCACGCGGCCAATCTCGGAATAGAGCACCCGGATCAGCGATGCGCGGCGCGGTATTTCGACCCCGGTCAGCTTCTCGATGGCCAGACACCAGGCATGCTCCTGATTCATCGGCGCGACGTAATCGAGCCGGTCGAAATAGGGCAGATTCTGCAGATAAGTGCGACTCTCCATCAACTTCTCGGTGCCGCGATGAAGCAGGCCAATATGCGGGTCGCAGCGCTCGACAATCTCGCCGTCCAGCTCCAGAACCAAGCGCAACACACCATGCGCGGCGGGGTGTTGCGGGCCGAAATTGATGTTGAAATTGCGGATGCGCTGCTCGCCCGTCTGGGCGTCGTCGAATCCTTTGGTGCCGTCCATCATTTCGTAGCCTCCTTAGGCTTCTCGTCACCGGGCAGCACATATTGCGCGCCTTCCCAAGGCGACATGAAATCGAACTGGCGGTATTCCTGCACCAGTTGCACCGGCTCATAGACCACGCGCTTGAGCGCCTCGTCATAGCGCACTTCGGTATAGCCCGTGGTCGGGAAATCCTTGCGCAGCGGGTGGCCGCGAAAGCCGTAATCGGTCAGGATCCGCCGCAGATCGGGATGGCCCGAGAACAGGATGCCGAACATGTCGAACACCTCGCGCTCAAACCAGTTCGCCGAGGGGTGAATCTCGGCAATCGAGGGCACGATATCATCCTCCCCCACCGGCAGTTTCACCCGGATGCGATGATTGAGATACATCGACAGGAAGTGATAGACGACCTCGAAGCGCTTGCGCCGCCCCGGCCAGTCCACAGCCGTGATATCCACAAGCGTGGAAAACCGCGCCTGCTCACTGGCCTGCAGGTGCCGCACCAGTTTGGTCAGATGCGACAGCGTGGTGGTGACGGTCAGTTCGCCATGCGTGATCTGCGATCCGGTCAGCGCCTCACCCATACGCAATTCCAGATGGCCGAGGAGTTCCTCGAGTGCTTCGGACATGCTGCGCTCCTCTTATCTGACCAGCGTGCCGGTGCGACGAATCTTGCGCTGCAATTGCAGGATGCCATAAAGCAACGCCTCGGCCGTGGGCGGGCAGCCGGGTACATAAATGTCCACCGGCACGATCCGGTCACAGCCGCGCACGACCGAGTAGCTGTAGTGATAATAACCGCCCCCATTGGCGCAGGAGCCCATCGAGATCACATAGCGCGGCTCTGGCATCTGATCGTAGACCTTGCGCAGTGCTGGCGCCATCTTGTTGGTCAGCGTGCCGGCGACGATCATCAGGTCCGACTGGCGTGGGCTGGCGCGCGGGGCCGTCCCGAAACGCTCCAGGTCATAGCGCGGCATCGAGGTATGCATCATCTCGACTGCGCAGCAGGCGAGGCCGAAAGTCATCCAGTGCAGCGAGCCATTGCGCGCCCAGTTGATGATGTCTTCGGTCGAAGTCAGCAGAAACCCCTTGTCCTGCAATTCGCGGTTGAGGGTCTGCGTGGCGACCTCGCGGTCGGGACCGGCGGTGTTGGCAGTTGTGCTCACTCCCATTCCAGTGCCCCTTTCTTCCATTCATAGGCAAAGCCCACGGTCAAGACAGCCAAGAATACCATCATTGACCAGAAGGCTGTCATCGACATCTCCGAGAAGGCCACGCCCCATGGGAACAGAAAGGCGATTTCCAGATCGAAGATGATGAAGAGGATCGCCACCAGGTAGAAGCGCACATCGAATTTCATGCGCGCGTCGTCAAAGGCGTTGAACCCGCATTCATAGGCCGAATTCTTCTCTGGATCGGGGTTGCGCACGGCGATGACAATCGCCGAAAGCATAAGCACCAGACCGAGCGCCACGATGATGGCGAGAAAAATGAGGATGGGCAGATAGGACGCGAGAAGGTCGTTCACCTTTGGCTCCTTTGTCGCGGGGCAACCGCGACCCCGCAGGGCCACAGGTGCGATCCCCGTAGTTTGGCTACCTCTGAATTACTCTCGTCACTGCACCGGGTCAACTCAAGCCGGGCCGATTCGGACTTTAATTTCTGCACTTGCATACATTCGTATGCAGAAAATTCCGGGCGCTCTCACGTTTTTCAGCATCCTGCATGCCGCAGGGCGCGGCAGCGCAGCATGAGTCGGGCCAAAAGGTCGCAGCCGGTTTTCGGGATGAAAACACCCCACTGCGCGTAATCGCAACAATCGGGTGGAACAATGCGCCCAGATTGTCTGCGCTTGGAAGACCTATACGGCGCGCAGGCCATGAGACCAGAACCAGGCCCACAGGCACGCCCTGCGGCAAGACGGAGGACCAGACAATGCGCCACGAGACCCGCTTCGACATCGCCACCGAGACGCCCGCAACCCTCAAGCCAAGCTCCAGCGAGGCACAGGGCTTTACCCTGACGCGCTACCGGGTCAGCAATTTTCGCTCTGTCACAGACTCCGGCTGGCTCACCCTCGACCGGGTCACGGCGCTGATCGGCGTGAATGAATCGGGCAAGACCAACCTGCTTTTGCCACTCTGGAAGCTCAACCCCGCCAGCGGGGGCGAGATCGAGCCGATTGCCGATTATCCCAAGGCCCTTTTCGCCACCATCCGCAATGCGCCCGAGCAATTCCAGTTCATCACCGCCGAATTCGACACTGGCGCCGAGGCCCCAAGGCTGGCCGAGATGGCAGGCATTCCCGAGGCGCAGGCCCGGCGCGTCTCGGTCGCGCGGCTCTTCAACGGCTCCTGGCAGATCGCCTTTCCCGATTTCGGGCGCGATGATGATGCCTCGGTGCGAGACGCCCGTGCTGCACTCGAGGCTGCGCGGGAGCATCTGGAAACCGTTGCAGACCCCTTGCAGCCGCAAGCACTGACGCGCGTGCGCGACCTGATCGCCGATTTCGAAAGCCTTGCCAAGATCACGGCCAATGATCTGCGCCTTGCGCGCAACAGCGTGGCCGCGCTGATCCCCGAAGACCCGCCCGCGACCAGCGCGGTGATCCCGCTTTTGCGGACATTGCAAAAGCGCCTCGGGCAAGACATGGCCGCGATGATGGCCCCTGACCCTGCCACCCGCGACGAGGTCCGCCGCGCGGTGATCGAGCGCCTGCCGCGTTTTGTCTATTACTCGAATTACGGCAATCTCGACAGCGAGATCTATCTGCCGCACGTGGTCGAGAATATGGGCCGCGCCGATCTGGGCGCGAAGGAAAGCGCCAAAGCGCGCACGCTGCGGGTGCTGTTCGATTTCGTCGGCGTGCAGGCGCGCGAAATCCTGCAACTGGGCCGCGATTTCCGCGACATCCGCGAAGAGGCCGAAGCACGGATGCTGGAAGAGCAGGGCAAGACCGGGCTCCTGCGCAGCCTCCTCGCAGGGGCGCGCGCGCAGGACGCGCAACCCGATTCCGAGATGCTTGCGCGCATCGCCGAGGCCAAGCGCACCCGTTCAATCCTGCTGCAATCGGCGGGCACCAAGCTGACCCGCAGCTTTGCCGAATGGTGGAAACAGGGCGATTACCGCTTCCGCTTCGAGGCTGATGGCAACCATTTCCGCATCTGGGTCGCCGACTCACGCCGCCCGCAAGAGGTCGAACTGGAGCATCGCTCGACCGGGTTGCAATGGTTCCTGAGCTTCTTCCTCGTCTTCCTGAACGAGGCCAGGGGCGCACATGAAAACTGCGTGCTGCTGCTGGACGAGCCCGGCCATTCGCTGCATCCGCTGGCGCAGCGCGACCTCTCGGCCTTCTTCGACGGACTCGCCGCGGATAATCAGATCATTTACACGACGCATTCGCCCTTTCTGGTCGATGCCGACCGCCTCGCACGCGCCCGCAAGGTCTATGTCGATGGCGATGGCTCGACCCGCGCAACCGGCGATCTGTTGATGTCCGAGGGCTCGGATACGCTGCGCGGTGCAGGCTTCGCGGTGCGCGCGGCGCTCAACATGGCGGTGGCCGAGGCCAGCATGCAGGGCGCGCGCCCGGTGCTGGTGCAAGGCATGGTCGAGCAGATCTATCTGAGCATGATCAAGACGCTCTGCATCGCCGAAGGCCGCTTCCTGCCACGTCATGAGATGGTCTTCGCACCGGCCTGCTCGACCGAGATCATGCAAGCCATGGCACGAATGCTCGGCAGCCAGGAGGCAGGCCCGCCGATGCTCTTGGCCGATGACAGCCCGCTGGGCCGCAAGCTGGATATCAGCCGCGTCGACCCTGAGCGCGTGGTGGCGCTGTGGGAGGTGACAGGCAAGCGTGGCGCGAGCATCGAGGACCTGCTGCCGCGTGACATCCTCGCGACCCATCTCGACCGGGTCGAGCGCCGTCCCGAGCACCTGTTCGCGGATCAGCTGGCCAGTTCGCGGCCCTTCCTGATCGAGGCGGAAGCCTGGGCCGCGCAGGAGGGCATCACGCTGGCCGCTGACTGGCGGCTGCAACTCGCACAGCGCCTGCAGCAGCGGCTTCTGGGCGCGGGACGCGGGCAGATCGACGCGGCGACCATCGATGGCTGGGCGAGGATGCTCCAGCGCCTCGCGCGCGAGTGAGGCTCACGCCCAGGGCGGGGGTTTGCGCGCGAAAAACGCCGCGATCCCCGCTTCGGCTTCTTCCCCTTCCCAGCAGGCGACCAGTTCGGCGATGGAATGATCGACCGCCGCAGGCCCGATCGCCGCACTCAGATGCTGCGCCAGCGCCTTGGCCCGCGCGACGGCGCCGGGCGCGCAAGCCAGATAGGGTTTGACCTCGGCCTCGACAGCATCATCCAGCGCCTCGGGCGCGACAGCACGGGCGAGAAGGCCCAGTGTCACCGCCTCTTCGGCCTCGAAAATCCGCGCCGACATGAACACCCGTCGCGCCATTGCCTCGCCCATCCGCGCCAGCACGTAAGGACCAATCGTGGCCGGGATCAGCCCCAGCTTCGTCTCGGTCAGCCCGAAGCGTGCGCCCGTCACCCCAATGGCAACATCACAGACCGCCATCATGCCGACACCCCCGCCAAAGGCCTGCCCCTGCACCCGACCGATCAGGGGCTTGGGCAGGCGGTTGAGCGCACCCAGCATCGTCGCGAGCTTGCCTGCCTCGACTGCACGGGTCGCACTATCGGCGGCCATCTGCGCCTGCATCCAGGTCAGATCGCCCCCGGCACAGAAACTCGCCCCCGCACCGGTCAGCACCACAACCCGCACGGAAGGGTCCGCCCCCAGCACGCCCGCCGCCTCGGTCAGCTCCGAGATCATCTCCGCCGAGAGCGCATTATGTTTCTCGGGCCGCGCCAGTGTCAGGGTCGCCACGCCACGCGCGTCGGTTTCCACAGTGATCGTCCGCCAGTCCATCGGTCCCTCCGCTCCTTGTCATAGCAGAAAGCGCGCAGACCACGCCCCACCCGCCCGCCCGCGC
>SLJW01000113.1 GCA_007134865.1 Paracoccaceae bacterium | reverse complement strand
GTGGCAGGCAGGACATAACCGCGGCCCGGAAAGGCCACGCGAGGCGCGCGATCGCGGACATAGACCTCGAGCGGGACATCGCGCGCGAGTGTATCGCCCGAAGCTGCCGGCAGGCCCGCGCGCAGCGTCAGGCTGTAATTCTCGCCATATGCCACGCCGCTGAGGCAGAGCTGCCTGCCTTCAGCCTCGACCGCCAGGCCAGAGGTTCTTGTCTGCACAAAGGGCGTATAATCACGCGAGGGCAACAGATCTTCGGAGAAGCGCGCGCAGATGCGCGGCGCGGCGGTCATCGACTCGACATCATGCGAGAGCAACCGGAAGCCATACTCCTCACGCATCCGCAGCAGCGTTTCGGGGGCGACTCCGGGGCTGAACTGATCCGCAAACCGGATCGCGCCAAGCCCCGCCTCACCCCGGAAACGGGCTTCGAGGGCCTCGGCCAAAACCACCAGCGCGTCCGCCTGCGCACCGGGTGTCTCGGAGCGCAGGGTCGCGTTAAGGGCGGCACTGACGGCCTGACGATTCAGCTCGAAGCGGTTGCCCTGCCCCGATTGCGCCTGCGCGCGCAGCGCGCGCGCATAGGCGAGCCAGGCCTGCGGGCTGTCATTGACCGTGACCGCTGCACCTGTCCAAAGCACTCGGTTTGCACCAGTAGCGCCCTGCAAGAGCGCTTCCTCGCTCATGCCGTTTGCATAATGACGATTGGCGAGGGTTTCGGCCTGCGCGCGCGCATCGGTGAAATCGGCACCGTCCAGAAAACCAAGCTGTGGGCGCAAATCCGCGGCTGTATTGAGAACGCTCGGCGCGACCCGGCTGATGCGCCCGGATATCGCACCCTCGAACGGGATGGCTGCGCCCGGTGCCGATTTCGGAAAACAGGCGCCCGCGCGCTGGTTGAAGGTGAAACCCGTGCAATCCTCGAGCCTGAGGCAGGTCGCATGGCACTGCGCGAGCGTGGTGTTGAAGACCGGCGTCAGATCGCCTCCGGGCAGATCGGTATTGCTGAGCATGGTGGCATAACGCGGCGGCACCGGGTTGTCCTGTGAGGCGAGGGGCGAGCCGAGCAGAGCGAGGGTCAGGGCCGCCACTGTCGCAAGGGGGGCTGTCTGCCCCCCGCCATGCTGCCCATGGCGCCCCCCGAGAGTATTTCTGGCAAGATGAAAGCTGCTGGAAAGGATTTTGTGCAAAATCATGGCCGACTCCGTGATCCTGATTCACGATTACGCTAGCACGACTGCGCCATCATCAGAGCGGGTATTTCTGACAACACGCGCTTGTGTCAGCTTCCATCATCCCAGAGTTCAGCCTCCCAGATTGCGGGGGTGCCGCAAATCTGTGGATCGGGCGGGGTGACTGTTTCGGGGTCCTTGTGGTCATAGGGCAGTGCGCCGAGGACATGCTGCAGCACTGCAAGCCGGGCGCGATACTTGTCCTCGGAACGGATCACTGTCCAGGGCGCGTATTCGGTGTGGCTGCGTTCGAAGGTTTCCGCGATGGCCTGAGTGTAGCTGTCCCATTTGGCCAGCCCCTCGATATCAATCCGCGACAATTTCCAGTGCCGCATCGGATTGCCCTCACGCGCAAGCAATCGACGGAGTTGCTCGGCGCGGCTGACATTGAGCCAGAGCTTGATCAGATGCATACCGTCGCCGGTCAACATCCGCTCGAATTCGGGCAATTGCTGGAAGAAGCGCACGCGCTGGGCCGATGTGCAGAAGCCGAACACATGCTCGATGACCGCTCGGTTATACCAAGACCGGTCGAAGAGCACCATCTCGCCACCCGCTGGCAGGCGTTCGACATAGCGCTGGAAAAACCATTCGCGGGTCTGGCGGTCCGTGGGTCGCGGCAGGGCTTCAATGCGGACCGTGCGGTGATTGGTGACCTCGGCGATGCGATTGATGGCGCCGGTCTTGCCCGCCGTGTCACGGCCTTCGAAGATAATGACGACACGCTGGCCGGTCTGCTCGATCCAGTGCTGCAGTTTGACCAGCTCGAATTGCAGCGGCTTGAGCGCGTCCTGATAGTCGGACTTCTTCATCCAGCGCGGATAGGGGTAGCTGCCTGCCAGCGTGTCGCGCTTGCGGGCCTCTTCGACCAGTTGGCGAATTTCGGCGGGGGCGTGCTCATTCAGGAAATCCGTGACCTGACCGGCATAGGGCATGGGAATCTCGGACATGGCGCACACTCCTGCTGGGCTGAACACCAGCAAAGCGGCAAATCCGGATCATTTCAAGGGAAGGTCTGGAGCGGGCAGCGGGAATCGAACCCGCACCAAGAGCTTGGAAGGCTCGTGTGATACCATTTCACCATGCCCGCATCGCGTTTTGGGGTAGCCCAAGCCTCGGTCCCGGTCAAGAGGCGAGCTGCTGTCGCGAGGGCAGGAAAACAGTGACAAGGCCCAGCGCGGGCAGGAAGGCGCAGGCCTGATAGACCCACAGAATGCCGCGCGCATCCGCCAGCACACCCAGCACAGCGGCGGCGATCCCCCCCATGCCAAAGGCAAAGCCAAAGAAGATGCCCGCAACCAGACCAACACGCCCGGGCAGCAACGCCTGCGCATAGACGACAATTGCCGGGAAAGCCGAGGCGATGATCAGCCCGATGATGACTGAAAGCACTCCGGTCATCGCCAAGCCCACATGCGGCAAGAGCAATGTGAAGGGCAACACCCCGAGGATCGAGCCCCAGATCACCACAATCGGCCCGAAGCGGTCGCCTATCAGCCCGCCCAGCATCACACCCGCCGCAGTGGATGCAAGGAACAGGAACAGCATCTGTTGAGCCGAAACAATGCTGACCTCGAAACGCTCGATCAGGAAGAAGGTGTAGTAACTGGTCAGGCTGGCGGTGTAGGCATTCTTGGAGAACGTGAGGATTACCAGCACTATAATCGCAAGAATCACACGGTTGCGGCTCAACCCATGCGTCGCCGTCACCCGGCCTTTCGCGGCAGAGGCGCGGGCCAGGGCGCCGTACCACAACCCGATGCGATTGAGGATCACCATGCCGACTAGCGCCAGCAAGGCAAAAGCTGCGACCGAGGACCGCCCCAGCGGCACGACGATAAAGGCCGCAAGCAGCGGGCCAAGCGCCGAGCCGAAATTTCCGCCGACCTGGAATAGCGACTGTGCCGTGCCGAACTTGCCGCCCGAGGCAAGGCGGGCGACGCGACTGGCTTCGGGGTGGAATACCGCCGATCCGACCCCGATCAGCATCGCGCCTGCAAGCAACCCCGGATAATTCGGAGCCATTGCCAGCAACAGTAGCCCGGCAAGCGTCGAGCCCATCCCGACCGGCAGCGATTGCGGCATGGGGTGGCGATCCGTGACCAGCCCGACCACGGGCTGGAACAGCGACGCCGTGACCTGAAAAGCAAAGGTCATCAGCCCGATCTGCCAGAAGCTGAGGTCGAATTCGAGCGCGAGCAGCGGGTAAATCGCAGCAAGCAGGCTCTGCATGATATCGTTTATCATGTGACACAGGCTGATCGCGACCAACACGAGCCATGTGGTCTTGGCGGCAGGGGTCGTGGCGGAAAGGCTCATCACAGCGCAGGCTCTTCACATGTGTAGTATCACGCTAATACGCGAGAGACCGCGCCAGAGCAAGCCGGGCCTCACAGTAGCGGGCTAGCCAGCGCCACGGTATTGTTCCGCAACCGCCGCAGAAGCGACCAGCGCGCGAGGTCGGCACTATCGATCGGGTGGGCACGGGCGATGTAACTCATCTGGCGTTCGTCCAGTGCGGCAGTCACATCCGCGCACTGGAACAGAAGCGAATTTTCATAATTCAGATCGAAACTGCGATGGTCCAGATTGGCGGTGCCGATCATTCCATATAGCCCGTCCACGGTCACGATCTTGGAGTGAATGAGCCCCGGCTCGAACAGGTGGATCCGCACACCCGCGCGGATCAGGTCAGGGTAGAGGCTCTCGCTTGCAGCACCCACGATGCGGCTGTCATTGCGCGCAGGCAAGACCAGATCGACCTTCACGCCCCGCTCGGCAGCGGAACAGAGCGCGACATGGAGGGCGTGGTCCGGCACGTAATAGGGTGTCGTGACGACAATGCGTTCGGTTGCGCCATAGAACATGGCGCGCAGAGTGTCCGACGGGGTGGAATAGACATCATCCGGCCCCGAGGCGATGACCTGTGCGATCACCGACCCGACCTCGGGATCAGGGCCGTCCTGCCAGAGAAGCGCGCTAAGGTCCTCGGAGTGATGCGTCATCCAGTCATGCAGGAAAACGGCCTGCTGCTGGCGCACGGCAGGCCCTTCAAGTCGCATCAAGAGATCAACCCATGGGGCATAGCGGCGCTTGATGGCGAAGGCCGCATCAGCGCAGTTGCGGCTGCCAACCCAGCTAAGCCGATTGTCGACGACGACAATCTTGCGGTGATTGCGCAGGTCAAGTCGCTTGAACAGCAATGCGATCAAGGGGTTGCCCACTGGCGCGGCGCGTTCCAGCGCGACGCCAGCGCCCTCCATATGGCGCCAGAGGGGCGAGCGGATCAGGCGGCGTGCGCCATGGTCATCAACCAGCACACGACAAGCCACACCGCGGCGCGCAGCGGCGCAAAGTGCCTCGGCCATACGAGTACCGGTCGTATCAGGCAGCCAGATGTAGAAGAGCACATGCACATGCTCTTCAGCCGCCTCTATGGCGGCGAACATATCCTCCATCATCGCATCGCCCTCGGGCAAAAGGGTGAGGCGATTGCCGTCACGCGGGGTGAAGCCACTGGTCGCATATCCCGCAGCGAAGGACGGGCGCGCTGGCCCCGCGATCTGCGCGGGTAGGTCCGGGGCGACGTGCTGCACGGCCAACAACTGATTGCGCACCTCCCGCATCCGCTCGCGATTCGCGCGCTGCAGCCGGATTTCGCCGAACAGGAAATAGGCGGCGATACCGACACCGGGCAAAGCCGATATGATGGTTACCCATGCCAGGCGCGCAGGTGGTGTCAGTCCGCTTCGCAAGAGCGCGCGGATGATGAACGTCACCTGCAATAGCACCACCAGGACGACTGTCACGTCAGCCTCATTCCTTCCCGACACGCCGGAATGGCACAATGTCACGCGCACGGGGCAAAGTCACGCATGGCTGAACCAGTCCCCGAATTCCGCGCTTGAACACAGAAGGCACAGGTTATTTAACCCCCGTAATCGATCTGAACCCCAACAGGCTTTCCAGATGCAGCTCAGCCCGCTTGTCTTCGATCAATATGTCGCGCCGGCACGCCTGCGCCCACAGCTTTGGCGGCTCGTGCTGGGGCTTGCATTGCTGATGCTGGTCTATTTCCTCTGGATGGGGCTGATGGGCCTAGCGCTCTGGCTTGTCGTTGGCGGAGAAACGGTTGACCGTGCGCTGGCAACCATTGGAACTGGCAGCACTCCTCCCACCCTGATCGGCCTGCTCTTTACATTTGTCGGGATGGCACTGGGTGCATTTGCGGCCGCCCGCTTCATTCATTTACGCTCGATTGGATCGCTTTTCGGGCCGCGCGCGCTGGTGATCCGAGACTTCACCACAGGCGTTATCATTTTTGGGGTAGTCGCGCTGCCAGGGCTCATCTGGTCCTATACCGTTCTGGATATATCCCCTGGTGTCAGCCTTTCGGTCTGGCTGGCCTTCCTGCCGCTCGCGATAATTGGTCTGCTGATCCAGACCGGGGCCGAAGAACTTGTCTTTCGCGGCTACATGCAGCAGCAACTGGCGGCCCGCTTCGCGTCACGCTGGGCGTGGATGGTATTGCCCTCGGCCATTTTCGGTCTGGTGCATTATGCCCCCGATCAACTTGGCGACTCACTCTGGCCCGTGCTCTTTGTGACCGGTTTTTTCGGCTTGCTGCTGGCGGATCTGACAGCGCGCAGCGGATCCCTCGGCATTGCCTGGGGGCTGCATTTCGCCAATAACTTCTTCGCGATCCTGATTTTCACTACAGGCGAAGCTCTGGATGCACTTGCACTCTTCCGGCTGCCCTTCAAGGCCAGCGACACCGAGCAGATCCTGCCCTATCTGGCCCTGGACCTTCTCGGCATCATCCTGGTCTGGGCCATTTGTCGATGGCATCTGCGTGCGCGCTGATTGCATTTGTCAGCCCGCGCAAGTATCTGAACGCTCATCCCGCGCAGGAACGGCCCGATGAACTGGATCACGAATTACGTCCGCCCCACCATTAACTCGCTCTTCTCGCGGCGCGAGATGCCCGAGAACCTGTGGGAAAAATGTCCCTCATGCGGCACGATGCTGTTTCATCGTGAATTGACCGAGAATCAACGCGTTTGCACCACATGTGGCCACCACATGGCGATCACCCCACGCGAGCGTTTCGCGCATTTCTTTGACCATGGACTCTATCGCGAGGTCGAGGTGCCGCTGCCCATTGCCGACCCGCTGCACTTCCGTGACCAGAAGAAATATCCGGATCGGATGAAGACCGCCCAAAAGACCACGGGCGAGCGCGAGGCGATGCTGGTGGCCGAGGGCGAGGTCTATCGCACCCGTCTTGTCGCTGCGGCTCAGGATTTCAGCTTCATGGGCGGGTCGATGGGCATGTATGTCGGCAATGCCATCGTCACTGCCTGCAAACATGCCATCTCGCACAAGCTGCCGCTGGTGCTGTTTTCCGCCGCTGGCGGCGCTCGGATGCAGGAGGGTATTCTCTCGCTGATGCAGATGCCGCGCACGACAGTGGCCATCGACATGCTG
>SLJW01000147.1 GCA_007134865.1 Paracoccaceae bacterium | reverse complement strand
TGCGCCGGAGATGGAGTCCGAGGTGCGCCGCGCGGCTTCGGGGCTCTACAATGCGGCGTCGGCCGTGATGATGGGCTGGGAGTCAACCCGCTTGGCGCGTCAGTCGAACCGTGCCAGCGGCACGCGGATGGTGCTGGCCCGCGATGTATTGGCCCACAAGCTCAGCGCACGCGACCCGCTGGCGCGCGCAGGCTAGGGGCACCTACTCAAGATGCCCGCGCAATTTGGCGCAGGCGTGGGTGTAATCCTGCGCCAGCCAGTCGACATAATCGGCCGCAGGCTGCATCCGCGTCACGGCGCCGATGCCCTGTCCTGCACCCCAGATATCCTTCCAGGCCTTTGCACGGTCCTCGGGCTTGCGCAGACCCACCCCGTCCTCGGGCGCAGGCAGATTGTCAGGGTCAAGACCTGCGCGCAGCAATGATCCGCGCAGGTAGTTCCCTGCAACCCCGGTAAACAGCGCCGAATTCACGATATCTGCGGCGGCGCCCTCGACAATCATCTGCTTGTAGTCGGCATGGGCATTCGCCTCTGCGGTGGCAATGAAGGGTGAGCCGATATAGGCCAGATCAGCCCCCATCGCCTGCGCTGCCAGTATCCCCGCACCATTGGCAATCGCGCCCGAGAGCAGAAGCGGTCCGTCGAACCAGGTACGAATCTCCGAGATCAGGGCCAGCGGGTTCTGCCGGCCCGCATGCCCTCCTGCGCCCGCCGCGACCGCGATCAGGCCGTCGGCACCTTTCTCGATGGCTTTCCTTGCGAAGCGGTTATCGATGACGTCGTGCAGCACGATGGCGCCTGCCTGATGCGCGGCCTCATTCACTTCCGGCCGCGCGCCGAGTGATGTGACCCAGATTGGTACTTTCCAGCGGGTGCAGATCTCCACATCCCTCTCCAGCCGCGCATTGGACCTGTGCACAATCAGGTTCACGGCAAAGGGAGCAGCGGGACGGTCAGGATGGGCGGCGTCGTGGCGCGCGAGTGCCTCGGTGATCTGGGCCAGCCAATGCTCCAGCATGACCGGAGCGCCTGCTTCCTCGCGCGCATTGAGCGCGGGGAAACTGCCGATGATACCTGCGCAGCATTGCGCGATCACCAGTTCAGGGCTGGAGACGATGAACATCGGTGCACCCATGGCGGGCATGCGCAGGCCCTGGACAAGCTTGTCGAACCGGGTGCGGTCATGGCTTTGACTGGACATCGTGTGCTTTTCTTTCCTGCGCGATCCGTGCTGCCAAGGCCCCATCGCAGGCCCCTGGGTCAGCGCCGGGTATCAGCATGTCTGGATCGGATACCTGATGGCGTCGCGCGTGGCAAACGCCCCCTATTCTCGACCCTGCACCGGTTCAACGGCATTGCCAAATGGTCTGGCACTGATCGGAATGACCCGGGGTCGGAAAGTGCTCATTCCAGTTTCCGTTGCATGGTGGTCTTGTCCCAGCGCACGTGCACAGCATGGCGGCAGGAGATGAAGGCGAGGCGAACGAAGGCTTTGTTTGATAGTGCCGGTCGCGATGCGCCGATACCTGCTTCGGCCAACGTATCTGCCGTGGGCTTAGTCCTGCCGCCTCTGCGCGCGCGATATCTCCGGGACGCAGAAGATGCATCGACCTGAACGGAAATGACCCTGACGCCCTCCGCGCTCGCGCGCCTCGCGGGAATGCTTGTTCGTCGCGTTGCTCATGATGCTCCCTGCTCTTCAAGAGTTGGAACGGCCAGCAAGCCGGCGCGGTTCAACCATCATGGGACGCGTCAGCCAGGCAAAGCACGCGCTGCAACCGTCTGCAGCAGACGAATAAACCCAGAAACGTAATGATCCGCGGTGGCATGACCTTTTTGCGCCGTCGCCGCTTCCGCGTTGCCGACAGTGCCTGCGGTATTAAGATCGCTGGAAATCCACCCATAAGACACCGGGCCGATGGGTGACAGGCTGTCAGTTTCGGCTGAGGATACGAAATTCTGCGCTGCCGCCATGTCGACCAGTTCTGGCCGGAACGCCAGCATCAGCGAGGTTTCGACATCCCCGCCATGAATCCCGAAGGCAAGTTCCTGCGCCGGATACAGGCCCTCGGGCTGGCCGAAACTTCCCCATTGGCATTTGACCGCCAGCATCCCGGCCTGCACCCGCAATTCTCGCGACAGGATCGAGATGAGGTCCAGATTGCCGCCGTGGCTGTTCACGATCACGATCTTGCGGACACCTGCACGCGCGACCGACAGGCCGACCTCGGTCCAGATGCGCAGCGCGTTTTCAGCGCTCAAGCTCAGCGTGCCGGGCGCGTGCAGATGCTCGTTGGATTTGCCGACGGTCTGCACGGGCAGAATTCGAATATCCAGATCCGTGGGGCAGCGCGCGCGCAGCAGGTCCAGCAGGCCCTCCGCGATCATCGTATCCACGCCCACCGGCAGATGCGGGCCATGCTGCTCGATCGCTGCTGTCGGCAGGATGGCGATCGTGCGCATCGGGTCAATATCAGCATATTCGGTGGTGCGATACTCTGCCCAGTCCAGTCGTCGCATCAGTCCCTCATGTCTTGTAAGTCGCCGACAGGCGCGATTGCAGATAATCCGCCCCGGTCACCGGCGGATATTTCGCAACGCCTGTACCGGGCAGCGCGGCCACGACGGCATTCGGGTTCGGATCAAGGAAGAACGCTATGGACTGGCGCGCGCGAGTCGGCGGCAATACGCGATGCGGCGTCGAGACATAGATGTCATTCGTCCAGCGCATCAGGCAATCGCCGATGTTGACGATGAAGGCACCGGGCACATGCGGTACATCCTGCCAGTCACGTGCCCCGCGTGGCCGCACCTGCAATCCAGGGGTGCCATCGGTCAGTAGAAGCGTTAGCGCGCCATAATCCGTATGCGCGCCGGCGCCGATTTCTCCCTCGGCGCCACTCGTCGCTGGGTAGGAGAGCAGGCGCAGCGTGGCCATCGGGGCAGTGAAATGCGGCGCGAAATGATCTGGCGGCAGGCCAAGGTCACGCGCGACAGGTTGCAGCAGGTCCATCCCCAACGCCCAGGCCGCGTTGAAATATTCCAGCATGGTGCTGCGAAAACCGGGCAGCGCGGGCCATAGATTGACGCCGCGAAACGGCTCGCCGTGCAGCACGCGCGGATCATCGGCGGCCAGGTCCAGTCCGATATTGAACGCTTCCTTGCGATCGGTCTGGCCGGAACTGTCATCGAGTGATTCCGATCCCAGATAGGCCCAGCCCCGGTTATGCCGGTTGCTGGCAATCGAGAGCGGACGTTTGTCGGCTTCGCTCAGTGCGAAGAATCGCGCCGCCTGATCGAAGACCTGCGAAATCAACGCATCCGGCACGCCGTGGTTTTTCAGCAGGAAGAACCCGGTTTCGCGACAGGCGCGGCCAAGATCGCGGGCAAACCCCTCAGGGTCGGTGCCATGCTGCGACCAATCCAGCACGGGAATCGTCATGCCGTGGCCTCCATGCGTTTTGCACCACGCCCGATAAGCCGGTCCATCGCCCTGCCCACCCGATTGAGATGCGCCGCGCGGCTTTCGGAAGTGGAACTGTCCATCAGATAATGCGCAGCAAAAGCGGTCCTGCAACCCCTTGCGCATATCAGGCGTACGCCACGCAACAGCGTGCGCTTGCCGGGCGCGCCCACGAAAAAGGTCAACCAGCGACTGGCCCCGCAGGTGGTAAACACCCCCAGCCGGGTGATCCGTGCCAGACCCGGCCGAATGTTCTTGTTCACGCCATCGGGCATCAGGAAGGCGATATCAGGAAGCAACACGCGGTCGAGCCACCCTTTGAGCATGGCGGGCAGCCCATACCACCAGGTCGGATAGACGAAAATGAGCGTGTCGCACCATTCAAGATCGGCCGCGGCATCCGCCACAGGGGCGCGATTGGCCGGGCTGTCAAGATAGCCGCGCCATTCGGACTGGCTCAGGCAGGGCTGAAATCCCATCGCATAGAGATCATGCAACCGTATTTCCGCACCGGCGGCCCGCAAATGCTCCAGCACGCGGTCGCGCACGGCGGCGCTGAAACTGGCCGGATCGGGGTGGCAATAGACGACCAGCGCACGCATCAGAGCACCGCCATTTCGCGGCCGACATGGGCGAGAAAGCCCGCGCGGGTCGTATCTGTCGCACGGTTCATGTCATAGAGCGCCAGATAGCGCAGTTTTTCCGGCCGGGTCACATGCCAGAGCGCGCGCTTGACCACATGGCGCGGCGGATCGCCCGCCAGAAGCGCGCGGATCCTTGTTCCGCCATAGGTGGTGACAGCAGCAAGCTTGCGGATATGCGTGAGGTTCGGGCGCACCTTGCCTGCCTCGAGCCGGAACGAGACGCCGGGCAGGAACACCCTGTCGAAAAACCCCTTCAGGATAGCGGGATAGCCGAAATTCCAGACTGGAAATACCAGAACCAGCGCCTGCGCGGCCAGCAGGCGGTCGACATAGGGCTGCACGGGGGCGAGGTTCGGGCCGACTGTGTGATAGCCGCGCCGTTCCGCCTCGGTCAGCACGGGTGAGAAACCCTCGGCGTTCAGGTCGCAATCGTCCACCTCCCAACCGCGCGCGCTAAGCGTTTCGACCACGCAGCTATGCAATGCGGCAGAAAAGCTTTCGGGACAGGGATGGGCAAAGAGGACAAGCGCGCGCGTCATCACTCGGCGGCCTTGATGCCAGGATATTCGTAGATGCGGTCGAATTTCCAGGCTGGATCATCCCAGGCGATCATCTTGCCGGGGTTGAGTAGACCCTTTGGATCAGCTTCACGCTTGAAGTTCAACTGGCGGTCATCGACCGTCTGTCGCCCGCCTTCTTCCAGCGTGAAACGGTGAGGGTTGAAGATCATGCAGCCTGCGTCCTCGTGTATCCGCACGATCTCGTCCAGCCGCTCTTCGGTGGTGAATTTCACCAGCGAAAGGCCCCCGAACATGACCTTGCCATTCTCGCGGATCACTTCCAGATGCTGCAGCACTTCGGGTGAGAGAGCTTTCCGCATCGCTTGCACCTTGGCGATGTGGTCCGGGTAGCCATAGCGCACCTGCAGATAGGTGATGCTCGGGTCCACCTTTAGCGCGCGCAGGGTCGTATGGTTCCAGCCATATTCAAAAACATGGCCGGGGTCTCGCGGCCATTCCGTCACACCGGACTGGTAGATGACGCTGGCCGCAGGGCAGCGCGCAGTGAAGGTGTTGAACCCGTCCATTGACTGCGGCGCGACCATCAGACCCACCAGATGGGTCCCTTCGCTGACATGTGGTTTCACACGCTGGAAATAGGCATGCGCGGTTGGGGCCTCATAGAGGCTGGCGATCTTGATCAGGATACCGTCCTGATTGGCCAGTTCTTCGGTATAACGAATCGCTTCGTCGAAATCGTCAAGGGCCACGAACAGGCCCACCCAGTCATAGGCAGGCGCAAGCGGCATTTCGAGTTCCGTGATGATCCCGTTCGTGCCATAGGCATGGCTCACGCGGGCCAATTCCTCGCCGCGAAATTCCAGGATGCGCGGCTCTTCCTCCATCGTGACGACGCGCAGACGAATGATATTGCCCAGGTCGCGCAGCGAACCCCATGTGCAGGACCCGATCCCGCCGGAGCCGCCCGCGACAAAGCCGCCGATGGTGGCTGTGGCCCATGTGGAGGAGAACATGCGCAATTCCTGCCCTGAATGGTCCTTGCAGACCGCGTCGACATCTTTCAGCAGGCAACCCGGCTCCACGATAACGCGGCCCGGATGCACCTCTTTTACGGCGGCCATGTTCTTCAGATGCAGGATGCAGCCACCGGCCATCGGCATGGCCTGGCCGTAGTTGCCGGTCCCCGCACCGCGCGTCGTCACCGGCACGTCATGCGCGTAGCAGACGCGCAGCACATCGATCACCTCGGCCTCATTCCTGGGTGCGACGACGAAATCACCCTCCAGATGGTCCATCCGGGCCTTGAGCACTGGCGAATACCAGAAGAAATCGCGCGACTTGGCACGGATCGAGACAGGGTTTTCGTCGATTTCCAGATGTGACAGGGCGGCTTTGGCAGCAGCGACATTCGGTTTCATGGCGTCCTCATCAGATGGTCCAGTTCGGCATAATCGGGCAGGATTCGGTCAATTGCGCGCCCCGCGCGCAGAACGATGCGGTCGGATTGCGGGCGCGCCAGCGCCTCGGTCCAGTTCCGCGCGCGCAGGATCACCAGATCAGCAGGCGCACCGGGCGCGAGGCTTGGGGCATCAAACCCACAGGCGCGGGCGGGGTTGGTCAGAAAGGCGCTGATCCAGTCCGGGTCGGAATGGTCTAGCTGGGCGATGCGCGTGGCTTCGCGCAAAACCTCGATCATGTCGAGATCGCCATAGGCATAGAACGGATCGCGGGTGTTGTCAGAGGCGAAACTGACATTGATGCCGCGCGCTTTCATCTCATGGACAAGTGTTATGCCGCGCCAGCGGGGTGTGCGACCGGCGGCACGGTCCTGTAAATACATGTTGCACATGGGCAGCGACACGATGTTGATCCCTGCGCGCGCGACCAGATCGACCGTTTCCAGCGCCTCGGCTTCGGGCTGGACGGCGAGCGAGCAGCAATGGCCGACCGTGATGGGCCGCGCGAAGCCGCGCTCCAGCGCGACTTCGGCGATAACGCGCAGCGTGGCGGCGGACGGATCGCTGGTTTCATCGGCGTGGAAATCCAATTCCAGATCACGCGCCTCGGCCAGTTCGAACAGAGTGTGCAGCTTGGCGCGCAGTCCCTCGACCGGATATGTGACCATGCCCAGCACACCACCATGCTCGGCGACGATATCGGCAGTGCGGGCATAGTCGCCCGCCAGATCGACCCTGTCGATGCCGGCAAGCGCTGCACCCTGCAGCGCAACCCGACCAGCCCATTTCTCACGCAATTCGGCAAAGACGGGCCAGGAGATACTGTCTTGAGGTGAGATGGAGTCGATATGAGTGCGGAGCGCGCTGGTGCCATATGCCCATGCACAGCGGAGCGCGAAATCCATGCGCGTGCGCACATCCTCGGCACTCCAGTTGGTCGCACGGTCGCCCGCAACAGTGCTGAGAGCCCCCATGAAACTACCGTCCGGGTTGGGGCTGCGCGGCCAGATATGGCCCTTGTCGAGATGCGTGTGCATGTCGATCAGGCAGGGCAGCACCATCGCCCCACCCATGTCGATAACGGGCCCCTCGATCATTTCGGACAATTTGCCATCGTCAACCGTCAGTGCATGTCGGATCAACCCACCATCCCCCCCCAGAAGGCAGGCGGGCACAGTAATATTGTCCAGCCGGAACGGGCCAGAGGCAGGTAGCGTCTTGAAATCCATCAGGTCTCTCGCTTCACCGCGCTTTCATGCCATTTACGCAAAAGCATATGGCTGAGGAAGGACAGACCCGCGAAGATGACAACGCCAGTAACAGCAATCAGGATCAGCGCCGCGAACATGCGCGGGATGTTCAGCCTGTAGCCCGCCTCGAGGATCCGGAAGGCAAGTCCGGAGCCGATGCCGCCCGTGCCCGCAACATATTCCGCAACTACCGCCCCGATCAATGCCAGCCCGCCCGCGATCCGCAAGCCTCCGAGAAAATAGGGCAGCGCCGCGGGCAGTCGCAGATAGCGCAGAGTCTGCCACCGACTCGCCCCATAGATACGAAACAAATCGCGCAGATTGTGATCCGCCGAATTCAACCCCAATGTGGTATTGGCCAACACCGGAAAGAAGGCGACCAGCCAAGCGCAGATCAACAGTCCCGCCGTACGGCTGTCGACATAGATGAAGATGAGCGGCGCGATAGAGACCACAGGCGTCACTTGCAGAATGACGGCGTAGGGGTAGAAGGACATCTCCACCAGCCGCGATTGCGTGAACAGCACCGCGAGCCCCACGCCCCCGATCACAGCGACCGCCAGCGCCATCATGGTGATCTGCAGCGTGACCAGCAGCGCGTTGAAAAGCATCGGCCAGTCTTTGATCAAGGTCTCCAGAACCAGCCCCGGGCGCGGCAGGATGAAATGCGGGATCTCGTTCCAGACCACGATGCGGTCCCAGAGCCAGATCATCGCGATCAGCACTGCAACAGGCAGGAGCCATTTGCCGAAGCGCTCGAAACGTTCAGCGCGATATCGTTTCAGGTCATCGGCATCATAAAGCGGCTGGTTCTCAGCAATGCTCATGCGTGCTCTCCCATCGCTTCGTGCAAAGCGTCCGAAGCCTGGCGGCACAGCGCCGCATAATCAGCAGAAGTGCGGAACGCCTCATCGCGCGGGTAGGGTGCATCGACATTCACTTCGCGGATCACCCGGCCCGGACGCGCGGCCATGACCACGATGCGGTCAGACAGAAAGACCGATTCGAACACCGAGTGGGTGACGAAGATCACAGTGCAGCCGATCTTCGCCTTGAGCCGCAAGAGGTCATCATTCAACCGAAAGCGTGTGATCTCGTCCAGTGCGGCGAAAGGTTCATCCATCAGGATAAGGCGCGGTTTCGTCACCATCGCGCGGGCGATCGACACGCGCATCTTCATCCCGCCCGACAATTCGCGTGGATAGGCCTCGAGGAACTTTTCCAGCCCCACAAGGCGAAGCGCATCAAGGATCTCATCCTTGACCGAGGCATAGCTCTGCCCTTTCAGCCGAAAGGGCAGCCAGACATTCTGCGCGACTGTCGCCCATGGCATGAGCGTGGGTTCCTGAAACACCACACCGAGATCATTCTCGGACTGCCCTCCCGCCCATGTGATTCGCCCCGAACTTGGTGTGGACAGCCCTGCGATCAGACGCAGGGCCGTCGATTTGCCACAGCCCGACGGCCCCAGCAGCGATATGAAGTCGCCGCTGTTCACGCCAAGGTTCATGTCACGCAACGCCACAACATCACCGTTGAAGGTTTTGGTGACGTTGCTCATGTCCAGCACGGGCGGCCGGTGGCCGAGTGGAGGAGTCGTCATTGTGACTTTCCCTTGTGATGGCAGGGCGCTTATTCCGGGCGCAGCTCCAGACCCAGACCCTGATTGACGAAATCAAAATTGACCGCCGTGCTCCAGTCCAGTCCGGCCTCGACCACGCCGGCCTCGACCATGGAGGTGTAGAACTCTTCGACCGCCTCGGGTGTCATCGCACCAATGCCAAGCTCAAGCGATGGCCCGCTGTCGACAATGCCGTTGTCGATCATCATCTCGATAGCGAAATCGACCTTGTCACGGGTCATGTCGGGATTGGCCTCAAGGATCATCGCGATGGCGTCTTCATTGTCGCCATACAGGAAGTTGTACCAGCCAAGGATCGAGCCATTCACGAAGCACTCGACCACTTCGGGGCTGTTATCGATGGTGGACTGCATCACCTCGACCGTGGTCGCATAGGTGGAATAGCCCGCATCTGCGATCAGGAAGACATTAGGCATGAAACCCGCTTCGGTCAGGATCGCATAGGGTTCAGAGGACAGGAAGCCCTGCATACCCGTGCGCATGTCAGCCAAGAAAGGTGCGGGATTGAAGGTGTAGGGCTGGCGTTGTTCGGCGGTGAAACCATGCGCGGCGATCATCCACTGATAATAGGACGTAAAGCCATTATCGCCGATGAACAAAGTGAGGTCCTTGAGCTCTTCCCATGTATCAGCCTCGCCCGGATGCGAGATGATCACTTGCGGGTGTTTCTGGAAACTAGCCATAACGGCGACCACAGGGATATTCTCGGCCACCGCATTGAACGCCTGCAACAGATCGCCCCCCATATGGAACTGGATCCGGTCGGCCATCAGCAGAGCGCGGTTGTTCACCTGCGGCCCGCCGGAAACGATGGTCACATCCAGGCCGCACTCGGCATAGGTGCCGTCAGCAACGGATTGATAGAAGCCGCCATGTTCGGCCTGGGGCAACCAGTTGGTGCCGAATGTCACCTCAGTCAGGGCGAAGGCGGGGGTGGAAAGGGCCAGTACGGCAGAGCTGGCAAGGCAGGACAAGCGCATCATAATCATCCTTCTTGTGAAGACGTAGGTAACATCTCCAGCAAGATGCATTGAAGAAAGGCTGTAACTTGTGCTGCGTCGCGATTACCGGATACATGCTCAATATTCGTGCGCTTCCAGCGCATTTGCACAAGTTTTGTGGCAGTCGGGCTGCCAGCCTTACGCCAAGGCAGACAGAAGCATTCCAGCGGGACCATGACAGTCGCCTACCTGAGCCAGAAACCGTGGACGAGTTTTCGAAACGCCGACAGTCGACGCGGCCCT
The DNA here is from genome assembly GCA_007134865.1 of Paracoccaceae bacterium. Lineage (GTDB taxonomy): Bacteria > Pseudomonadota > Alphaproteobacteria > Rhodobacterales > Rhodobacteraceae > Roseinatronobacter. Next base: position 11,816 of record SLJW01000147.1, on the reverse strand, counting down.
GTGTCGAGTTCGCGCCAGCGCTATAAGGTTTCGGTCTGAGCGAGACGCGCGCGGCACCTGTCGCGTGACCCATGTCGAAATATGGCATAGCCACTGGCAACTCATCTGGTTAGAACACGCAGGTGTCTCTTGTCGCGGTTGTTCAGCTTGACAGAGCGGCCTCCCGAGCAGTGCCGCGCCTTTCGCCCATCGAACCGATGACTGATTTCCGGTAGCCTCCCCAGGCTATCTGTCACTAAAAGGAGGCTTATTCCATGACACCGCCGTGGCCCGTGGTTATTAGACCATACCCCTGTTCTCCGCGTTTGAGAGCGACTCGGTCCCGTGGCCAAGGGGGCGGGTTATGAGTTGGTCAGGGTTCACGACGCGCCCCGAAATCGCGGGGCGTTTCGGCGTGGTCACCACAACGCACTGGATTGCCTCGGCAGTCAGCATGGCGATGCTGGAACGCGGCGGCAACGCATTTGATGCCGCCGTCGCGGCCGGGCTGGTGTTGCAGGTGGTCGAGCCGCATCTGAACGGTCCGGGCGGCGAGATGCCAGCGATCCTGTGGTCAGCCGCGCACCAGCGGGTCGAAGTCATCTGCGGTCAGGGCGGTGCCCCGGCCGCCGCGACCATCGCGCATTATCGCAATCAGGGGCTGGAGGCCGTGCCGGGCGACGGCTTGCTGGCCACAGTCGTTCCCGGGGCCTGGGATGGCTGGATGCTGATGCTGCGCGATTACGGACGGCTGCCGCTGCGTGATGTCATGGAACCCGCGATCCATTATGCCGAGGCCGGGCACCCCTGCCTGCCGCGCGTCGCTGATACAATCGCGGGGCTCGCCGACTTCTTCCGCACGGCCTGGCCGACATCATATGAAACCTGGCTGCCGGAGGGCCAGCCGCCCGCCCCGCGCGGCACCCTGCGCAACCCGGTGCTGGCCGCGACCTGGCGCAGGCTTCTGGCCGAGGCCGAGGCGCGGCGCGGGCGCGAGGAGCAGATTGAGGCCGCCCGCGACGCTTTCTATCGCGGCTTCGTGGCCGAGACGATCAGCGATTGGCTGGCGCAGACGGAACTGCCCGACAGCGAGGGACGCCTGCAGCGCGGCGTGCTGAGTGCCGATGACATGGCCGAATATGCCGCCCGGATCGAGGCGCCGGTCAGTGCGGAATATCGTGACTGGCAGCTGGCCAAATGCGGCCCCTGGAGTCAGGGGCCGGTGCTGTTGCAGTCGCTCTCCCTTCTGAGCGGAATGGGTCTGGCCGGGATGGACCCGCACGGTGCGGAGTTCATCCATACTGTCACCGAAGCAATGAAACTGGCCTATGCCGACCGCGAGGTATATTACGCCGATCCCGATTTCGCCTCTGTGCCGCTGGATGCGCTGCTGTCAGAAAACTATGCCGCCGAGCGCCAAGCGCTGATCGGCCCGCAGGCCGATCTGGACCTGCGCCCCGGTGTCGTGCCGGGCCATGAGGCGCAAGTGGCGCGGATGCAGGACGCACTGGACCGTCTCAGCCGCACCGATGGCGCAGTCTATGAGCCCACCATGGCCCATCTCGCGCGCAAGCGGGGTGATACCGTGCATCTGGATGTCATCGACGCCGAGGGCAACATGGTCTCCGCCACCCCCTCGGGCGGCTGGCTACAAAGCGCGCCCACCATTCCCGGGCTTGGTTTTTGCCTGAATACGCGGGCGCAGATGTTCTGGCTGGAAGAAGGCTTGCCGGGCTCGCTGGCCCCTCGCAAGCGGCCCCGAACCACGCTGTCACCGTCGCTGGCGCTACATGAGGGCCGACCGGCGATGGTGTTCGGAACACCGGGCGGCGACCAGCAGGATCAATGGCAGTTGCTGTTTTTCCTCTATGTCGCCGAATTCGGCATGGGGCTGCAGCAGGCGCTGGACGCGCCGCTGTTTCACAGCACCCATTTCCCGGCCAGTTTCTACCCGCGCTCGCGCAGTCCCGGTCAGATTCTGGTCGAAGACAGCTATGGCGAAACCGTGATTGCGGAACTGCGCGCGCGCGGCCATGACGTGCAGACTGCGCCACCGATGAGCATCGGGCGGCTGACTGCGGCCGCGCGCGATGCAGACGGGTTGCTGCGGGCGGGAGCCTCGCCTCGGCTGATGCAGGCGTATGCGCTGGGACGATAAGCCCTCTTGAACCACGCACGCCCGGTGCCACCTGAAAGAGCAGAGCAAGAGACAGGAGCGCGCGATGCAATGGTCCGGATGGTCCCTGAGCCTGGGACGGCTGGCGGGGATAGAGCTGCGGGTGCACGCCACGTTTCCGCTGCTGTTCCTATGGGTGGGGTTCATCTATTGGGTGCAGACGGGAACGCTGGCGGGGGTGGCCTTCGGGCTGGCCTTCATAGCGGTGCTGTTTCTCTGCGTGGTGCTGCATGAATACGGCCATGCGCTGACAGCACGGCGCTACGGGATCGGCACGCGTCATATCACCTTGCTACCCATCGGCGGGCTGGCCATGCTGGAGCGGATGCCGAAGGAGCCGTGGCAGGAGATCATCGTGGCGCTGATGGGCCCGGCGGTGAATGTCGCCATCGCGCTGGGGCTGGCGCTGCTGCTGACCCTGACCGGCGGCTGGACGCCCATCGACCCCGAGGCGCCGCTGATGATGCCCGCAAGCTTTCTTCAGGCGGTGCTCATCGCCAATATCTTTCTGGTGGTGTTCAACATGATCCCGGCCTTTCCCATGGATGGTGGGCGGGTCCTGCGCGCAGCGCTCAGCCTGAGTATGGGGCGCGTGGGGGCCACGGCCCTGGCGGCGCGCATCGGCCAGACGCTGGCGCTCGGCTTCGGGGTGCTGGGGCTGTTTGGCAATCCGTTTCTGATCCTGATCGCGGTGTTCATCTGGATCGGCGCTGCGTCCGAGGCCAGCGCCACAGAGATTGAAACCCAGCTGCACCGCAAGCCCGCCTCCCGGGCCATGATTACCGATTTCCGCGTGCTCTCGCCTGACAGCCGCCTGTCGCGCGCTGTCAACCTCACACTGGGCGGCAAGCAAAAGGATTTCCCGGTGATGGACGGGCCAAGGGTGGTAGGGGTGGCCAGCCACGCCGCCATCCTGCGCGGGCTGCGCGATCACGGGCTCGAGGGGCGCGTGGGCGATATCATGTCCGCGCCCCTGACCGCCGACAGCAGCGACGATCTTGCCACATTGCTCGAAGCCCTGCAGCAGACTCCCGAGGCTCAGTTCGTCTGCATCCTTCACCGTGGCGAGCTGATCGGTGTGATCGACATGGAGAACATCACCGAATACCTACGCATCCAGTCCGCACTACAGGACCGCTGAGCGGCCCAATCTGCCCCTCGCAAGTCGTGCGTGATCAGCCCGGTGCACCCGTTTCGGGGTAGAGCACGCAGGCGACCTCGTGCCCCTCGGCGATCTTGCGCCGACGGGGCGATGGCTGGGGTGCGAAGCGCAACCGCAGCGCGTCGCCTTCCCCGGACACTTCCGCCGCCTCGGACAAGGAGGCCGGGCGCGCGGCCATGACCTCGGCCAGTTGCGCCCGCGCCGCCACCACGCCCTTGAGCGCCGGGATGCGCAGGTCCAGCCCGTCGCGCTCCGGTTCTCCAAGAGCCTCGCGCGGCTTCTCCAACAGATCCCATTCCGCCAGCGCCGCGATTACATCGCGCCCCTCCCAGCCGCATGTCACTGTCGCTAGCGGGCAGCGGTTGTGAAAGCGGCAGCCATTGGGCAGATCCACCGCCGAGGGGATCTCACCCGCCGATTCCAGCGGCGGCTTTTCCACGCTCGGGTCCGGCTCGGGCGAGGCATCGAGCAGTAATTGCGTATAGGGGTGGCGGCGCTCGGCGATGACCTTTTCGGTGGGGCCGACCTCGACGATCTCGCCCAGATACATGATCGCGGTACGGTCGGCGACATAGCGGATCGTCGGCAGGTCGTGGCTGACATAGACGAAGGAAATGCCCATCTCGTCGCGGAAATGCCGCATCAGGTTCAAGACACCCGCGCGGATCGACACATCAAGCATCGAGACCGGCTCGTCGGCCACGATGAAACGCGGCTCCAGCACGATGGCGCGGGCGATGGCCACGCGCTGGCGCTGCCCGCCCGACAGCTCATGCGGAAAGCGTTCCATATAGGTCGCCGCCGGTTTCAGCCCGGCGCGTTCCAGCGCCTGCACCACCCGCGCGCGCTTTTCCGCGCCGCGCGCCAGCCCGTGGATGGTCAGCGGCTCGCCCACGATATCCTGAATGGTGAATCGCGGGTTGAGCGTCTGATACGGGTCCTGGAACATCATCTGCGCGCGGCGGCGAAAGGCCTTCAGATCGCCCTTCTTCAGATGCGCGATGTCCTCGCCCTCGGACAGGATGCGCCCGTCGGTGGGCTCCTGCAGCCGCACCAGCATTTCGCCCGTGGTGGTCTTGCCCGACCCGGATTCACCCGCCAGCCCGAGGATTTCCCCCGCCTGCAGATCCAGATCAATCCCGTCCACCGCATGGACCTTGTCGTCCGAGCGCCCGAAGAACCCGCCCGCGATGGGGAAGTGCTTGACCAAGCCCTCGACCTTCAGCACCTCGTCGCTTTCCTTGCGCGTGCGCAGCGGGGTCGTCACGACCTCCTCGTTCAGCCGCCGCCCGACCTCGACCCAGGCTGCGTTGGTGGCGGCCGTGCGGCGGAATTCCTCCACGCGGTCGGGGTAGTGGCAGGCGGCATAGCGCCCGTCGCCGACCGGGTGCTGCGCGGGCTCCTCGGCCCGGCAGTGATCGGTGGCGAAGGGGCAGCGCTCGGCAAAGCGGCAGCCTGCGGGTGGGTTCAGCAGGTTGGGCGGTGTGCCGGGAATCGAGATCAGCTCGCGCTGCGCGCCCTCCAGCGTGGGGAAGGCATTGGTCAGGCCCATCGTGTAGGGGTGGAAGGGCGCGCCGAAGACCTGCCGCACCGGCCCGGTTTCCATGATCTTGCCGCCATACATCACCGCCACCCGGTCGCATGTCTGCACCACGACCGAGATGTCATGCGTGATGAACATCAGCGCCATGCCGCGTTCGCGCCGCAGCCGCGCGAGGCGCGAGAGGATCTGCGCCTGCGTCACCACATCGAGCGCGGTGGTCGGCTCGTCCGCGATCAGAAGCTGCGGCTGCAGCGCCATCGCCATGGCGATCACCGCGCGCTGCTTCATGCCGCCTGACATTTCATGCGGATAGGCGCGCAGGCGCGAGGGGTCGAGGCCGACGGCGCGGAACAGATCCTCGGCCTGCGCCCAGCCCTCCGCCTTGTCGATCTGGATATGCGCCTGCATCGCCTCCAGGATCTGGTCGCCCACGCGATAGACCGGGTCGAGCGCGTTCATCGCCGCCTGGCTGATCCACGCGATTTCCTTCCAGCGCACACGGCGCATGGCCTCGCCGGTCAGCGGCACCAGATCACGGCCCGCGAAATCGATGGCCCCGCGCGGGATCTCGCCATTCGGCGGCAGGAGCTTCAGCATTGCCTTGGCGGCGGTGGTCTTGCCGCAGCCGGACTCGCCCACCAGCCCCAAGGCCTCGCCCGGGGCAATGGTGAAATCGATCCCGTCCACGGCCTGCACCGGCCCCGCGCCGGTGCGGTAATGGATCGCCAGATCGCGCACATCCAGCAGGGTCTGCGTCGCCATATCCTTCATTGCCGCGCCCTCAGCCGTGGGTTGGCGACCACTTCCAGCGATCGCGAGATGAAGAAGACCGACAGCACCGTGGTCATGATCAGGATCCCCGGCGGCAGGTTCCACCACCACGCCGTCCGCCATGCGCCCGACAGCCGCGCATCATGCAGGATGCCGCCCCATGAAATCGCCTGCGGCGGGCCGAGGCCGAGGAAGGAGAGCGTCGCCTCGGCGATGATGCTGACGCCCACGATGATCGCGAGCTCCAGAAACACCAACGGCAGAACGTTCGGGAAAATGTGCAGATACATGATCCGCAGATCCGAGGCGCCGGCCACTCGCGCGGCCTTGACGAAGGGGCGCTCGCGCAAGGACAGCACCTGCGAGCGAATCAGCCGCGCCACAGTGCGCCATGTCAGCAGTGACACCGCCAGAATGACGATGGTCAGCGAAGGCTGGAACAGCAGCACCAGGATCAGCGCGAAGGGCTCGAACGGGATGCCATACATCACGTCCACCGTGCGCATCAGCACCGTCTCGGTCCGCCCGCGGTAGTAGCCCGCGATCAGGCCGACATTGGTACCGATCAGCACCACCAGCGTGGCGCCCAGAAAGCCCACCAGAAGCGCGATCTGGCTGCCATGGACGTTCTGGCTGAACAGGTCGCGCCCCAGATGGTCCGTGCCGAACCAATGCTCGCGCGAGGGCGGCAAAAGCCGACTGACAAACCGATCCGAGCCCAGCGCCAGCATCTCGCCGCCCACCACCAGCAGCGCGCGCAGATGCCGCTCGCTCTCGGTCGGGACAAGCTGCCAGGCCGCGCCATCCCATTCCATGATCAGCCCGTTGCGCCCCGCGGCAATGGCCTGCCCGTCATCGCCGATCCAGCCCGCGCGCATCGCGCGCGTGTCGGGGGCGGGGTCGGCACTCCAACCGCTCGCGGCACTCTCGCGGCGCAACAGCGTACCGCGCTCGCCCACAACGAGCGCCGCGCCGCCCTCACTGATATGGATGTGATTCAGGTCACGCGACGAGCCCAGCCGCTCCAGCGTGGCGCTGCCATCCTCGGGGTCATAGCGCACTGCCAGCCCGCGCTCACCCACGATCAGCGCGGTGCCGTCCACATCCAGCGCCACCGATTGCAACGGGAAGCCCCGACCCACCGGACTGTCGATTTCGGTGATCGCGCCGGTGGCCGTATCCAGCCGCCAGATTTCCTCACCCGTGCCCACCATCAGCGCGCTGGCCGCATCCAGCCAGACCACCCCGCGCAGCCGCACGACTTCTGGCGCAGGCACCTGCGTCCAGGTTGCGCCCTCGCGCAGCAGGATCATGCTGTCATCGCCCACCACCAGCGCGCGCCCCTCGGGCGAGAGCGCCACGGCATGCAGGTCGACATCAGTCGGCAGCTCCAGTGCCACCCAGTCCCCCACGCCCTCGCGCGCCCAGCCCATGCCGCCGCGCCCGACGATGATCGACTCGCCCTCATGGTGATCGGCATCATTCAGCGCCAGCGGGCCAAGGCTTTCGCGCAACTCCCACCCCTCGGCCCCGCGTTGCAGGACCGAGCCGTCCTCGATCTCATTGATATGGCGCGGGTCATGGGTCGAAAGCAGCGGCGCGAACAAGGCCATGGCGATGATCCCGCTCAACACGCAGAGGCCGATCACGGCCAGCCGGTCCTGCATCATGATCCGCAGGGGGCCAATGGCGGCACGGAAGACGGGGGGAAGGGTCATCGGAAACTCACCCTCGGATCAAGCGTTGTATACAGGATATCGACCAGCAGATTGAGCGTGATCACAAAGGCCGCCATGATCAGGAAAGACGCCTGCGCCAGCGGGAAATCCGAGGTGCGCACCGCGTTCAGGATCTCGCGCCCCAGCCCGGGCCAGGAAAACACCACCTCGACCACAACCTGCCCGCCGGCGGCCAGCCCGATGGTCACGGCCAGTTGCGTCACCACCGGCAACAGCGCGTTGCGCGCGGCGTGCTTGTAGAGGATGTCGCGCTCGGGCAGGCCCTTGGCGCGGGCCATCTCGATGAAATCCTCGCCATAGACCTCGAGCATGGTGTTGCGCATGATCAGCAAGGGCGAGCCGAGGTAATAGAGCGCCACGATCAGCACCGGCAGCACCGCGTGCCAAAGGAAATCCAGCGTCAGGATTTTGTCCCACCAGCCATCGGCATCATAGGGCAGCGTGCGCATGCCCGATGTCGGCAGGATCGACAGACCAACACCAAAGATCAGGATCGCGATCATGCCCGTCCAGAACATCGGCGCCGAGCGGAACATCAGCCCGAAGAAGATCCCCGCCGTATCCGCGCGTGAGCCGCGCCGCCAGGATAGCCAGGCCCCCAGTGGCACGCCGATCGCGTAGGCCAGCACGATCGCCGCGAGCATCAGTACCATGGTATTGGCCAGCCGCTCCCAGACGATATCGGCCACCGGGGCACGATAGCTGAAGGAGGTCCCGAACTCGCCTTGCACGGCATTGGTCAGGAACAGCACATACTGTCGCCAGAGCGGCTCCTCCAGCCCGAACTGCGCGCGGATGGCCGCGCGCTGCTCGGCGTTCAGCCCTTCGGTGACCAATGCCGCGGTAGGGTCCGGCAGGCCCATGCGGAACAGAAAGAACAGGATCGTGGCGATGATCCAGAGCGAAAAGATCGCCTGCAGAATGCGCTTGATCAGATAGCCTTGTCGCGACATCGCCTCACGTCCCCCGGCAGGCGCGTGCGCCCGGCCCTGTCATTCTCTTGCCAGAAATACTCAAAAAAAGGGGCCCGCCGCAGCGGTGCTGCGACGGGCACGGGATCGGGGAAGATCAGCGTTGCAGCCGACCGTCCGCGTCCCAACTGTAGCCTGCGCCTTCAAGCTCGGCGCGGGCTGCCTCCATGTCGAAGTCGAACCGCTCGATGAAGGGCGCGTGCCAGAAGGCATTGACCGGTGCGATGATCGAGGTGCCCACCTCGCCGCGGCCATCCAGCAGCACGTTCACCATCCGCTCGCGGTCCATTGCCATTGTCAGCGCCCGGCGCACGGCCACGTCATCAAAGGGCGCGCGGCGCGTGTTGAAGGTCATGTGGTAGTAGCCGAAATCCGGCACCGAAACGACGGTCAGGTCCTCGTTTTCCTCGGCCAGCGGGATCTGACCCGGCTCCAGCCGCCAGGCGGTCATGTCGATCTGCCCGGTCTGCAGCGCGGTGAACACGCCTTCGGCATCGGCATAGATGACGAACTCCACTGCATCCGTGGCAATCTCGTCCGCGTGGAAATGGTCCGCGTTGGTGGTGATTGACATGAATTCGCCGCGGTCATAGCGGTCGAAGACAAACGGCCCCGAGCCCACGGTCGGTATCTCGTCCGGTGTCAGCTCGCCCGGATCCGCGATCCCTTCCCACAGGTGCTGCGGCAGGATCGGGATCTGACTCAGCGTGATGGTGGCGAAGGGCGCCGAGGGTTCGCGCAGTTTGAAGCGCAGGCTCAGATCGCCGGTCTGCTCCACCGTGTCGATGGCTGCCAGGTAGCTGTCGAAGTAGCTGTAATCGCTGTTCATGTAGTACTCGAAAGTGAACACCACATCCTCGGCGGTCAGCGGCTCGCCATCGTGGAAACTCATGCCCTCGCGCAGGGTCACGTCGATGGTCACATCATCGACGGGTGTCACCTCGGAGGCCGCCCACGGCACCGGCTCCACATCGGGAGACAGGCGCACCAGCCGGTCATAATAGAGCCGCATCCATTTCCAGCCCCAGACAGAGGTCGAGGCCAGCGGGTTCACGTTGTCGGGCTCCTGCGGGCCGCCGATGCGCAGGGTGGCGCGGTCGGTCAGCGGCTCTGCCTCCATCGGCACCCATTCCGAATAGAGCGCCTCGCCCGCCATGGCGTTCATGTTGGTGAAGGTGGTGTTGTTATAGGCCACCACTTCGTCGCGGTTGAACAGCACGACCACCGGCACATCAGGGACATAAAGCTCCTGCATCTCATGAACGATGGCCTGACGCGCGTTGATGTCGAACTCGGCACCTTGCGCATCGAAGAGTGCGTCATAATCGGGGTTGGAATACCCGCCGGGGTTATTGGCACCCAGCCCGGCCTGGCGACTGTCCAGCGTGCCGAGGAAGAATTGTGGGTCCAGCCTGTCCACCCGGCCCGACCAGCCCAGGATTGTGGCATCAAAATCCTGCTCGGAATAGAAGCGGTCCAGGAGGGTGCGGAATTCCAGCGGAGTGACGGTGACATCCAGCCCAAGCTCGCGCCAGGCGTCGGCGATGATGAACGCACCCTCATAGCGGATCGGATCATAGGATTCGGTGGTTGTGTAAATCTCGACCGGCGGAATACGCTCTTGCGCCACTACTGGTACCGTCAGCGCAGCCGTGGCCGCGAGGCTCGCTCCCAGCCCAATCGCTTTGGTTTTCATGATCTTCTCCTCTGTCCACTGGGGTTCTCCGACATTGGTGCCGCGCCCCTCTCTGGTGTTGGGACGCGGTTGCCCAGAACCGCCACCCAAGGCGAAGGCTGGGCGAAACCTCTATGGGAGTCAAGGCCATGCCGACGGCTTGGACCTTCCTCATCTTGGCGCTCGCGGCCACCATGGCCGGAACGACCGCCACGCATCACACAAGGGGCATTATCGGCCTGCGCGAAGCTGGCCCAAGCGTTTGAACCGTTTTGCGCGTTTTTCAGGTGCGTCGGGATTTGGGGTACGCGGTCATGTAAGCAAAGGCCTGAATGGACGAACGCCCCGGACGGAGGATTGAACCGCAGAAGCGAGGACGCTCGCGAGAAAAGCCCCATCGACAGCTTCAATCAGTTGAGGGTACTCCTCGGCGACCAATCCGCAGGCAAGCTCAATACACTGAACAGCTTCATTTGGGATGAATATGCCTGCAAGCTATCTGTTTCACCCCGGATGATGACATTGCGCCTTGGCGAACCGCAGACAAACGTCTCGTCTTTTGACCGATCCCGGGCACGCCAAACAGGTTTCTGATAGCAGTTCAACTCACAGGGTGGATCACTGACTTGGTTGATAGATCACATTAAAAGCCCACTGAACTGATCCATGAAAACTGCCTTCGCCTTCGAATAGTGAGGTGGTTCTAATTAAGTGCTTTGACTGATTGCTGATTGAAGAATGAAGCATGCGTATAATTGGTAAATCAGCTCAGAAATAGAAAAAGGCGCCGCTGCCCTTTCACGTGATTGGATTTTTGCAGCCTTCTTTGACTTTTTTCGTATGAAAAGGCATTATTGAAGCGGCACGGTAAAATTAAACCCAGCCCTTGTTCCATTCATAAATGGAAGCACATGTACTTCACGAGGAGCAAAACGTTCGCGTGTGAAAAGAAAGCTAGTTGCAACACCCAATGCGGCACCAGCGATTACATCGCGAGTGTGGTGTTTGTTCGCTGCAACGCGGCTATACCCGACGAATGTGGCAGCTGCATATGCGGGCCATGCGGCCTCTAACCCATAGCGCGCATGTAGAAAGCTTGCGCCTTGAAATGCCATCGCAGTATGACCTGACGGAAATGATTGAATACCACCATTTGGTCTTTCTGCATTTACAGTATTTTTTAGAAAGTGGGTTATAAGAAAAGTTGTACTCAAGGATCGTAAAAATTCTCTGCCTCCTTGATTATCTCCTTTAACCAATGTCAGGCTATATGCTGCGAGAGGTATCACTACTTCCAATACATCACCTGCCCGCTCAACCTTATTCCCAGCATGCGCTAAATTCCCAAAATGAAAACTTGCAAACGCAAGGGTTAAAACTATCAACTTAAACCTCGAAAGCATCAATGCACCCCTTCATTGCATGAGAAAAGAAAACTTGCGCATAAGGCAGCGCATCAGAAAAATAAAACTGCGGAGGCTATCGTCAGTGACTTTTTTCATTTCTCTAAGCTACAACCAAGAGGACTTCGCTGCTACGTTCTGCTAAAGCAGCTTTGAACCAAGATTAATGGACATAGTGCAGTATAACCTTTCCTACGCTGACAACAAGGCCAGAAAGCTTTGGTCTGGGCCGCAGGCGGGATGGCTGGTGAAAAAATCTGTCATATTATCTGGGCTCTTGCGGATGCTACGACGCGCGCTCCTTGCGCAGAGAATGCCGATAACCAGAACGGGAAAGGCGAGCATCAGCAGCACCAGTACCAGCATGGCGGCGAGATACGGCAGCGCGACCAGCTAG